>JBDHGI010000144.1:0-11043 GCA_039589955.1 Gemmatimonadota bacterium | reverse complement strand
CCACGGGCGCGGCCCATCGCGTCGAGCTCGTCGATGAAGATGATGCACGGAGCGCGCCCGCGCGCCTGCTCGAAGAGGTCGCGGACGCGGGCTGCTCCGACACCTACGAACATCTCCACGAACTCGCTGCCGCTGATGGAGAAGAACGCAACGCCGGCCTCCCCGGCGACGGCTCGAGCCAGCAGCGTCTTCCCCGTGCCCGGCGGCCCCACCAGCAGGATCCCCTTTGGCAGGCGGGCCCCGAGCCGACCATAGCGCTCTGGCTGGCGCAGGAAGCCGATGATCTCCTTCAGCTCCTCCTTGGCCTCGTGGAGGCCGGCCACGTCCTCGAAGCTGGCCTTGACGTCCTCTTCGACATAAATCTTGGCCTTGCTCTTGCCCACGGACATGATGCCGCCGCCGAGCCCTCTGCTCCGGCCGAGGCGCCGCCGCAGGAACATCCAGATCACGAGCATGAGGGCGATGGGCAGGACCCACGCGAGCACTCGTTGGAGCCACGTGCTCTCCACGGCGCCGCTGAATTCGACACCGTACTCCACGAGCCGGTCCGCCAGATCCGGATCGACGCGCGTGGTGCGGAAGCGCTCGGGCTGACCTTCCTCGGGCTCGACGATGCTCCCCGTAATCTGGTCGCTGCCAACTACGAGATCGCCCACACGGCCAGCCTGCTGATAATCGAGGAAGGTGCTGTAGGGGATGGCCGCTACCTGGGTGCTTTCGCGCCAGAATTGAGCCACCAGAACGAGCATCCACACCGCCAGCATCAAGTACCAGAGGTTGAAGCCCCTCGACGCAAGGCGGCTGGCCAGCCGGCTACCGGGTGACACTCCTCGCTTCAGGCCCTCCGACCCCACCTGATCGCCCGAAGAGGCGTCCTGCCCAGTCCCGGGGCTGGCGGCGCCGGTGTCGGAGCTCGACGTCTTCACGGGCATCCGAGAGCCCTCGTGCCTGCGCCGTCTCTTCATGGTAGATCCTCAGTCGCTCTGTGATCCAGTCCTCCAGGCCCGCCTCAATCGATGACGCGGTTCCACTTCGTGAGGATCCGCCGAGGGACCCAAATCAAGCTAGTGGAACGCAGCGGGGGGCCGCATGGCTCGAAAGAGTGAGTCACGCGTGCCCTGCTCGGCTGATGTGCCGGTGGTTGAGGGGGGTCGCCCGCATTACCACCTCGTCGTCCTGGACGGGGTGTCCAGCGAGGCCGGCGACGGAGCGGTGAGCTTTCACGAGGCCTCCGAGCCGACGTCCGATCACGCCAGTGACCGAGCTGGGAAGCGGATCAGGCGGCGTCCAAGTCGAGTTCCCGCGCCAACTCGGTAACGCTAGGTTCGAGCCGAATGAACCGGCTTCCTTCGCCGAGACGTTGGCGAAAGGCGGGCCCTGCACGGTCCCTAACAGATGGCCGTGTCTTCGGCCCGCGTGACGACTCCAGTGAGACTTCGCGAGCGGTCCCTGGGAAGGGGCGGATGCCTGCAACACGCTATCACGCTGCAGAGTATCTCTGTAGGTGAAGTGGACACTGCTGGGCTCGAACCAGCGACGCCCGGCCATTAGGCCAACCGCTCTCATCGGCCGAGCCAGGCACCCTACTGTCGTGCCCGCAAGCGCGCTACCACCCCACTGACCCCCATCAGTGCTCGATGCGCGTTCCCAGCACGTCCAGGAACCGCGCCAGCCAGGTCGGATGGGCCGGCGGCTGCCCGCGCTCGGCCAGGGTGCGGGTCCTCCCACCGCCGGCGTCGTTCCGGATTATCGAGCATCGGCGGGGCCGGATCGAATCGCGTGGCTGGCGGCACACGGGACCGGATCTGCAGGCCGCCCCGCCCGGGCGCCATCGATGCTCCAGGGCCCTCCGAACCATAGGCGCGTCCCCTCTGTCTAAGCGGTTGAGGGCCGACACGAGGTCCCGTTTGGGCTCGAACCGCCTGGAGTATCTGATGAGCGTCCGACGCTTTCCTGCGAGCGTCTTCGTCGCACTTGCCGCGCTGCCGGCTCCGTTGTCCGCCCAGGCTCCCGCTGCCTCGGGAGTCAGGTCGCCACCGCCGGTGGCGAGCGCCGCACGCCTCGAAGGCTCCATATCCATCGACGGCCGGCTGGACGAGACGGCCTGGCGGGCGGCAACGCCCATCGGGTCCTTCCGGCAATACGCGCCCGCCGAAGGCGCGCCCGCTTCCCTCCCGACCGAGGTCCGCCTTCTCTACGACGACGGCGCCCTCTACATCGGCGCCCGCATGGACCAGCCGGGCGGGGTGGCGGCCCCCCTCGCCCGCCGCGACCAGCTCCTCGACGCCAGCGGCGACAACGGATCCTTCAACTCCCTGACCACCGACAAGCTCGTCATCGATCTGGATCCCTATCACAACCACATCGACGACGCCTGCTTCGAGGTGAACCCCATGGGCGTGAAGGGCGACCAGTTCAACGGCGACCCGTCGTGGGATCCCGTCTGGGACGCGGCCGCGCGCGTGGATTCGCTCGGGTGGACCGCCGAGATCCGCATCCCCTACAGCCAGCTCCGCTTCTCCCGCGACACCGCTCAAGTGTGGGGCATGCAGATCTGGCGCTACATCGACGGGTTGAACGAGCGCGACATGTGGTCGTTCTGGCCGCGAAACGCGTCGGGCGGTCCCGCGTTCTACGGGGACGTCACCGGGCTGCGCATCGCGCACCGGCCCCGCCAGTTCGAGCTCCTGCCCTACGTGGTGGCGGGAGGCACCTTCGAGCGTAGCGGCAGCGACGATCCATACCACCACGATCGGGAAGGCCACTACGGCGTTGGCGGAGACATCAAGTACCTGCTCACCTCCAACCTGACGCTGGACGCGACCCTCAACCCCGACTTCGGCCAGGTCGAGGTCGATCCGGCCTCCCTCAACCTCACGGCCTACGAGACGTACTACGACGAGAAGCGGCCGTTCTTCATCGCCGGGGCGAGCGCCTTCGGGTTCGGCGGCATGCGCTGCATGTTCTGCAGCAACTCCTCCAGCCTCTCGGCCTTCTACTCACGGCGGATCGGACGGCCTCCGCAGCTCGACGGAGTCGTCCTGGACAGCGCTGCGTTCGCGGACACGCCCGACAACACCACGATCCTGGGGGCCGCGAAGATCACCGGGCGCACGCAGAGCGGCTACACCATCGGCGTTCTCGACGCCGTGACCGCACAGGAGACGGCGCTCTACCTGTCCACTGTCGGGGCGCCCGAGGCCTCCCAGGTGGTGGAGCCCCTGACCAACTACTTCGTGGGACGCGTCAAGAAGGACTTCAACCAGGGCTCGACCTGGATCGGTGGCATCCTGACGTCGACGCTGCGAGACAGGTCCGACGGCGTGGTGAGCGACCGGCTCCACGGCCACGCGGAGGCGGTGGGGCTGGACTGGCGCCACTACTGGCACGACAGGGACTACTCGTGGATGGGAGGCGTCCTCCTCTCCAATGTCGCGGGCTCACCGGCCGCAATCGCACGCACCCAGCGGTCCAGCGCGCACTACTTCCAGCGGCCGGACCGCGCCGTCACCAGCGACGGCCTCTTCAGCGTCAGCCACGACCCGGCCGCCACGTCGGTGCGCGGATATGGTCTCTATACCCGCGTTGGCAAGGACGGCGGCACGCTGCTCTGGGAGGCGATGGCCAACGTTCGTAGCCCGGGGTTCGAGGTAAACGACCTCGCCTTCCTCAGCCGCTCGGACTACAAGTGGATCAACGGCAATATCGGGGGCAGTTGGACGACGCCCACCGGGTGGTACCGGAGCATCTTCGCCAGCATCGGCGGCGCCACGCAGTACAACTACGACGGGGATCGCACCTACGCCCAGCTACAGGCGTTCTACGGCATGGAGCTCCTCAACTACTGGAACGTGCGCCTGTTCGGGATTCGCAACGTGCCTTCCTACGACGACCGGCTCACCCGGGGCGGTCCGGTGGTCAAGCGCGCCGGCTACGACATCGGTCACTTCCGTGTCTCCACGGATGCCCGCCGCCGGGCCGTCTTCGACTTCGCGGTGGAGGTTGCCCGCGGCATCGACGCCCCCACCCACCTCCTCAGGATTCAGCCGGGCCTGGCCGTCAAGCCCTCGGCCAACGTCTTCATCCAGCTCTCCCCCACCTGGACGCATGACGAGGACGACGCTCAGTATATCAGCGCCATCGACGATCCGACGGCGACGTCGTTCTACGGCCGGCGCTACATCTTCGGCTTCGTGAAGACCAGGACGGTCTCGCTGGACACGCGCGTCAACTGGACGTTCACGCCCAATCTGACGTTGCAGCTCTACGCCCAGCCGTTCATCGCCAGTGGCGACTACACATCGTTCAGGGAGTTCGCCAGACCCCGGAGCATCGAGAAGCTCGATCTCGGCAAGGACGTGGGGGCGGTGACGTACGACCAGGCGACGGACACGTACAGTGTCGATCCCGACGGCCCGGGCGCTGCCGCGGCCTTCACTCTCGACAATCCTGACTTCACCACCAGCTCCCTGCGCGGGACCGCCGTGCTCCGGTGGGAGTACCGCCCCGGCTCCACGCTGTACCTCGTCTGGACCCAGCACCGGTCCGGCTACGACCCGGTGGGGAGCTTCGACCTCGGCGGCGCCGCCGGGGAGATCCTGGGGAGCCGACCGACCAACGTGTTCCAGGTGAAGGCGACGTACTGGCTCGGGCGCTGAGTTGGATGGACAGCTACGCCAAACGTCACCGCCTCCCCGGGGCTTCGTCGCGAGCGTGCACGTGGGTCTCGTCGCCCATGTGGGCCTCGTAGTGCTGACGTAGCAGGTCCTTGCCGTAGTCGTTTCCGTTCGGGGTGCGCACCACCGTGTGGACGTGGGCCCGGGTGGGCACCTGCCGGTCGCCTTCCAGGGCGATGGGCCCCTGATGGTCGAACTCGATGAGGATGACGGGGCTGTGGATCCGGTAGTAGAAGACGGCCTCGGCTCCCACGTCCCCCAGCCAGTAGAAGAACGTCCGGTCGAGATGATCTTCCACCTCGTCCATCCGCACCCGGGCGTGACCCTCGTCCATGTTGTTCACGAACTCGGCGACGACCCGGAGGAGCCCCGCCTGCTGCTCCACGCCCAGCTCCGATCCCGGGAGGCCCTGGTAGTCCAGGACCAGGTTGTCTCGGAAGGCCTGGGCCCGGGCATTGCCCCGCGTCTTGGGCTCCTCCCCCGTGGCCCGGGCCCGCTGCTCGGGGTCCAGGCTCTGCATGAACGCCAACCCCAGGGCCTCCTCGTCCTGCAGAACAGAGGCACCGGCGTACCGGCCGGTGGTGGCGGTGACGGGCTCCGAGCCCATGAACGTCGGGGTCATCACCACCTGGTCCCCGAGCACGAAGTAGTTGATGACCAGGTGGTGGCCGTCCAGCTGCCAGCCCCATGGCTCCGTGGCCGATGGCTCGCCCATGACGGTGAACCAGTACAGGTCGTCGCCGTACTCGTCCCAAGCGTCCAGGAGGTCGGCCAGGTAGCCGTTCAGGCGCATGACGTTCCGGGATTTCTCCAGCCCCTTCGCGCTCAAGCTGGCCCGCATGAGCCCGAACGCGAGGCCGCGTTGAGCCTCGGTCATCTCCCGGAGGCTCACCCCCTCCCGGGCCGCCCGGTGGACGTTGTTCCACCTGCGCCACTCCAGGTCATCCGCGGGAAAGACGGTAGCCTCACGCTGCTCGGCGGTCAGTCCCGCCAGGAACCTCCGAGCGGCCTCCCGAACGGGCGCGGTGCTCACCCCGGTGGAATGGATCGAGAAGAGGCCGGGCTCGACCGTGCCGTCGGCGGTGACGCCCTCGAAGGGCTCGGATAGGGGATCCTGCCGCTGGGCCGCGGGGGAGGCGGTCAGCAGCGGCAGACCCACGGACAGCACGACCACCCCGCACGCGGCGGCGATGGCCACGGCGAATCGTCGTTCGGGTGGGAGGGTCACGGCTTTTCTCCAGCTCAGGGTCTTTCGGTCGCTCACCGGGGAGTCCGCAGACTCCCCACTCGCCGAACCGTCAGCATCCCTCAGCGCCGACGGAACTGCCTTAGCCAACGCCAATTCTCCTCGGCGCCATAACGTGGGTGGTTAGCGGTGTTCGGGTACTTGTGCTCGAGTCCCTTGACCAAGGTGAAGGCGAACTCGCGGCCGGGATCTGGAACTCCCTTGAAAAGCGCGGTCAGAGCCACGGTCGAATCGCCACTCACGGCATAAGTCTGTTCGAAGTCGAACGTACGGACGTGGTCGCTGACGACTTCGAAGAACGGGTCGCCCGCCATCGCGGCTTCGAAATCCGCCATCGGCAGTTCGTTGCCGACTCCGACCCACCTGGAATCCCTGGAGCCTACCTCGAAGGCGACGGGCAATAGCTCGGGCGGACCACCCACGTCGTCGGGGATGGACGAGCCACCGGACTGAACCACGGCGGTGAGCAGGTCACTCATCTCGAGCGCACAGCGAGAGACCATCTGCCCGCCGCTCGAGAAGCCCACCATGTAGAGGCGATCGGCGTCTACGTTGTAGTTCCTCTTGAGCTCGGCAATCAGCTGGCGCAGGAACGCAACGTCGTCTTTCAGCGTCTGCCCCACGCAGAAGACAGACCGGTTCAGGCTGTGCCAGCGAGTCGCGAATCTCGTCTGACCCAGCCAATTGGTGTAGCAGTACTCGAGCGCGGTTGGGAAGATGGTCAGTATGGTCTGGGATTCGCCGACTTCCTTCCAACCGGAGTTGCTGTACATCCCCTCACCGGAGCCTCCGCCGCCGTGAAGCATCAACACGGCGGGCGTCGCGCTATTCGGATCGTAACCGGTGGGAACATGCACGATATACTCCCGCGCGTCCCCGTCGACCTCCGTGGTATAGACGTTCTTGCCGGTCACGTACTCGGGGGGAGCGACTCCGTCGTTCGAGGAGCATGACAGACAGAAGCTGGCGGCGAAAGCGAGTGCGGTGCCAAGTAGGCAACGGGTCGTGCTGAGCTTCATTGCCCCTCGCTGGAGATTGGTGGGCAGCAAGAAGTGGGAGGGTCACGATCGGTCTCAAGTCGGGGTGGTGGCGCCGTCTACTCGATGGTCACCAGGCTCTCGATGAAGAACTCCATCATCCTGTCCCGGTTGATGCCCGAGTGCCCACGGTCCGGTCCCACCTGCACCTCGAAGCTCTTGCCCGCCTCCTGAAGCGCCGCGATGAGCTGCATTATGTTGGAGGGGTGGACGTTGTTGTCGGCGGTGCCGTAGTAGAGCATGAGCCGACCCCTGAGGTTGTCCACGTAGGTCATGCACGAGCCTGCGTCGTAGCCCTCCGTGTTCCCCTGGGGCGTCCACATGTACCGCTCGGTGTAGATGGTGTCGTAGTGCCGCCAATCGGTGACCGGTGAGGACGCGGACGCCGCCTGGAACACGTCCGGGTAGCGCAGGATGGCCAGGGCGGATGCGTAGCCCCCGTACGAAGTCCCGAAGATCCCCACCCGCCCTCCGTCCACGTAGGGCCGCTCCCGGAGGGCACGGACGCCGGCGGCCAGGTCGTCCACCTCCACCACGCCCAGCCTTTCGTAGATGGCGTCCAGGAAGCGCTTGCCCCTTCCACCCGCGCTGCGCGCGTCGAGGGTCACGTAGAGGAAGCCGTACTCCGTGAGGGCGTTGGGAGGAGTGAAGGTCTCCCGCGCGCCGTTGGTGGCGGGCCCCGCGTAGACCGAGACCAGCACGGGGTAGCGCCTGCTCGGGTCGAAGTCGGACGGCTTGTGAAGCATGCCATGGAGCTCGGTCTCTCCGTCAGCCGCCACGAACGTGAACATCTCCACGGGGTTGAGCCCCAGGGCGTCGAACCGCGACAGGTCGCTGGCGGCCAGCTCTGCCACGACCTCGCCCTTGGCATTCATGAGGCGCGAGGTCGGCGCCTGATCGTGGGTCTGGGCCACGTCCACGAAGTGCTTCAGGTCCGGAGCCAGCTGCACCGCGTGGTTGAAGGCCGGATCGGTGAGGCGGACGTCGCCGGAGCCGTCCAGGCCCACCCGGTGGAGCTGGAGCTTCATGTGATTGTCCCCGCTCCTCGCCATGTACCACACCACGCCGGCCTCCTCGTCCACCTCCAGGATGTCGGCCACCTCGAAGGGATGCTCGGTGAGGGTGGTGAGCAGCTGCCCCGTCAGGTCGTAGAGGTAGAGATTGGCGAACCCGGTGCGCTCGCTGATCCACAGGAAGCGCCGGCCGTCGGCCAGGTAGCGCCGGGGCGGATGGTTCTCCACCCAGCCCGTGGGCCACTCCTCCCGCACCACGACGCGACACGCACCTGTCTCCGGGCTGCAGGCCGTGAGCTCCATGACGTTCTGGCGACGGTTGGTGCGGTTGAAGGTCAGCTCGCTGCCGTCGGGGGACCATTCCACGGCGTAGACGTAGTGACCTACCACGTCGTCGGTGAGGGGCTGGCCGCCGCGGACATCGATCCGCGTGGTCTCGCCGCTGGCCAGGTCGTAAACGTAGACCTCCACCGCCGGGTTGGTGGTGCCCGCCTTCGGGTAGGCCTCGATGTCCAGGCTGCTCTGGACGTCCGTCTGGTCCATCTGCAGGTAGTAGTCCTGCACCCCGCTCTCATCGAAGCGGTAGTAGGCGAGCTTCGTTCCGTCCGGGGACCACCAAATGGCGGTGCGCTGCCCGAGCTCCTCGCCGTAGACCCAGGAGGCCGTGCCGTACTTGATGCGCTCCTCCTCGCTGCCGTCGCGGGTCACCGCTCGTTCGCCGCTGCCGTCGGCCCCGCCGATCCAGAGATTCCGGTCGCGGTAGAAGGCTCTCATGGTGCCGTCGGGCGATTCCGCCTCCTCGAATTGGCGACCCCGGGCGGGGCCACCACGGAAGCGCATGCCGGGCCGCTCACCGCCCTCCGAGGCCCCCACGTCCATCGCTCGGCCTGCCGCCAGGTCGAACCGGTAGCGTCGCCCCTCCCGTTCGTACTCGAAGCTCGCCCCGTCGTCGGCCCACTCCACCCTCACCGCGCCGGACACGAAGGCCTCCCGTATCTCCGGCGCCATCGCCACGTAGCGGTCGTGGCCGGGCATGTCGGGCAGGCGGCTCTGGGGAGCGGCGGCGGCCGGCAACACCAGCGCCAGCATGAGGGAGGAGAATCCCGAGCGGACGAACGCAGGCTTCGTGATCTTCATGGCAGTGTGCTCCGGGTGTCTTCCGAAAAGCGCGAGTGGGCTCCTGGTCGCGCCATAATCTCACGAAGCTGGCCCCAGTCGCCGAAGAAGGCCAGAGGAGATCGACGCGCCGCGTTGCTGCCCCACCGGCGACGCCATAGCTTTCAGAACAGGCTGAGACAGCCTTTCCTGCCCCGTCCATTTCACGGTCCCTAGCGGCACTCCTTCGGGGAGTGGAGCCATGACGCGCTCCGGGTTGCAGGCCCGGGAGACCTGCGTGGCCGGGCGGCGGGCTCCTGCGCGCCCCCGGCTCCATGTACGGCTTCGTCCGGCGCTTCTGCGCGCGCACGCCTGGACGGACCCGTAACCCCCTTCCCGCGTCCGAACGACCCCGACGTGGTCCGTGCGGCGCGGCATCGGAGACCGTCGATGCCCAGAGAAGTCACGACGATCGAAGACCCGAGCTTCGTGTTTGGCCTGTCACGGCGCAGGCAGGAGGTGGAAGCCGCCTTCGCCAGGGACGTATACAACGTCTTCAACCAGGGGCCCGCGCTCCGGAAGCTCCAGGGTGTCGCCGGGTCCCTGATGAAGCTCATGACGAGCGGCCCGGGAAACGCCTTCGACGCCGCTCTGGGCGACGAGGGGTTCCTCCGCTTGTGGGACAGGGTTCCGAAGAACCGGCCCGGCATGACGATGTGGCAGCACCCGATGCACCTCCGAAAGCTCGATGCCACCGACTGCGCCGACGTGATCCGCCTCGCCGGGGCATGGGTGGAGCGTGGCGGGCTCCAGGGAGGGGCGAGGGCACACATGCCGCGCGGAAACGACCCGGGCACGGCGAAGGAAGCGTTTCGGGTCGGTGGCAAGCAGTTCTGGGGACCGGGAGCGCGCGTGCGCGAGGACGGATGGGACATCGAGCCCCATCTGGTTCCGTTCATGCGAGACCAGCGAGCCGCGTTCACCGGAATGGCCGGACAGCGGGGGCACCATGGAAAGAAGCGAAGCAAGCGCGCCGCCGGAAGCAGCAGCGTCCTTCAGCTCGACCGCTTGTACGGTCTCGTGGTCGCCTGTGACATCTCCGGGACGACGGCGGACTGCGTCTTCGCGCTCGAGCTGTTTGGGGCCGAGTACGGGCTCACGGCTGCGTATTACATGCTTCCTCTCGGGACCATCGTCCACAACATGCACCACAGCGTTCTCGAGGTGGCCCTCGTGGCGTCCCTCAACGGGGAGATGGAATACCACGTCGGCTTCTTCGAGACGCTCAGGCCGATGAGGGCCGCGGCGTTTCCTCCCGAGCTCAACGGCTTGCAGCAGGCTATCGACGTCGCCAGGGCCCAGATGCAGAACGAGGAGCTCCACCACCTCCGGTACTACGAGGGTCATCTCCCGAAGGGTATCTTCCAGTTCCGGCGGCACGAGCTTGCGGCTCTGCGCACCTCACCGATCTCCGACGCTGTCGAGATGCTCGGCCGCGCTCCCTGCCTCGGTGGCTATCCGCAGCGGAGCGACGTGGTGAGGTTGCTGCAGTCGCAGGGATTCGCCGCCTGAGAGGGTCTTCGAGCCAAGGAGGAGTCATGACGCGAATCGCGCTCGCCCTGGGTGCCGTCCTGCTGCTCGTCGGGCCCCTGCCCCTCGAGGGGCAGGAGTCGCCGGCCCCCATCGCCGAGGCGGCCCGGACCCCGGCCGGTCTCATCGAGGCCCTGTACGCCATGGTCTCCTTCGGACCGGGGCCCGAGCCCGATTGGGACATGTTCCGGGACGTCTTCCTCGAGGATGCCATCATCGTCTTCTCGCCCACGAGGACCCAGCCCATGCGCCCGATGGGCATCGATGGCTTCATCCAGGATTGGCGGGACTTCTTCCGCGACGCCGAGCTCGAGGACAATGGCTTCTACGCGACCATCGCGGGCATGGAGGTGACGGAGTTCGGGGGGCTGGCCCACGCCTTCGTC
>JBDHGI010000143.1:0-11286 GCA_039589955.1 Gemmatimonadota bacterium | reverse complement strand
CGGAGAGCGATCCGGTGAACACCTACGTGTGGCTGCTCTTCGCCGGTGGCGAGCACGACACGGGCTATCGGGATCAGTGTCCCGAACGCAACAGGGAACATGAGGGGTTCTGGCTCGCGACGGTCGGGACCATCATCCACGACACCATTGGTGGCCACGACGCCGAGATCTCGCTGGGACTGGCCATCGACATGCTGTGGCCGTGCCATTGGGACTTCGTGGAGAACCTGCGCATCGTGCTCGATGCCATCGGTGGGAGCCTCCACCCGCAGAGGCCCTTCACCGCGTGCGGTCGGAACATCGGGCTGGTCCCGATCGGAGAGCGGATGGAGACGGTGTCCCGGACGCTTGGGGTGTTCTGCGGTACCCGTGCGGAAGACGGAGGAATCGACGGCGGTCTCCTGGGTCAGCTCGGAGAGATCACGGACGCGAAGAGGTGGCTGGCCTGGTCGCTGGATAAGACCATCCGACTGCAGCTCAATCCGTCGGCCGAGATGCGGGCCTTGACCGCTCTCGAGGGCCCGGCCTGGATCAAGGAGTGACGCCGAGCCTGGGCCTGCCTCCGCTCAGCGACACCGCAGTGCCGAAGGCCAGGATCTCGACGCCCGCGGTGCCCTTTCCATCGGGGCGAGAGCTGGCGAGGCGGGAGGTCTCGATGCGGACGTTGATGATCGTGTCGTGACCGCGCTCCCGGGCCGCTTCCTTCATGCGGATCAGAGCCTCGCGACGGGCGCGCTCGAGAAGAGGCTCGTACACCCTGATGTTGCCGCCGACGATGCCCTTCAGGCTCGCCGCGACACGCTTGAAGTAGTCCTGGGAGATCACGACGTTGCCGATCACCAGATCGGACGACTCGACCCGCCAGTCCGGAGGGATGTCCTCGATGGTCACGGCGAGGATGTCTCTCGCTCCGCTCTCCAGGCGCGACAGGCTGCTGAGGTGCCACCGCTCGATGAGCGTGCCCGAGATCCAGGCGCCCAGCAAGAGAGCCGGGGTGATGGCATATGGCAGGAGCTCCATGACGCTACTCCACCTTCACCGCGGTTCCGTACGCGAACAGCTCCGCAGCGCCCTGGGCGACGCTGCTGGTGGCGAAGCGCACGTTCACGATGGCGTTGGCGCCCATGGCCTCGGCCTGGTAGCTCATGCGCCGGATGGCCTCACCGCGCGCCTCCGACAGGAGGTCCGTGTACCCCTTCAGCTCGCCGCCCACCACGTTCTTCAGGCCGGCCATGATGTCCTTGCCGATGTGCTTGGCACGGACGGTACTGCCGCTCACCACACCGTGGAACGCGACGATGGTCTTTCCCGGGATCTCCTGGGTGTTGCTGATCAGCATCCTGGCATCCTCTCGAGCCTGGGTGTGGCGTCAGGGCCGCGGAGTCGCGTCCGCGCCCGTGAATCGTGTGTCTGAGCTACGCATGGGACGTGGAGCTTCATCACTGGAGTCTGACGCGCCCCTGCCGGGGACGCCAGGTTGCCCTCCCGTGCCTCAGATCCGACGCTCTCCCGCGTCGTTCCCCGGCTCGCGCCAGACCACGTTGAACAGGTCGTCCCGGCGATCGTTCCACGGCTGAACCGTGCCCGCGTATCGGTGCCGGCGCAGGAGCTCCAGGTCCACGTCGGCCACGACCAGGGTTTCGATGTTCGGCGTGGTCTCCCCCGCGATCCCGTCCCTGGCGAAAGAGAAGTCCAGGGGGGTGAAGATCCCCGATTGCGCGTAGTGGACGTCGGCGCTGGCGACGAAGGGGAGGTTCCCGGTGCATCCGGCGGCCGCCACGAAGACATCGTTCTCGACCGCCCGCGCCACGATGGCGGCCCACGGAGTGGACCACGCCGTGGTGCTCACCTCGCATAAGGTCAACGTGGACCGGCCCAGCGCGGAGCACGTCCTGGAGAGCCTCGACTTCCCGGTCGAGGCCAAGAACCACATCGCCTGGCAGACGGCGGCGGAGCTCTTCAAGATCGACGTGTCGGCACTGGGCTGAAGGATGCCACCGGCCGGGGCGGCTCCCCGACCGGTGGCATCCCTTCGTCAGCCTCCCTCGAAGACCTCCGAGATGTCTAGGATCCGGATGTCCTCTTCCGCCACATCGATGGGGAAGTTGGCGATCTCGTGGTCCTCCCCGACGATCTCCGCTGTGGGCTCGCTGGAGTAGGTGATGTAGGTTCCCTCGCCAGACAGCAGCAGCTCCTTGAATGCCTCGGCGTCGGCCGTGATGAACACCATGTACATCCCTTCGGAGGCCAGGTGCCTGCGGATGGCCGCGTCGACCGTCGCCTTGTCCAGGGCGGCGAGCTCGGGGCGGATGGACGCCAGGTAGCCGGGGGCCAGCCCGTAGAAGGCGTCGTCCACCGCGAAGCTCAGCCTACGGCTCACGGTGGAACCGTAGTTGAGGCTGAAGTCGTGGAGGAAGCGTCGGGTCCGCTCGATCTGATCCCCGGGCAGCCCGTTCTCCACCAATGTGCTCAGCTCCCGCATGGCTGCCCGGGTCGCGAACAGGGTGCGCTGGTGCAGGTTGCCCGGCTCCGTGAGGGAGATGGGGCGAATCCAGATCTCGAAGAGGTTGCTGCGACGCACGGCGTTCACCGGGCGGCTCTGGGTGGTGTACGCCAGAGGGAACGGCTCGATGTAGGAGTAGTCGCCGTAGTTCATGCCCCGCTTCTCTCGGATCACCTGGTACAGGTTCGAGAAGGAGCTGCGGTGCTCGCCCATCCACGAGTTCACGAGCTTCATGGCGTAGAAGTCCTCGGCGCCGCGGACCACGTCCGTGGGGAAGCCGAAGGAGATGGCCGACGCGTCCGTCTCCTTCTCGACGATGAGCACCTTGATCCGGTCGGGCCGGGCCGGGTTCGGATGGGGTATCCGGGCCACGGAGGCCTCGGGTCGTGCGTCGAAGTCCGCGCGCACCCGTGCCGGGAATCCACTGGGGAGGCCGCCCCCTACGCCCACGACGACGTTGTTGCGCACGTAGTAGGCATCGTAGAAGGCGCGTACGTCGTCGAGGGTGATGGCGCGCACGCTCTGCACGTAGCCCTCTTCGGGGTGCTCGAAGGGTGTGCCCTCGTAGGCCATCCAGTAGAGGAGCTCCTTGCTCAGCTCCTCGTCGCGGTTGTAGCGGCGTCCGCGCTCCAGAAAGTTCAGCGTCTGGAGCTTCACACGCTCGAAGTCCGCCTCGTCGAAGGCGGGGGTCAGCAGGGCGTTGCGGAAGAGCTCGTAGTAGGCGTCGAGGTTGTCGACGTGCACAGTCCCCCGGAAGTTGGTCATCTCCTTGTCGACCGAGGCGCCGTATCCGGCGGCCATGGGATACAGCTTCTCGACGATCTGCTGGTAGCTGTCCTGCTCGGTGGAGCCGTTCGACAGGAGCTGCGCCGTGAGGGTCGCCAGGCCTTCCTTGCCCTCGGGGTCGTTCTGCGATCCCGCCTTGACCCAGATGTTGAAGGCGACGAAGGGCGAGCCCTCCTCCCGGAGGGTGATGACGCCCTCGGGGGCGCCGGTGTCACAGCCCGCCAGCAGCGCCGTGATCAAGAGGGCCCGACCGACGGATCTCGTCTGCTTGGTCTTCATCGTCACCCTCCCGCTTGCGTGAGCGTCACGACGGTGCGGCCACGCTCCACCAGCATCCCACGGGCCGCCTCCCGGAGGTCCTCCGGTGTGACCTCCGCCAGCGTGCGGTAGTAGTCGTTGATGGACTCGAGCCTGCCCGTGTTCACGATGGCCCGGGACACGGCGTTGGCCACCCCCAAATGGGTCTCGAGTCTCATGAGGAAGCCGTACCGTGCTGCGCTCTTGGTGTCGGCGAGCTTCTTCTCGTCCACCAGGTCCGCGCGGAAGCGCTCCACCTCGGCCAGGAGCTCGGCACCAATGGCATCCACGTCGGACGGGTCCGTGACCATGGCCGAGATCTGGATGAAGTCCGGATCGCGGGAGAGGAGGAAACCGGCCTGGAGGCTCTGCAGCCTCCGCTCTTCGATGACCAGCTTGCGGTAGATGTCGGAGTTGGGTCCGAAGGCGATGGCACCCAGGACCTCGAGGGCCACCGCCTCGCGGTCGGTGCCCTCCCACGCCGGGGCCATGTAGTTGATGGTGAGAATGGGCAGCGTGCGCCCCTGGTAGGTCACCGAGGCCTCACGGGGATCGGTTTGCTCGGGCTCCGTGGGCACCGAGGGCGCCTCGTACCCCGGATCCCAACCCGCGTAGTGGTCGCGGATGAGGGCCTCGGCCTCCTCGAAGTCGAAGTCTCCCACCACCACCACGACCACGTTCTCGGGGCGGTAGAAGCGCCGGAAAAAGTCCAGGGAGTACTCGTACTGCTCGGGCATGGCCCGGACGTCTGCCTCGAAGCCGATGGTCTGATGACGATAGGTGTGGGTCGTGAACACCGTCTCTCGCACCGCGCGATCCAGCACGCTGAAGGCGGAGTACGCGCTGTTCTGGTACTCTCCGAGCACCGCACCCGCCTCGATACGGAACGCCGGCTCCTCGTAGGAGAGGTTCTGGAAGCGGTCGGATTCGAGATCCACGATCTGCTCGAGGTACTCGGAGCCGGCCACGATGTAGTAGAAGGTCCGGTCCTGGGAGGTGTTCGCGTTGCGGGCGGCCCCGAAGGACTCGGTCACGCCATCGTAGTTGGGGTACTTCTCCGTGCCGCGGAACATCATGTGCTCGAAGAAGTGGGCGAAGCCCGTCACGCCCTCTTCCACCTCGTCCCGGGCGCCCGTGCGCACCACCGAGGCATACGCCAGCATGCCGGGCGATCCCGCGTGCACCAGATAGACCCGGAGTCCGTTGTCCAACTCGAACGGCCGGGTCTCGAAGGGGAAGATGTCCTCCCCGGTCTGAGCGGTGGTCGGGGCGGCCCAGGCGCCCCACAGGACACCGGCCAGCGCGACCACCGCGAGAAGCGGTCTCATCGTCATCCTCCACGTCTTCGGCGAGATTCGGCCGGCGCGGGCCGGTGAATCGGTGGGGCAGCCCCGACGGGAGGGAAATCGGCGGCACTCGGACGGCGGTCCAACGCGGCCGTGAACACACCCAAACAAGCTCACGAGAGAGGAGGCGCGATACAAGGCATGCCCGACGATGCGCGGGCCCCGGGAAGAAAACCTTGGCGCCGCGGACGCGACGGCGCCTATAATGTCGGCCCTGGAGGTACCCGTGGCCCACTCACCAGACTCTCCCGCCATCGGCCCCTACACGATCCTCGGCGTCATCGGCGAGGGCGGGATGGGGGTCGTGTACGAGGCGCGCCAGGAACAGCCGGTCCAGCGGACGGTGGCGTTGAAGGTCCTCCGTGCAGAGGTGAGCTCCCCCGAGGTGTTGGCTCGATTCCAGGCGGAGCGCCAGGCACTGGCCGTGATGGACCATCCCTCCATCGCGAAGATCTTCGACGCCGGCGTCACGGAGGATGGCCGGTCCTGGTTCGCCATGGAGCGGGTGGAGGGCTCGCCGATCACGGAGTACTGCGACCGGCGCCGGATCGGGATACGGGACCGGGTTCGCCTTTTCGCGGAGGTGTGCCGGGCGGTGCAGCACGCCCACCAGAAGGGGCTCATCCATCGGGACCTGAAGCCCTCCAACGTGCTGGTCTCGGAGGTGGACGGCCGCCCTCTGCCCCGCATCATCGACTTCGGAATCGCGAAGGCCACCGGTGGCACGGAGTTCGACGGTACCGAGCTCACGCGCGACGACCAGGTGGTCGGCACCCCGGCGTACATGAGCCCCGAGCAGCTGGACGGGTCCGCGGACGTCGACACGCGCAGCGACGTATACTCGCTGGGGGTCCTCCTCTATCAGCTTCTGGTGGGGGCGCTCCCGTTCCGGAGCTCGGCGTACCGCGGATGGGCGGCGGTGGTCGGCGCGCTTCACCGGGAGACGCCCACACCGGCCAAGCGCCTGGGCGAGCTCGACGCCGACACGGCCTCGCGGGCGGCGGAGGCGCGGGGAACGACGATCCCCGACCTTCGTCACGCCCTTCACGGAGACCTGACCTTCATCGTGGCCCGAGCCATGGAGAAGGATCGGGACCGGCGGTACGAGACGGCGACGGGGCTCGCCCTGGACCTGGAGCGCTATCTCACCCACCAACCGGTCCGCGCGCGCGGCCCCAACCGGTGGTACACGCTGCGGAAGTTCGTTCGGCGGAACCGCATGGGCGTGGCCTTCGCCGCCACGGTGGTGGTGGGGTTGGTGGCCTTCGCGGTGACCACCGCGGTGCAGGCAGCTCGAATCCAGGCACGGCAGGAGCAGGGAGAGGCCCTGATCGACTTCATGCTCAGCGACCTCCGCGGGAAGCTCGAGCCCCTCGGCCGCCTGGACGTCCTGGACGCAGTGGGAGACCAGGCGGTGGAGTACTTCGCTTCGCTCCCCGCGTCCGAGTATACCGACGACGAGCTGGCCAGCCGCTCCCGGGCTCTCTATCAGATCGGAAGCGTGCGCCTGAACGAAGGGCGCTCCGACGAGGCCGTCCCCGCCTTCCAGGAGTCGCTCCGCCTGGCACGGCTCCTCTCGGGGCGGGCCCCTGATGACCCCCAGCGCCTCTTCGACCTCTCCCAGAGCCATTTTTGGGTGGGATACGCGGACTGGCTGGCGGGCAACCTCGAGGAGGCGGAGCTCCAGCTCCAGGCCTACCTGGATATAGCCGGGCGCCTCGTCGAGCTCGAGCCCGACAACCTCGACTACCGAATGGAGCTGGGGTACGCACAGAGCAATCTCGGATCCATCCGCGAGGCCCGGGGCGACCTGACCGGAGCGCAGGACGCGTTCGAGGCGACGCTGAGCATCCAGGCCCAGCTTTCCGCCGGGGACCCCGACAATGTGGCGTGGCTGGGAGAGCTGGCGGAGAGCCACAACAAGCTCGCCGTCGTGCTCCGCAAGCTTGGACGGTACGGGGAAGCTCGGGACCTGCACGCGGAGGAGCTTCGCCTCAAGCGACAGCTCCTGGAGGTGGACCCGGAGCAGGCCTACTGGCGGTCGCGGTTGGCGCAGGGCCTGGGATTCGCAGGAGAGTCGGCCCTGCAGACCGGAGACGAGGCCGAGGGGCTTCGGCTCTTCCGGGAGCGGCTGCACATGCTCGACAGCCTGACTGCGTTCGACCCGGCCAACGCCAGATGGCGGCGCTCCGCCGTGGTCGCCGCCAAGGACCTTGCCCGCGTGCTCAGCGTGGCGGGCGCCCCGTCCGATGCCCTCCCCCTCCTGAACCGGGCGGAGGCGATGGTACGGGAGATCCTGGTCGCGGACAGCACCGGCGTCGCGAACCGCTCCGACCTGGCCTCGGTCCTGACCGTCCGGGCCATGACCCTCGTTCGCCTGGGGGACACGGAAGCGGCCGTGGGCGCGGCCCGCCAGGCCATCACGCTTCTGCCCGTTGGCGGCGAGGGCGTCGCGCCGGCGAGACGGCGCGCCGAGGCTCTCCTCGAGCTGGGACGTGCCCTGGAGGCGGGCGGCGATGCCGCGGCCGCCCGCGAGAGCTGGCAGGAAGCCCTGGGGGCGTTGGCCGCCATTCTGGACGGGCCTGCAGTGGCGGAGGTCCGACCCCTGCGGGCCGAGCTCCTCCTCCTGCTGGACCGACCCGAAGGGGAGGCCCGGTTCCGGGAGCTCATCGCCTCGGGCTACCGGGAGCCGACGCTCCTGCGCGTCGCGAAGGACCGGGGAATCGAACCGTAGGCTCCCCGGCGCCACCGTGCCGGGGGAGCTACCCCTGGCGCGACTCACCCTCCCAAGGAGGCGACATGTCCAAGATCACCTGGAAGCGGAAGGTCGACTACGTCACCGGTCAATGCCAGGCCGGGAGCGAGAACCCCAACTCCAATGGCTACATCTCGGTCCTCGCCGACCAGAACCCCAAGGGCCACGACGACCCTCCGGGGCGCATCACCATCACCGACGCTGAGCGCGCCGACGGCGCCTACATCCGCTACGAGTCGAAGCACAGCAACCACCTCAAGCTCACGGGGATCGCCGCCGAGGGGGGCTCGGACATCTCGGGTCTCACGGTTACCGACAAGGACGGAAATCCGCTGCCGGCGGACGGGAAAGGCGTCATGCTCATCCAGGACACGACCGCCGCCCCGGAGGGGGACATCAGCTACTACATCACCGGCAGGTACGACGGCGTGGAGGTGTGGAGCTGCGATCCGGTGATCCACAACCAGGAGGAGTAGGCGGTCGGGCGCCCCGCATGCCCTCGTGCGGGGCGCCGGCCTCAGCCGTCGGCGCGCAGGCTCGTGACGGGATCCACGCGGGACGCCTGAGCCGCCGGAATGAGTCCGGCGACCGCCGCCGCCGCGAGGAGGCCCACCGCGACTGCGGGCATCACCACGGGGTCGGTGACCGGCGTCTCGAAAAGAAGGGGCGCGAGCCATCGCGACCCGGCGAGGACGGCCAGGTATCCCGTAGCCACCCCGACCAGACCCGAGCCCAGGGCCATCTTGAGGATCTGCCCGTGGATCGTGTCGCGACTCGCTCCCAAGGCCATGCGAACGCCGATCTCGCGCCGGCGCTGAGCCACGAGATAGCTCAGGACCGAGAAGACGCCGGCGACCGCAATCACCATGGCGAGCACGGAGACCAGGGACAGCATGACCGCACCCAGGCGCCATGGGCGGATCTGCGCATCCAGGAACGTGTCGAGGCGGCGCACGTCGACGTAATCGATCCCCTGGACCGTCCGTTGGACTACGGCCGCAAGATCGGACTCGGAGACTCCCATGAGGCCGTCGGAGCGAACGATGAGGGTCGCCCCGCTGAGGGCGTCCGAGCTTCCCAGCGGGAAATAGAGTTGCAGCGACCGGGCCTCCCGGTACCCCACACGATGAACGTCGGCGGCGATCCCGACGACCCGGTAGCATGGATCGGTCGGGGCTCCGATGCGCACGCACGCGCCGATGGCGTCGCCCGCGGGCCACAGAGCCCGGGCGGTCGCTTCACCGACCACCGCGACCTTCGCGCCCGTCGCGACGTCCGCGTCCGAGATCGGATCCCCCCGAACGATCCGGGTGCCCATCGCCGCGAAGTACCCGCCCGACACGGCGCTGAGGAAGGGCCCTCCGCCCGGCAGCGCGGGCACCGAGTCGCGACCATCAAGGTGCACGCTGATGCCGACGTTGCCGAAGAAGGGGAGGCCCACGGCAAGCGCCACCCGGCCGATGTCATCCCGCTGGCGCATCGACTCGTACGCCTGCGCGTAGACCGCGTCCTCCGCCTCGTCTCCCGCTCCGGTCTGGAAGTCGAAGGAGCGGAGCGTCACGGCGTGTACCTCGGCCGCCGCGACGCCGAGATCGGTCACCCGCAGCGTCCAGAAGCTCTTCACGAACAGGCCCGCACACAGGAGCAGCGCCGCGGAGAGCGTGACCTGGCCCGCCGCGAGCGCCGTGTGGGCGCGGGTGCGGCCCCCGCCGGAGCCGGGGCGGACCTGGGACAAACCCCCGGCGACGTCTGTTCGGTATGCGAATCGGGCGGGCCACACGCCGAGAAGGAGCCCCGAGGCCACGACCGCGAAGAAGGTGGCCGTCACGAGCTCGGGGCCGAGGACGGGGCCCCGCCAGGCGACGCCGGGGAGGAGCACGTCCCGGACCAGGACTCCTTCGGCGTACGCCAGCGGGAGGCTCGCCAGACCGGCCAGCAGGCTCAGGATGACGCTCTCGCTCAACAGCATCCGAGCCAGGCGCCACCGGCCGACACCGAGGGCGATGCGCACCACCACTTCGCTGCGACGGCGTGTCACACGTGCGAGCAGCAGATTGAGCACGTTGGCCCAGGATATGACCAGCACCAACCCGACGACGACGAGCAGCAGCACGGCGATGGAGGTCTCTGCGGATCGCTCCCCGGCCAGATCGTCGGTGACGTCGGCCAGGGCGACGCTTCCCTCACGCGCCCACTGGGACGAAGGGCCGGGGTCGACGGCCTCGTGGACGGACGCGGCTTCGGCGAGCGCCGCGGCTGGAGACCGGCCCCGGGCGAGCCGCCCCACGAGCCACCAGTTGCGGTAGCGCATGAGCTCCCGGTCGAGGGGGACCCACAGGTCGATGCGGGCGAGGTCCGGACCCGCGAAGCCGGTGGGGGCCACTCCCACCACGGTGCCCGTGAAGGAGCCCACCCTGACGGTCCGCCCCAGCGCCGCCGCCGGGGATCCGAACTCCTCCCGAGCCACGGGTTCGGACAGCACCACGGCATCGGCCGGTCCGTCCTCACCGAAGAAGCGGCCCTCGACGGGTACGGCGCCCATCACGCCGAAGTAGCTCCCGTCGACCTCCACGGCCGTCACCGGGCGCGCGCCCGGCCCCAGGGCAGCCAGCTCCTCGAAGCCCCGGTAGATGGTGGCGCCGTCGAAGGCTTCGACCCCGTCGCGGATCGCCGAGGCGGTGCTGTAGGGGATCCAGGGCGACGTGCGCCTGCCTCCCACGTCCTCGAAGGCGAGGAACACGCGCTGCAGCTCAGCCGCCTCGGCGACGTGCGGGGGACCGCTCAGGAAGAGCCGCTCGCCCAGTCCGAACATCGCGGACACTGAGCCGATCCCCACCGCTAGCGTTGCGATGACCGTGAGCGTCGCCCACCTGTCCCGCGCCATGCCGCGCCACGCCTGGCGGAAGTCCAGGAGGAGCCCCCCGACGATCCCCATGTCACCCATCATTCGCCTCCCACGCTGCCGGGCACGCACCGCCCATACGAAGCCGAGCGTCGCGCGCGAGAAGAGCTGTCGGACGTACCAGATCGTCAGCCCCGGCCCGTGTCGGCTCCGGGCGCGAAGCGCCAGCTCGTCGTCCAGCTCGCCCAGGAACTCCTGGCTCCAGTCGTCGTCGGGTAGCAACGCGACCAGGCATCGCCGCAGTGCCGCCCGGCCGTATCTCCACCGCGGATCCATCATCCGGGCTCGAGTCCTTCCCAGAGTCGCTCCGACGCGAGCCGCGTCTCGTGAAGGGTGGCCCAACCACGGTCCGTGACCTTGAAGACCCGCCTCCGCCGGCCCCCTCGTGCCGGAGACGCCCCACGCTCCGAGGCGAGGAGCCCTCGGTCCTCGAGTCGGGTAAGCGTCACGAATACGGTCGACACGGAGACCTCGCGCCCGACCTCCTCCGCCAGCAGGTCACGGATCCCGCCGGCCACGGCCTTCGGCCCGAGGCGGGCCACCGCCAGCATGGTCAAGTTCTGCAGGTCGCCCAGAGACATGGTGACGAAAATGACATCGTCGTTTTCGCGGAGCAAGTGAGGACTCCAACCCCTTCCCCACGCAGCCGGTCCAATCCGATTGGCTTGCCGCACCGCCCCTGAGATCCATCGACCGG
>JBDHGI010000142.1:0-11488 GCA_039589955.1 Gemmatimonadota bacterium | reverse complement strand
TCGTCCTCGCTGACGACCTGGCCGTCGAAGAGGTGGATGCTCCGATCCGCCATGTGCGCGTACCTCGGATCGTGCGTCACCATGCAGATCGTCGCCCCCTCGTCGTGCAGCTCCTTCATCAGGTCCATCACCGCCGAGCCGTTCTTCGAGTCCAGGTTTCCCGTCGGCTCGTCCGCCAGCAGGATCAGCGGCTTGCCCACGATCGCCCGCGCCACCGCCACCCGCTGCTGCTGACCGCCGCTCAGCTGGCTCGGATAGTGCCCCATCCGGTGCGCCATCCCCACCCGCTCCAACGACGCCTGCACCCGCTCTTTCCGCTCCGACCCCGGCATCCCCCGGTACGTCAGCGGCAGCTCCACGTTCTCGTAGACCGTCAGATCCCCGATCAGGTTGAACGCCTGGAAGATGAACCCGATCGCCTGGTTCCGGATCTTCGCCCGCTGCGACGCGCTCAGGTTCTCCACCGGCTCACCGTCCAGCTTGTACTTCCCCGCCGTCGGGCTGTCCAACAGTCCCAGGATCGACAGGAGCGTCGTCTTGCCGCACCCTGACGGCCCCGCGATCGACACGAACTCCCCCGTCTGGATCTCCAACGTGATGTTCGACAGCGCGTGCGTCTCCACCTCCTCGGTGTAGAACACCTTGCTCAACACGTCCAGGTGTATCAGCGCGTGGTCTCCTGCCATGATCCCCTCCCTCTGACGACATGCCTTCGCGGATCGGTCGCGGGCTCACACGACCGACCCGCACGGACCGGACCCGGATGTACCCGGACGTATGAGAGTATAGACGACACTCCCGTGGAATAAGTTGCAGGCGGAGAGTCCTGCCCGCTCGGCGCGCCCCCCCCCTCAGGGAGGTGAGCCGCCGCCGACCTGGGCCTCGACGGCCCGGCGATTCTTGCGTACGAGCGCGTCAGCGGCGTCCCCCAGGAGTGCCAGGCCGCGAAGGGCGAGCCGGCGGTCGGCAGGCCCCATGACGTGCAGCATGGCGTAGACCCTCTCCGGGTCCAGCATGGAGGTCGCCTCCTTCATCTTCACGCCCAAGTCGGTGAGGCGAACGTTCATGACCCTCCGGTCCGCCGGATCCCTCTCCCGCACGATCAATCCACCCTCCTCCATGCGTTTCAACGTCAGCGACATGGTCGACGCCGTAACGCCGGCGTGATCGGCGAGCTCGCCCACCATCGTGGGGTCCTCGGGATCCAGGTAGCCGAGGATCTCCGCTTGACGGGCGCTGGCCTCGATTCCCGACCGAGTACGGATCCTCCTGGCTCGACAGGCGGCGATGATGCGCGGAAGGGTGTAGAGGGCGGTCTCTAGATCAGCCATGGCTTATACTTTGATTTGTCGAATCAAAATATATTTAATAGGCGGAGAACGCCAGGGATCGTCTCCAACGGACATGGAAGCCGATACGGAGGGTCGCTCGCCTACTCCGTGCGGAGCGTCTCCGCCGGGTCCGTGGCGGCCGCCCGTAGCGCCGGCGCCAGCCCCGCCAAGAGCGCGGCCATCGTCGCCATGAGCCCCACCCCGACCAACGTGGCCGGATCCCTTGCCGAGACCCCGAAGAGGAGGGACTCCACCAGGGATGTCGCCCAGAACGACGCGGCCAGGCCGGCGGCGACTCCAGGCGCGACAGTCCGAAGCGTTCCGCCCAACACCAGGGTCAGGACCTGTCGGCGCCGCGCGCCCAACGCCCGTCGCACAGCCATTTCCCACGCGCGTTCCTGGACCCAGACCGTGAAGACGCCGTACACACCGGCGAATGCCAGGAGCAGAGTGGCTCCGGCGAAGCCGAGCAGGATCCCCGCGGCGAAGCGCGGTCGCGACGCCGGACGCCGGAGCACGTCCGCCAGTTTCTCCTCGCTGATGACGCGCACTCCCGGGTCGACCGCGGCGAAGGCCTCCAACACGAGGCCGCGGACGGAGGACGGACCCACGCCCGACGTGCGTACCAGGAGTTGCGTGGGAGGCGCCGCGGCCAGGCGGCGCATGGGGTAGAAGGCAGTCGGCACCGGACCCAGATACTCGTGATATCGGCTCCGAGCCACGACGCCCACCACTGTCCACCAGGTGTCAGGGTCCCCAAAGCCTCCGATGCGCCGACCGAGGGCCGAGGCACCGCCCTGAAGCGCACGCGCTGTCTCCTCGTCGATGACCACCACGGGATCGGACTCCGGTGTGTTGTCCGACGACGAGAGCGTCCGGCCTGCCAGGAGGCGCAGCCCCAGGGCTTCGGTGTGCCCCGGAAGAACCGCGTTGAGTGCCATGTAGGGGTTTTCCTCGACGTCGTCCTGGCTCTGCCCTTCTCCTCTCAGCACCAGCTGCAGGCCTCTGGAGAGGGGCGGAGCCAGCGTTGGCAGGACGGACTCGATCCCCGCCCGTCCCTCCAGATCACGAGCCACCTGCTCGAGAGCCCCGAAATACGCGTCAGGCACGCTGAAGTATGTGTAGGGGGCGCTCAGCGTCACCACGCTGAGGCCGTCGGGATCGAACCCCAGCTCAAGGCGGTCCATCGTGACGACGGTGCGGACCAGCAGCGCCGCGCCCACCGCCGCCATCACCGCAAGCGCGACCTGGAGCGCGGCCACGCTCCTTCGAATGGCGCCCCCGCCCGATCCGCCCGACTGGCGGGACACGAGGATCGCAGGCGGAGCGGCCTGCCCCACCACCCATCCGGCGGTGACTCCGCCCAAGCCTGCGCACACGAGCGCGGTGAGGAGCGCAACCAGGACACCGCGCCCGTCGAGGGCGACTTCATCCAGTCGGGGAAGCTCCGGCGGCGCGAGGGGAAGCAGCCCCTCGAGGGCCAGCCACGCCAACACGAGCCCTCCCGCCAAACCCATCACCGCTATCAGCAGCATATCGGCGACGAGCTGCCCCATCACCCGTCCAGGCTCGGCGCCCAGAGCGCGCCGGACCGCGACATCGCGGGCGGCGCGGCCGCCCCCGGCCAGGAGCAGCAGGGTCACATTGGCCAGAGCAGCCAGGACGAGCGCGACAGCGGAAGCGAGCGCAAGGCGCAGGACCGGGCGCAGCGCGCCCACAACGTGATCCTCCAGGGAGGTCACGACGGGGGCCAGCCCCGTGTAGGTGTCGCGGGTGCCGACGTCCGACCGGAGAGTCGCCGAGAGATCATCCGCCACCGCGTCGGCGCTCACGCCCCCCGCCATCCGCCCCACGAGATCCAGCTCGATACCGGGAGGCTCCTCCTCACCCCACCGGGGGTACGCACCGCGGAGCGTGGCCCACATGTCGGTCCCCCGCGGCCAGTCGAATCCCTCGGCTGCGACCCCCACGACCGTGAAGGGACGTCCCAGGTAGCGGACGCTGGACCCCACGACCGAGGGATCGGCGCCGTATCGAGCCACCCATGCCCCATGGCTGAGGACCAGCACCGGAGCGGCCCCGGGAAGGTCGTCGCCGGCCTGGAGGAGCCGCCCCCGGGCGGGCTCGACGCCCAACACGCCGAAGAAGTCTCCCGCCACGCGGACATGGCGCATGGCAAAGGAGCCCTCGACGCCCTCCACCGGGGTCGGTCTCGCGCCAGCCGACTCCACGCCGGCGACACCCGCCAGGCTCCCCGCCCCCTCGAGGATGTCGTAGGTCTCCGGCCGGAAGGGAATGCGGGTGAAGCCGCGGGCAGGGTTCACGAACCAGGCAACCACGAGCTCTTCCTGCGCCCGCACCGGGAGATCCCTGAGCAGCACCTGGTCCACAGCCGTGAACGCGGCGGTGAGCGAGCCCACGCCCAGCGTCAGAGTCAGAGCCACGGCAAGCCCGCGCCCCGGTCGACGCCGGGCTCTGCGCCACGCCATCCGCAGCTCGTGGGCTCCCGCCAAGAGGGCCATCGCAGCTAGAGCTCCCTCAGCGCCTCGGTCGGTCGAATGCGGAGCCCCCGCAGCGTCGGCGACGCGCACGCCACGACCCCCACCAGGGCGGCGCAGGCCACCGTCACCCCGATGGTCACCGGCATGTTGATGGGGATGACCATTTGGTCGTTGGCGATGGATCCAAGGAGCAGCCACGCCCACACGGATCCCAGGGAAAGCCCGACGCCCAGCTGGAGGGCGGCCCGTCTGGCGATGGTGGAGACGATGCTCCAGGCCCGGGCGCCCAGCGCAGTGCGGATCCCTATCTCGCGGGTGCGCTGCGAGACCGTGAAGGACATCAGCGCGTAGAGACCCGTGACGGAAAGGAGGAACGCGACGCCCGCAAGTACCACCTGCAGGATGAAGACCAGACGGAAGACCTTGGCCTCGGTCTCCATGAGGTCCGCCATGGGCTGCGCCAGGACCGTGGCCTCCACGTCGACCTCCTCGACGATCTCTCGGAAACGGGACACGAAGCTGCCCGGGTCGCCGGCGACTTCCACCGCGTAGCGGACGGAACCGACCTGGCCCGGGGGCAGCGGGACGTAGTAGCCGGCATCGCGGGTCGGGTTCATGGGGTTCATCCCGAAGGGCCCGACCACGCCGACGACCTCGAACCACTCCACGTCCTCCGGGTCCACCTGCCCCCGTACATCGTACCGGAATCGACGGCCCAGGGCATTCCGCCCTCCGAGGATCTGCTGCACGAAGGAGGTGTTCACGATGACGGGCCGCGCCTCCGAGGCCCTCTCCGCGTCCGCAGGGGTGAAGTCCCTTCCCGCCAGGATCCGGCGACCGAGGCCGCCGAAGAACGCCACGTCCACCTCGGCTTCCGAGACCACCCGGGAGAGATCCTCATCGGCGTTCTCCGACTCGAGCACGATCCTCGCCCGGGGCCCCTCGTTCCCCGGGAGGGACAGGGCCATCCCGACGCCCACCACCCCCTCCTCCTCGGCGAGGCGCGACAGGACGCCCAGCTGGGTCTGCCGCCGCCGCACAGCGAGGCCGTCCTCCTCCGGGAGCTCGAGGTGCTCCGCCGGGTCCACCCAGGGAAGGCTGACGGAGGCGGTGACGTACCGCTCGGGATCGAAGCCGAGCGTGCCCTGGGTGTCCTGGAACGCGCTCCGCACCATGACCCCACCCATGGCCAGGAACCCGACGGACAGGATGACCTCCCCGACGATGAGGGCCGAAGAGCCGAGCCCGAAGCGGATGCTGGCTCCTCCCGCGGCGGCGTGCTGCAGGTTCTCCCTCACTCGGCCGCCTGTCGCCTTGAGGGCGGGAATCACCCCGGCCACGGCGCCGGAGAGAACCGCCAGCCCGAGAGCGGTGAGAATGATGCGGGGCGTCAGGCTCGGGTCGACCCAGAAGGGAAAGATGCCGTACGGCTCCACCGTCCGCTCGAGCCAGCGAACGATACCCTCGGCCGCGAGGAGCCCGAGCCCCGTGGCGGCTACCGCCAGCACCAGAGCCTCGATGAAGAGCTGTGCGATGATCCGCGTCCGACTCGCTCCCAGCGCCGAGCGGATGGAGATCTCGGCGGTTCGCTGAGCCGTCCGGGCGAGGAGGAGCGTTCCCACATTCCCACAGACGATGAGGAGCAGAAGCATCATGACAGACTGGATGAGAACGAACTCCGGGTCGTCCCGGAATTCGCTCTCGCCGAAGAACAGCATGGCCATGCCCACGACCTCTCCCCGCAACCGTTCGAACCGCGCGGGGTCGTCGTCGGCAGCGCGGGCGCTGGCGACCTCCATCTCGAGCCTCGCCTCCTCCTCGGTCACTCCGTCGGCGAGGCGGCCATAGACCCAGAGCGGTGGTCCCTCCCCTACCGCGTAGTCGGTGGGCGCGGCCCGCAGCGGCAGCCAGACGTCATTGTCGTCGGGAAAGCGAAAGCTCGAGGGCATCACGCCCACGACCGTGTGCGGACGGGATCCGATCCGGACGGTCTCCCCGAGGATCTCCGGGTCACCGGCGAAGCGCGACCGCCAGAGGTCTTCGCCCAGGATCACCACGTCCGGGGCGCCCCTGACCCCGTCGGCCTCGGTGAACAGCCGCCCCACGAGCGGAGTTCCGCGCAGGAGGCTGAAGGTCGAGGACGTAACCTCCGCTCCCTCCACCGGGGGCGCGCCGGAATCTCCCGCGTGCACGTTGAGCAGGTACGTGCGCGCGGCACCGATGGCTTGGAAGGAGGTGAGGCTCTCCCGCCAGCGCGCGTAGTCGTGCACCGACCCTGGGAGCGCTTGGCGCGCCTCGAGATCCCAGTGACGGATCCCCAGAACGCGGTCCCCCTCGGGCACGGGGAGAGGACTGAAAATGACGTCGACACCGTGGCGCAGGGTAAGGGATGCGGGGATACCCAGCCCCAGGGCCAGCATCGCTACCCCGGTGAGCATGGGCTGCTTGCCGAGCATCCTCACGCCCAGCCGGGCGTCTTGGAGGGTGCCCCGGGTGACGGATCCCCGGAGTCCTTCCTTCCACACGCTCCATGCGGAGTCCGAGAGATTCCGGACGTAGCGGCGGCGAGCCTCCCGGGGCCGCAACCCGCACTCCAGGTCCCTGGCGAACGCTTCGTCGAGATCCTGTCGAATGAGGTCCGCCGCCTCCCCGTGAAGGAGGAGCCGGGACAGGAGGGCCCAGAGACGCGGAGGCCGGCGGTCGCCGTCGGAAGACACCCTCAGCCCTCGGCGAGCTCGGTCAGCTTCGGGATGAGCCCGCCCGCCATGGACTGGATCGTGGCGTAGGAGTCCTTGAGGGCGCGCGCGCCTTCGGGGCGGAGCCCGTAGTACTTCCGCGGGCGTCCGGCGCGGCCCTGGGGGGATTCCCTCCGTGAGACCACCATGCCCCGGTCCTCCAGACGGCCCAGGGCCGTGTAGATGGCACCCGCTGAGACCACCCGGCCCGTCCGTTCCTCGATGGTCTCGCGGATGGTCACGCCGTAGGCCTCGTCGCCGAGCTGGAGGAGGGCGAAGAGAATGAGCTGCTCGAACTCGCCGAGATATCCCACGATCCCTGTCCGTGCCGAAGACGACGGCGCCCCTCGCGAGGGCGAGTGGTCACGTTATACTACAGTGTAGTTAAATGTCAACCCCCGTGGCTCCCCTTTTCCGGCGGATTCTCCTACCTTGACGGCCCTGCGACCCTCAACCGTATCGGAGGAACCGAGATGCGCACGCCTCGAATCCCAGCGCTAGCCCTGACCGCGACGCTCGTCCTGGCCTCACCGCCACCTCTCGAGGGGCAGGCCGCTCCTCCGGGGTTCCGCGCCGAGATCGGAGGTCAGTTCCAGGCATCCGCCAGGAAGCTGGTAGCCCTCGCCGAGGCCATGCCGGAGTCGAGCATGACCTGGCGCCCGATGGAGGGAGTGGCCTCCGTGGCCGACGCGTACATGCACATCGCTCGGTACAACTACTACTATCCCGACGTGGCGCTGGGCGTGGCCCCGGGCGTCGACTACGAGGCGTGGCAGGGCCACGTCTCGGACAAGGCCGAGGTGGTGAGGATCCTCCGGACCTCGATGGACCACGTGCGGGCCGTGATGGACGGACTCACTGACGAGGACCTCAACCGGCCCACCCGCCTGTACGGTCGGGAGGTGGGCCAGTGGGCTGTGCTGCTCCAGCTGGTCACCCACATGAACGAGCACCTGGGACAGGAGATCGCCTACGCCCGCATGAACGGCGTCGCGCCGCCCTGGTCGCGGTGAGGGAGCCCTTCTGCCTCCGGACACACGTCCCCCCGGCGCATTCTCGCCGGGGGGCACCGTCCTCTACTCCGTCAGCGCCGCGACGGGCGCGACGCGGCTGGCACGGCGGGCCGGAAGGAAGGTGGACAGCACCGCCACAAGGGCTAGAGCCGTGGTCACCCAGAGGGCATAGGAGAACCCGACGCCTCCCTCGAAGAGGTCCAGGGCGCTCACTACGCCGCGGTACATGAGGTAGGAGAGAGGGAGTCCCAGGAGCATTCCGGCTCCGGCGAGGACGAGACCCGACCGCGTCACCATCCCCACGACCTTCCCCCTCCCCGCCCCGAGGGCCATGCGGATCCCGATCTCACGTCGCTGCTGCGCCACCGCGTGCGCCATGACCCCGTAGATCCCCATGGCCGCAAGCAGAAGGGCGACGACGCCCATCGCCCCCAGGAAGAGCGAGATGGCCTTCGGTCCCGCAAGGGATTCGGCCACGTGATCCTCGAGACTTCGGACCTGGGCCAGGGGCTGATCGGGGTTTACGCGCCACACCGCCTGCCGGACGTCGCCCGCCAGGGCCGTGGGCTCACCCGCCGTCCTGAGCGCGAAGCTGGGACCGCGCAGGGGCTCCTGCGCCGCCGGTAGGTAGATGGCCTCCCCGCGATCCCCAGCGAGGGCGATCCTCTCCTGAACGATGGTCGCCGCGACGCCCACGATCACACGCGACTCGCCTCGGACGGTGACGCTCCGGGCCAGGGCATCGCCGTCGGGAAACTCACGCTCGACGAAGGTCTGACTCACGATGGCCACCGGCTGTCCCTCCGGTCCATCGGTCACCTCGAAAGGCCTCCCCCGAAGGAGGGGGATCTCCATGGTCTCGAAGTACGCCGGGTTCACCGATTGGAGGCCCGCGGTGGGCAGCTCGGAACCCTCGGCAACGGTCCGTCCCTCAACCGTGTAGCTGGCGGAGGGATTCCCGAGGCCCCGGGGGAGGCTGGACATCAGGGCCACACCCTCGACACCCGGGATCTCCCGCAGCGACTCGAGCAGCTGATCCTGGTACACGCCCAGGTCGTCCTCTTCCGGGAACCGGTCTTCGCTCACCTGCAGTGAGAAGGTCAGCAGCCCCTCCTGGGTGAAGCCGGGATCCGCGTCCGTGAGCTGGTTGAAGATCTCCACCAGGAATCCCGCTCCGGTGAGGAGGGCCAGAGCCACGGCGAACTCCCCCACCACGAACGTGTTGCGGAGGCGCTTCCTGGACCGGCTCACCGTGCCACCGCGACTCCCCTCCCCCAGCGCCTCCCGAAGACTCGCCCTCGCCGACTGCAGCGCCGGGGCGATCCCGAAGGCAATGCCCGCCGCCATGGAGACCGCCACGGTGGCGAAAAGCACCTCGGGATCGAGGCGCGGAATCATCGCCTTGGGTATCTGTGCCGGCATGGCTCCCTGAATCCAGCGGATCACGACCGTGGAGAGCGCGATGCCGATGACCCCCGACAGGAGGCCCAACGCCACGCTCTCCGTCATGAGCTGCCGGAGAATCCGGTGCCGCCCGGCGCCGAGGGCTGTGCGCACGGCGACTTCCTTCTGCCGCTCCTCGGCCCGGGCCAGCAGGAGGTTGGCCACGTTGGCGCAGGCGATGAGCAGGCCGAAGAACGCCACGGCGGTCAGGATCATCACCAGCTTGGTGTCCGTGGGCCCCGGGAAGAAGTCCCGGGCTCCCATCACCTCCAGAACCCACCCACGGTAGGCATCGGGGTGCTCCTGGGCGATCCCGGCGAACACCCCTTCGAGCTCGCGCTGCACCTGATCCGGGGTCGCTCCGGGAGCGAGGCGCCCGAAGACGATGAACCCCCGCGAGGTACGGTTGTCCCGAAGCTCCTGGAAGTCCGTGGGACGAAAGACGTCGACGTTCGCCGGGATCATGTCGAAGGACTCGGGCATCACGCCCACCACCGTGTAGGTGGCGCCGTCCAGGGTCAGGGTCCGTCCCAGCACGTCCCGGTCCCCCTGGAATCGTCTCTGCCAGAAGTCGTGCTCGAGCACCAGGACGTTGCCCAGCCCCTCCGCCCCCTCCTCGACCCTGAAGCCCCGGCCCAAGGCGGGCTGGACACCCAGGACGTCGAACAGATCGGGGGTCGTCGGCACCACCTGAAGCTGTTCCGGAACGTCCACGCCGGTGAGGTTGGCCACCTCCACGGTGTAGGCAGCGGCCGAGGTCATGCCGGAGGCCGCCTCCTCGTAGTCCCTGAAGTTGGCCATGGAGACCCCGCTGAAGGCCTCGATGCCCTCGCCCCGGCGCCCTTCCCTGAGGATCACCAGCCCATCCTGGTCGTCATAGGGAAGGGGCTCCAGCATGAACCCGCTCACGATGGCGAAGACGCCTGCGTTCGCCGCGATCCCCAGGGCCAGGGAGAGGGCCGCCACCGTCGTGACCACGGGCGCCCGCCCCAACATCCGGAGCCCGAAGCGGAGATCCTGGATCAGCGTCCCCATCACACCTCCTCCTCCTGATGATCCCTCTCGGCCGTGCACGGCCAGCCCTACGCTCCGCTGGAGGCAGTGGTTTCGGGGATCGCGGCCCGGCGGGTCGGTGCCTTAGGTTAGCCCGCCCCGTCGGCGGACCCGGCCCCCATCACTCGAAAGCGCGGCCAAGGATCGGCAGTCATGGAATGGATCAACAGCCCCGAAGCCTGGATCGCCCTCGCGACCCTCACCGTTCTCGAGATCGTCCTGGGCATCGACAACATCGTGTTCATCTCCATCCTGGCCGACAGGGTGGAACCGGCCCGGCAGGCGCGCGCTCGTCAGGTGGGCCTTCTGCTGGCCATGGGCACTCGCATCGCCCTGCTGATCTCCATCGTGTGGATCATGAAGCTCACCACTCCCCTGTTCACGGTCATCGGCCGGGCGTTCTCGGGACGTGATCTGATCCTCCTGGCGGGTGGGGTGTTCCTCCTCACCAAGGCCACTCGGGAGATCCACCACAAGCTCGAGGGCGAGCGTGACGGGCATCGGGCCCCGGGTGGAGCTTCGTTCTCGTCGGTCATCATCCAGATCGCCCTGCTGGACATCGTCTTCTCCCTCGACTCGGTGATCACGGCCGTGGGCGTGGCGGATCACCTGGCGGTGATGATCATCGCGGTGGTCGTGGCCGTGGGCTTCATGATGATCTCGGCCAACGCGGTGAGCCACTTCGTCAACGCCCATCCGACCGTCAAGATGCTGGCGCTCTCCTTCCTACTCCTCATCGGCATGGCGCTGGTGGCCGAGGGCTTCCATCAGGAGATACCGAAGGGATACATCTACTTCGCCATGGGCTTCTCCCTCTTCGTGGAGATGTTGAACCTCCGGGTGAAGAAGGTGGCGGAGCCTGTGGTGCTGCGGGGTCCCCGATTCGAGGAGCGGTCGGAGGGCGAGCCCGGCTGACCGCCCGTCAGTCGACGGCGAAGTCTCCCGGGGCGGCTTCGTATTGGGCCACGAACTCCCTGAGGAAGGCCTCGAGGCGATCCAGATCGGTCTCGTTGGTGGCGATCCCCACCGAGGCGCGCAGCGCTCCCACGGCGAACTTGTGGTCGAGGCACTCGGCCAGGTCCTTGAGGCTGAACGCCCCATGCGGCAGGCCCTCGAAGCAACGGACGCTCTCTCCCACGGGAAGGCCGAAGGCCGCCTCCGCGGCGCCCGGGTTGCAGAAGCACCCTCCCCTCAGCGAGATGTTGTGCTGGCTTGCCCCGCGCTCGACGGCCCCGTAGGGAACGACGCCACCCGAGGAGTCGAGAATGTTGAAGGCGACCGTGCCTCCACGGTCCTGCACGGTCTCGGGCCCGTAGAGCTCGACTGCGGGATCGCCGTTGGCGTGGCGGAGGCCGGTGAGGACCTCCAACAGACGACGGGTGAGCCCCTCCACGCGAGCGGTGATGCGGTCC
>JBDHGI010000141.1:0-11561 GCA_039589955.1 Gemmatimonadota bacterium | reverse complement strand
GATCTGGACGGAGAGCGAGGCTGATGGTGCCGAAACGGTCATCTATGACAACGGCGACGGTGGAACCGCACTTGGTGGTGGCAGCATCGTGATTCACACCAAGTAGCCCATAGGTGAGGGGCCGAAGCTCCGGGGTGCCGGGCTCTGCCCGGTGCCCCGCTCGTCTAGGGACTCTGCTGACTAGAAGCCAGGCCGGCGAACACGGCTGCGATCAGGGACGAGATTGCGCACGTGAGACGGCAGATCCGTCACGCAAGCCACGAGGACGGGTGACCCCTGGTCGGGGTAGGGTAGAGCACAAACGAGGTCCTGGGTGCGGCACCGGAACGGCGACCAGCCAGAAGCGGTGGATCAAGAGGAGCCAGGGTTTCTGGCTTACCGTCCGTCATGGTGCCCCTGGCTGTATGACGCTCGTTGCGAGTCCGTATCAGGCCCATCTGAGCCCTGTCCCCCTGTCCGTGGTATCTGAGCAGCCCCGCTGTCGGCCGCGAGCAACGGCGCCAGCGACCTGACCCCCCTGAGCACGCTCACGAACCTCGTCCATCTCCTGATGGGGAGTAACGGGATCACCGACATCGGCCCGCTCGCGCCGCTGACCGGTCTAACCCGGCTCGTGCTCGGTGTGAACGCGATCCCCGACCTGAGCCCCCTCGCCGGAATGGCGGGCCTCGCGATCCTCGACGTTTGGAGCAACGACCTCGCCGATATCAGCACCCTCCAGGGGCTCACAGGGCTCAACTTCCTCGACCTGCGCGCCAACGGGGCCCTCAGCGATATCCAGCCACTGATCGACAACATGGGGCTCACCACCGGAGACATTGTCTGGCTGCAGGACGTCAGCGCCGCGATACCCTGCGCCGCAGTGACGGCCCTGCAGGACAAGGGCGTGACCGTGCACTACAACGTGTGCTCGTGATCGGGACGGGTCGCGCTCCGGGTGTCTAGCTGCGCGGAATCGCCAGATCGGCCGCTCCGGCATCGAGTTCCACGGTTTGGCCGTTCGGCCGCAGATAGACCGCGATCCGGTACTCCCCGTCAGGGAGGTTCTCGCCAAGGATCGTGGTCGCACTGATCAAGCCGGTCCGGACTTCCCTGGACTCGCCAGGTGACAGCGCGACTTGCACCAGCGCCTGGGTGCAGCCGACCAAATGGCCGAGGTCCCACACCAGGCTGCCCCGCGCATCGTAGGCTCTCATCAACAAGACACATCCGTCCGGAAAGGTCACCGACTGAGAGGTGCCGGACTCGTTCTGGATCTGTACGGTGACGCCGACCTGGACCGGGAAGGATTCGGCGATGTCGAAACTCGCCACGCGGTAGGTGATTCCTTCGACGAGCAACCGACTTTGCAGCTCCGGCCCGATCACGCTGTCATTGCAGGCCTGGAGAGTGGCAGTCGCCAGAAGCGTGCTGCACACCGCCGCCCAACGCCACGTCCGCACTCCTCGATCAACGCCCATCCAAGGGTCTCCTGAGCCATTCTCGCCTGTGAACTGATCGCCGTCCCCACGCCGATGTAACGCCTGAACACCCAGTATTGTGTCACCAATCCCGAATCGGCTGGACCTTGGGGGGATTCAGGGGGTCTGTCTCACCCTGCAAGCAAGGATCAGCCCTTCGGTCTCATGAATTCCTGAAACGGTGGGTAGTCCCGGAGTCACTCCAAGTCCCCGTCCCGGTGCCAGCCTCGTCCAAAGGGCCGCCCCTGCGCGTGGGCCTCGAGAAGAGGCGCCATCGCGCCCTCCCGGTCGCCGAGAAGTGCGGCGATTCTCCCGCGCCACGGGGCTTGCAGACCGTTGACGTACGGGTGGTCCAAGTCCGCGAGTTCTTGGCTGAGCCGCATGGCCTCTTCCCGGTCCCCTCGGCGAGCCGCGATGGCGCCGAGGCCCCCGCGCGCCGGAGCACCGACTGACGCCCAGCTCGGAGCGGTCAGCTTCTTTCACCGCTTCGGCTCCTCCCTCGCCGTCCACCCCCACCATCATCTCGTCGTGCTCGACGGCGTGTTCAGCAAGGGCGACGACAGCGAGATCGAGTTTCACGAGGCCTACGATCTGGCGCTCGATCACATCGCTCAGGTGGAGTCTGTCCTCCAGCGACGTCCTTCGCTACTTCCGTCGCCACGGACTCCTCGACGAGCTCGACGCCGCAGGCATGCTCACCTGGCAGGGCTCGGGAGGCTTCAGCGTCGACGCCTCTGTGCGCATCAAGGGTGAGGACGGGGCGGGCATCGAACGCCTCGTCCGTTACTGTGCCCGCCTTAGGGGAACGGCCGGTGCCTCACTCGGCCCTGAGCGCGGTGAGGGGGTCCACCCTCACGGCCCGGCGCGCCGGCAGGTAGCTGGCCAGCAGGGCCACGGCCAGCAGCACGGACGCCGTCACCGTCAGCGTCCACGGGTCGAAGGGCTCCACCCCGTAGAGCACGCTGCGCAGCACGCGCATCAGCGCCACCACCAGCCCCGAGCCGAGGCCTACCCCCAGGAGCGCCAGCCAGGCGCCCCTGGCCAGCACCATCTTCAAGACGTCCACGCGCTCGGCGCCGATGGCCACACGCACCCCGATCTCGTGCGTCCGCTCCGCCACACCGAAGGCCACCACCCCGTAGACGCCGATGGCGGCGAGGATCAGCGCCACGAGCCCGAAGACCGTGAGCACGTTGGTGTTGAAGCGCGGCCTGGACGTGGCGTCGGCCACCCGGTCCTCCATGGTGCCGGCGTCGACGAGGGGCAACGTCGGGTCGAGCTCCCTGAGCGCGCCACGCACGCCCGGGATCAAGGCCGACGGATCTCCACCGGACTTGAGGATCACGTAGCGCCCGCGGGCCGTGTGCTGCTCCGCCGCCAGGTAGATCTGGGGCAACGGCTCCTCCTCAGGGCTCTCGTAGTGCACGTCCCCCACGACGCCCACCACCGTGAGGGAGTCGCCGCCCACGAGCACGCGTGACTCCAGGGGGTCCGCTCCGGGCCAGTACTGATCCGCCGCGGCCTGGGAGACCAGCAGTACGCCGGGCGCTCCATCGCGGTCGGCCTCGGTGAAGGCACGGCCGCGAACCAGGGGGATGCGCAGCGTGCGGAAGTAGTCGTGGTCGACCCAATGGATGCCGACGTTGACATCCTCTTCACCTCCGGCGGCGGGCCCGTCCAGGAACCGCACGTTGGTGCCGTTGCAGCTCCGGGAGAGGGGCAGGCAGATGTTCATGCCCACGTTCTCCACACCCGGCAGGGCCTCCAGGCGATCGTCCAGCGCCCGGTAGAAGGCGGACACGGCCTCGGCGTCCTCGTACCGACTGCGGGGAATGGAGACGCGGGCAGCGACGACACCTTCCGCCCGGAAGCCTCCGTCGTCCGCCAGGAGCAGGCGCATGCTCCGGATCATGAGCCCCGAGCCCACCAGGAGCGCGAAGGTGAGGGCCAGCTCCGCCACCACAAGCGAGCGCTGGCTGAGGAGGCCGCCGGCCAGCCGCCGCCGTGAGGCACCTCGGGCGCCGTCACGGAGCGCCACGGTGAGGTCGCCTCGGGTACCGTAGAGTGCCGGCGCAAGGCCGAAGAGGAAGACGCTGGCTACCGCCACGGCCATGCCGAAGAGCAGCACGCTGCCATCGAAGCGGATGGTGCTCAGGCCCATGTCGGTGAGGCCCGCCATCGCTCCTCGGAAGACGCTGGCGTGGGTGACCACCGGTGCCAGCTCTTTCAGCACCTGTACCCCCCCCACAGCCAAGACGAGCCCCAGCGCGGCGCCGGCCATGGCCACGAGGCCGCTCTCCACCATGAGCTGGCGCACGATGCGGCCGCGGCCTGCACCCATGGCTTTGCGGATGGCCACCTCGCGCTCCCGCGCCGACGCCCGGGCCAGCAGGAGGTTGGCGACGTTGACGCACGCGATGAGGAGGACGAAGCCCACGGCGCCGAAGAGGAAGAGGATGGAGGCGCGGACTGCGGGCTCCATGCGCTCCTCCTGGAGCGTGACAGCGCCGGCACCCCAGGGGAGGCGGCCCTGCCCCGCCGGCCAGACCTCTTCGACCTGCCGGCCGATGTCCTCCACGGCCCTCTTGGCACGCTCTACCGTCACGCCCGGCGCCAGGTGCGCCAGCACGTGTTGGTTGTGGGAGCCCGGGCTCATGAGCGACTGCTCGGAGATGGTCATGGTGGGTACCCAGATGTCGGCTCCGCCGGTGAGCCCGCCGAAGCCCTCCGGAAGCACACCCACCACCTCGTACGCCCTGTCGTTGAGCACCACCCTGCGGCCCACCATGCCGGGGTCACGCGCGTAGCGTCGAACCCAGAGATCGTGGCCCAGCAGCGCGACGTAGTGCGTGTCGGGGCTCGCGTTCTCCTCAGGAAGGAATGCCCGCCCCAACACCGGGGACACGCCCAGCATCGGCAGGTACTCGTGCCCCACGATCTCGGCATCGATGCGCTCGGGGTCCTCCTCACCCGTGATGGTGAAGGGCCACGCCCGGAAGACGGTGGTCTGGTCGAAGACCTGCTGCCGGTCCCGCAGGAGCTCGTACTTCGGGTAGGACCAGGTGATGTTGCGCATCCCCTCCGGCGTGCCCGGGGCGGGGATGACGATGTACGCCCGCATAAGGCGGTTGCCGTCGGGGAAGGGAAGGGGCCGCAGAAGGGTGGCGTTCACCACCGAGAAGATGGCCGCGTTGCCGCCGATGGCCACGGCCAGCGTAAGCACGGCAGTCAGCGTGAAGGCGGGGCGGCGGAGGAGGACACGCGCGGCGTAGCGCGCGTCCCGGCCGAGCTCGGACAGCTTACCCCAGCTCTCGCGTGCCCGCTCAGCCCACCGGGAGCGGGAGCCTCTGGATTCGAGCACTTCCTGGCGGATCCGCTCGAGGTCCCCGAAGCGCCTCACGGCCTCATTCTGGGCATCCTCTTTGGTCCAACCGTCCGCCATGAGGCGATCGACCAGCTCCATGAGGTGATGGAGCACCTCTACATCCACCGCTTCCTGCTCACCCGGCCGCGCATGCGGCAGGATCCCGCGCTTCTTCCGGTCGTTCACGGCCCCCTCCTACGCTCCGCTTCCCTTCGCCGCCGTCACCTGGCTCATGACAGACACGTACCGCTCCCATTGCTTCTCCTCGCGGGCCAGGGCCTTCCGGCCCCGAGGCGTGAGGTGGTAGTACTTTGCCCGCCGGCCCTTCTCCGAGATGCCCCACTCCGCGCGGAGCCAGCCCTTGCCCTCCAGCCGATGCAGCGCCGGGTAGAGGGCCCCCTCCTCCAGCACCAGCGATCCGCCGGTGGCCTCAGTGATCCATTCCAGGATCTCGAACCCGTGCATCTCCTGACCTTTGCTCAACGTTCGAAGCACCAACAGGTCCAGGGTGCCTTTGAGGACGGAAATCGTTTCCGGTGGCATGGCGGGCTCCAGCAGGTGACTCACGGGGCGTACCGGCCCCTGATCTAAGAGTCTTAGGTCAACTGCAAGCTATGAACCTAAGAATCTTAGGTCAAGCCTCGCGACGGCCCGCGGGGTCATTTCGCTGGGTTCGTGAAGCCGAACATGCACAGCAACATGCACACCCCTCGGGTCTCCCGCTCGAAAGCGTACCGAGCCCCGAGAGCAGCGTTAAGGCGATCGAGGAGGTCGGCCATAGGCGCCTCACCGACGGAGGGTGCAATCTCGCTATCACAATGCGGACCGGCCCAACGCACGCGTTTCTTAGCTTACCGACACCCGACCCCGGACACACTCACCGAAGAAGTGTGCCGCCCCTCCGAGCACCCCCCAGAAGCCCTTCAGGGGGCCCATTCCTGTGTGCCACTTGTGTGCCAACTCAGCCGCACGGAGTCGAACTGAGCAGAACTCAGCCGAACTCCCGCCGAAGAGGTGTTCGGCCGGTGGCACCCTCTACCGATTGGCTTCCTGGATCATGGCCTTCGCCCGCTCGAGCCAGTTCCAGGTGATGATGGTCCAGTTGCCTGCGGATTGGCGTTGAAGCATCAGGAATCGGCCGTCGCCCGGCGCCACTTCGTACTGCTGCGACGCGGGATCCGACCAGAACGGCGTGGCGTCGAACAGAACCTCGCGGCCCGACACCCGGAGCCGCGTGGCATCCGACTCCACCGCCACCGCCACCATGCCCGCCTGGGCGTCCCGGTAGAAGATCTCCCGCCCCGAATGGGCCCAACGCGGCTCGGTGCCTCCGTCCAGGGAGATCTGCTGGAGGCCTTCGTCCACGTCGGGGAAGGGGCGCACGTAGACCTCGTGCTGCCCGGATCGATCGGACTGGTAGAGGAGCCATCTCCCGTCGGGCGAGAGCGAAGGGGCTTGCTCGACGGCCTGGGTGGCGACGAGCCCCATGGGCTCCGTGGCGCCCGCCCGCAGGGCGAAGATGTCGCGGCTGGGACGCGCGGGCACCCCGACCCTGTAGATCATCCACTCCCCGTTCCGGCTCCACGACCCGCTCCCGATGCCGGTGTCGGAGAGGACGCGCCGGGGCTCCCCGCTTCCGTCCGCCCGTCGGGCCATGAGGTCTCCCTGCAGGAAGTCTCCGGACCGGTCCTCGAAGTAGTAGATCTCGCGGTCGTCGGAGCTCCAGAAGGGACGGGTGCTCACCGGTGCTTCGAACGACAGACGTTGGATGGGCCCTCCTCTCAGGTCGTGAACGAAGAGGTCCACCTGGCCCTGGCCCGTGCCGCCGGACGCCGCGAGGTGGGTTCCGTCATGGGACAGGGCCAGGCCCGACACCGACGGCACGGGCGAGATCGCCCAATCCGTGGGAATCCTGGTGACGTCCCCGGTGCGATCGACCCAGACGGGCTGAGCCGTGCTCCTGACGAACAGCTCCCTCGGGGCATAGACCAGGTCGCCCGAGCGGCTGAGATGGAAGCTCGTGGTTCCGGCGAAGCTGCCGCTCAGCAAGACCCCGGAAAGGAGGGTGACTTCCTCCCCGGACACGGCCAGCGTCTCCGGGTCGAACGGGATGCCGGCGATCCGCCCCTCCGGGTCGGCGGCGTAGATCAGGAAACCCTCCCGCACGACGCCCGCGAGCCCGGTGGTGAGCGTCCACATCTCTCCCGAATCGACGGAAAGGGCGCGGACGGCTCCCTGGGTCTCGCCTCTCGGGTACTCGTTGAACAGGACCACCTCTTCCCCCGGCAGGACGTCGGAGGGCGCCCGCACCAGCTCACCGTCGGTGAGGGGGGTCATGCGCTCCGCGGCACCCCCCTCCACCGGCACGCGGCTGATGCCGAGCTCCGCGTTGAGGAAGTAGACATGGTGTTCGCCCCACACGGGCACCGACTGTGCTCCTTCGGCCAGAACGCGCACGCTCCCCCCTCCCAGCGACGCCACCCTCAGGGGCCCCAGACCGACTTGCGTGAAGGCGACCTCGTCTCCGTCGTGGGCGATGGCGAAGTAACGGGCGCCTTCGGAGTCGGGAATGGGCTCGGCCGTGGCTGCGTCCACGTTCCTGGCGTAGAGCGAGTAGACCCCGCGGTCATCGCTGACCACATACACGACGCGTTGGCCGTCGCCGGAGACCGCGGCGTGCTCTGCCGGCAGGCGACGCCCGTCCACCCCGACGGTGACCTCCTGGGTCAGGATCCGGGCCGGACGCACCTCGTCTCCCGGCCGCGTGAGCGCCCCGATGGCCACGGCCGTCGCCGCCGCCGCGACCGCCAGCGCTCCGGCGGTGACCACCCGGAGACGGCGCGAGGGACGTGCCGGGACGCCGGGGTCGACGCCGTACCGGAACCCCGGATCCCCGAGGGCTTCGGCGAACCCGGCGGCGCTCTCGAATCGGTCGGGGGGGAGCCGCTCGAGGGCCTTCCGCAGCGCGGCCTCCACGTTGGGCGGGGTCGTCGGCCGGTGCGTCCGCACCGGGTCCGGGTCCCCCGAAATGATCTGCGCGAGCACCGCCTGGGCCGAGCTTCCCGCATGAGGGGGCTGGCCGGCCAGCGTCTCGTACAGGACACAAGCCAGGGAATACACGTCGCTGGAGGGGCCCACCGATGGATCTCCCGTGGCCTGCTCGGGGCTCATGTAGTACGGCGTCCCGATGCTGAGGCCCGTCTCGGTCAAACGCCCCTCCCCGCTGTTCACGGCCAGCGCGATGCCGAAGTCCGCCACCAGGGGCTGACCCCGGCTCAGGAGGATGTTGGCCGGCTTGATGTCCCGATGCACCACCCCGGCCTCGTGGGCGACTTCGAGCGCTCCGGCCACGGCGGTGGCGATGCGCACGGCCTCGTCCACCGGGAGCTGCTTGTCCCGGTCCAGGCGGTCACGCAGCGTCTCGCCCTCGATGTAGGGCATGACGTAGTAGAGGAAGCCGTCGGCCTCTCCCGAGTCGAAGAGGGGAAGGATGTTGGGGTGTTGCAGGTTGGCGGTGGTCTTGATCTCGGCCAAAAAGCGGTCGGCGCCGACGACGGCGGCGAGCTCGGGCTTGAGGACCTTGAGGGCGACCTTGCGGTCGTGCTTGAGGTCGTCGGCCAGGTAGACCGTGGCCATGCCGCCCTCGCCGAGCTCATGCTCGATGGAGTAGCGGCCGGACAGGGCGGCGTTCAGACGGGAGGGAGGGTCAGTCATAACGGGTCCGGAGGGATGGGATGGCGGAAGATCCAACCTGTACGGTCCGCGAGTCAAACGAAGTGTCTGGCGAGATGTCCGGACCACCCGGGTCCGGGGCAGGACCGCTGCAGGGTAGAAGGGACGACCGTGGACGAGCCCCTTTCGCTCGGAGTGGGTGCCGCACTAGAGTGCCCGCCTTCTCCAACAAGGACTCCCGCAATGCGCTCGACCGTCCTGCGTGCCCTGCCCGCCCTCCTCCCGCTCCTCGTCACCGCGGCCTGCACCGCACCCGAGCCGGCCCTTTTCGTGGACGATGCGGCGCTGGCGGACGAGTCCGAGACCGAGGACTGGCTGGCCTACGGTCGGACCTACAGCGAGCAGCGCTTCAGCCCCCTGGAGCAGATCAACGCCAGCACCGTGGCCGAGCTCGAGGTCGACTGGTACCTGGACCTCCCCTCGGACCGGGGCCTCGTGTCGACGCCCCTGGTAGCGGACGGGATCCTGTACTTCGTGGGGAGCATGAACCGGGTTCGGGCCGTGGATGCCACCAACGGCCAACTCCTCTGGGAGTACGACCCGGAAGTCTGGCGCGTGGCCGGCGAACGCATGCGGGCCGGGTGGGAGCACAACCGCGGGATCGGGCTCTGGGGGGACAAGGTCTATCTGGCCACCTGGGATGGGCGGCTGCAGGCCGTCGACCGGGCCACCGGGGAGCTGGTGTGGAGCGTCATGACCGTGGATCCCGAGCTTCCGCTCTACATCACCGGGGCCCCGAAGATCTTCAAGGGGAAGGTCCTCATCGGGAACGGGGGAACGGAGGTGCACGCGGCCCGGGGCTACGTCACCGCCTACGACGCCGAGACGGGCGAGCAGGCGTGGCGCTTCTGGATCGTCCCCGGCAATCCCGCCGACGGGTTCGAGAACGAAGCCATGCGCATGGCCGCCGAGACCTGGACCGGGGAGTGGTGGAAGTACGGCGGCGGCGGCAACGCGTGGCACGGCTTCACCTACGACGCCGAGCTGGACCAGCTGTACATCGGCACGGGGAACGGGTCGCCCTGGGACCAGAAGATCCGGAGCCCGGAGGGAGGAGACAATCTCTTCCTGACCTCCGTCGTGGCGCTGGATCCGGACACGGGGGAGTACCTCTGGCATTACCAGAACACCCCCGGCGAGACGTGGGACTTCAATTCCAACATGGACATCGTCCTGGCGGACCTGGAGATCCAGGGGGAGACCCGGAAGGTCCTGATGCAGGCCCCGAAGAACGGGTTCTTCTACGTCATCGACCGCACCGACGGATCGCTCATCTCGGCGGAGCCCTACTCCCCGGTCACATGGGCCAGCCACGTGGACATGGAATCGGGCCGCCCCGTGGAGCGGTCCGGCGCCCGCTACGAGGACGGAGAGGAGGTCGTGGCGCCGGGGCCGCCGGGAGCCCACAGCTGGCACGCCATGTCGTACAACCCGGAGACCGGGCTCGTCTACATCCCCACCACACACCTGAACACCCGCTTCTGGCAGGAGGGGATCGACCTGGAGAACTGGGCGTCACCATCCTGGTCCGTGGACGCTGCGGTGAGGTGGGCGATCGTCGGCAGCTCCCGGGAAGACGGCGTCATGGGCACCCTCCAGGCCTGGGACCCGGTCCGGCAGGAGCGGGTCTGGGAGGTTCCCCTGGAAACCCGCTTGAACGGGGGAACGCTGACCACCGCCGGCGACCTGGTCTTCCAGGGCCGGGGGGACGGTCTGTTCAAGGCCTACCACGCGGCCACCGGTGCAGAGCTCTGGTCCGTGGATCTGGGGCTCGGAATCACCGCCCCGCCCATCACCTACTCGGTGGATGGCACCCAGTACTTCGCGCTCCTGGTGGGCTTCGGTGGCGGCGGGGCCGTGAGCGCCTCTCCGGGGAACCGGGCCTGGCCCTACGGCCAGCAGACCCGGCGTCTCGTGGCCTTCTCACTGGATGGTGAGCTGGCCGTCCCCGAGCAGCCCGAGCCCACCCCGGTCGTGCCGCTGGCGGCTCCGGACTTCCAGGTGGATCCGGCGCTGGCCGAGGTCGGTGCATCCCGGTACTCGGGCCGCTGCAGCGTGTGTCACAGCACTCCGGGACAATCGGCTGGTATGGCGCCGGACCTGAGCGCCTCCGCCGTGGTCCTCGACGCGCAGGCCTTCCAGCAGGTGGTCCGGGAGGGCGCACGGACCCGGATGGGGATGCCCCGTTACTCGGACTTGACCGACGAACAGCTCCTCGCGATCCGTCACTACATCCGGTCCGTGGCGGAGACGGCCGTGCAGGAGATGGCGGAGATGCGGGGCGGCCAGTAGGTCCCACCCCGGGGCGCCCGGGCCCGGCACGTGGCGGCCTCCCCGCAGCCCGGGCCACGCCACGATGGCGCTCCGGGAGCGGCCCACTTCCGTGGGCCCGAGCTCGCACCACCCGTTACCGAGACCATCGCCGCCAATAGTTCCACAACAGCTGGTGCTTCAGGTCGTAGGCCAGGTAGACCGTATCCATCCCGCCCTCACCGAGCTCGCGCTCGATGCGGTGGCGGCCCTCGAGGGGCTGCGTTTTCAGGCGCGTGATCGTGTCCGGCATGGGCCCCTTACGGCGGGAGGAGCTGACATGATAGGCGGCAGTGCGGCCGAGCGCACGTGGCTACCGTACCTTACGCCACCCCAACCGGACACATCGACCGAGGATGTGTGCCTCTCCTCGGAGCACCCTCTCAGAAGCCCCTCACTACCCCCATTCCTGTGTGCCGCTTTGTGTGCCAACTCAGCCACATGCAGCCGAACTCAGGCGAACTCAGCCGAACAACAGAGTGCCGTAACGCCTTGTCGCAGAAGACCCTAGCCTAACTCAGACGAACTCAGCCGAACTCAGCCAAACACCCCAATTACCGAATGGGGTGGACCTTGTGGGGGATTCAGGGGGTCGGGCTCAGCAGTTCCCCCAACCACTCTGCTCAACGACATCCGTGGCAGTCATCCCCATCTTCCGGACTCCATAATCTGCAAGACTACAGTCTCAGAACCAC
>JBDHGI010000140.1:0-11710 GCA_039589955.1 Gemmatimonadota bacterium | reverse complement strand
GCGCTCGGGCAGATACGGGATCTTGCCGGAATTGATCGTCATGTCCTAGCGATATCAGGTGTTGCGGCGGTCCAGGACCCGAAGGGCTACAATCTCGCCCCAGGTGGGTCGGATGTGAAGGAGCGCCCCACGGCTACCGGGCCACGAGCTCCAGGCGTACGACATGGGCGCGCAGGGGCTCCAGGGCCGGCAGAGTGACCTCACCCAGGCGTCCACCCGGACCAATCGCCAGCGCGCCCACCTCGCGATTCTCCCAGGGATCGAACAGCGAATAGCGTCCCCCGGGAAGCACGCTCCGTCCCGAAGTCAGGGCCAGGCTATCGACGGCAGTCTCACCGAGGTTGGCCACGACCAGCACGGTCTCGGCCTCCGACCGACGCAGATACGCCGCCACCTGCGGCGTTGGGGCCCACAGGGGGACGAAGTCACCCCCACCGAGGGCGGGTGACGCGGACCTCAGGTGGATCAAGCGGCGGTAGTGGTTCAGGAGCGAGCCGGGATCTCCGTTCATCGCCTCCACGTTGGCCGTGAAGGAGTCCGGCTGGAGAGGCTCCCACGGCGTGCCGACGGTGAAGCCCGCGGCAGGAGCGAGGCTCCAATGCATGGGCGTCCGTATCCGAGGATCCGGCTTGTCCCCGGTCATCCCGACCTCCTCCCCATAGTACACGAAGGGCAGGCCGGGAAGAGTCAGGAGAAGGCTGGCCGCCAGCTTCGCTCGAGACGCGTTCCCCCCGAGCTCCGTCATGGTGCGGGGCTGGTCGTGGTTCCGCAGGAATGGCGCCCACCGGTGGTCCGGTACTCCCCGGGTCAGCTCGGTGACGGACTCGATGAGCCCCCCCGCCGATCCGCTGCGTACGGCGTCCACGATGGCGTTGGCCAACTGGAAGGCGAAGTAGGCGTCCAGCTGATCCGGATAGTAGGCCAGAAGCACGTCGGTGCTGTCGAAGACCTCCCCGACCGTGAACGCGCCCGGCGCCGCCTCCCGGACGTGCGCGGCGTATTCCCGGAGAATCTGGTGGGTTCTCGGCACATTGGCCGTGCGCCCCTCCTCCTCCATGAGGTGACGTACGGCATCGAGCCGAAGGCCGTCGGCACCCATCTCGGTCAGCCAGAAGGTGGCCACACGCTTCATCTCCCTGCGCAGCGCCGGCGACTCCCAGTTCAGATCCGGCATCGTATGCCAGAAGAAGCCGTAGTAATACTCGTCTCGTACGGGAGAGCGATGCCAATTGCTGTCGCCCCACTCGTTGAGCGGTCCCGGAACCGATGACCACCGAAACCACTCCCGGTAGGGGGAGCCCGGATCGTTCAGCGCCTCCTGGAAGTGCGGGTGCTCGCTCGACACGTGGTTGATCACCATGTCCACCAGCACCCGGATTCCTCTCCGGTGGGCCTCTCCCACTAGGTCCCTGAAGTCCTCGTTGGTGCCCAGTCGAGGGTCCACACGGTAGTAGTCGATAACGTCGTATCCGTGATAGCTGGACGACGCCGTGACCGGCATGAGCCAGATGCAGCTGGCGCCGAGATCGGCCTGCTCACGAGGATCGCCGTCGTTGATGTAGTCCAACCTCCGGATCAGGCCCCTCAGGTCCCCTACCCCGTCGCCATCGCTGTCGAGGAACGAGCGAACGAAGACCTCGTAGCAGGTTCCGCCCTTCCACCAGCCCGAGCTCTCCGCGGGGACGGCCTGCGCCCCAGCGAGCTGGAAAGCCAGAAGGGTCACCACGAGTGATCCCGGGAGACCGAGACCCAGCCGACCCGGGGAGGGGGCGCGTCCCCTCACCATCGACGGACGCCGGATGGGAGGCCACCGCCCGGCTCTGTCCCCACCTCTCGATCCGCCAGGGCCGCCGCGCAACCCAGGAGGCCGGCGTGCTCGACCCCGATCCAGGCCACGGGCACCGTCTCGCAGAAGTGGGTGAACCGTCCCTTGTCCTCGAAGCGAGCCCGGAACCGGACCGGGTCGAGGAGGTGGATGAGTCGGCGCGTCACCCCCCCGGACAGGTAGATCCCTCCGTCGGCCCACGCCATGAGCGCCAGATCGCCGGCGAAGGTCGCGAGGATGTCGAAGAAGTCGTGCACGCTCCGGAGGGCGACGGAATCCCCCTGGGACGCCATCTCGGCCACTTCGGGTGCCCGTCTTCCCTGCCCAGCTCCCTCCGCCATGCCGTGCTCCAGCGTCAGGTTGGCCCAGTAGAGGTTCTCCAGCCCCGGTCCGGAAAGAAGGCGCTCGAACGAGACGCGCCGGAAGCGGGAGTGCAGCACCCTCAGGATGTCGATCTCGTGGTCGTTGGTCGGGGCGAAGCCCACGTGCCCCCCCTCGGACGGAAGGACCTCGCCCGTGGGCGTCTGAATCGCCACCCCCAATCCGGTACCCGGCCCCACCACCCCACGGGTGCCGGGGCCGGAGGGCCGTGGAGTCCCCAGCCAGAGGAGCTCGTCCTCGGAGAGCACATCGATGCTGAGGGCCTGCGCCGTGAAATCGTTGATCACCAGCAGCGGCGCACCCAGCTGCTCCTCGAGCCCGCGGCGGCTGAACTCCCAGTGGTTGTTGGGGAGGTCGACGCGGTCGCGATCGACGGGCCCCGCCACGGCCAGGCAGACCTCGACGACATCCCGGATGGCGTGTCTTTCCCGATAGGCGTGCATGGCGTCCTCGACCCGCGCATAGTCGGCGCACGCCAGGACCTCGATGCGGCCCAGGAGCCCCGAGGGCTCCAGCGTCGCCAGCCTGGCATGCGTTCCGCCCAGGTCGCCGACGACGCGCACGCCACCCTCGATTGCCACAGGAACGCTCATCGGTCGGGCCTCGGGCGGATGGCCTCCCGGCGTGGAGCCGGCAGGGCCGGCCACCCGGATGCCGCCTCCACATGGATGGCGACGGCGTCGTCGCCACCCAGCTCCAACCTGATCCGGCCGTCTTCGCCGACCTCCACGAGCCGCCCCGAGCAGCCCGCTGCCGTGGGGGGCCCTGTGAGCACGTCGCAGTAGCGACCAGGAGGAAGGGCCGTAGGCACGTCCAGGGCCAGGGTCTGGGCCTCTCGGTTCAACGCCACGAAGCCGCGGTCTCCCCGGGAGAAAGCGACAGCGTTGGATCCGTTGTCCCACCAGGCCATGAGCGTCGTGCCCGCCACCACGCGTCGGAATGACACCATGGCCGCGATGGCGGGATCACGGTGCTCGCAAACCCAGTCGCCGGGCCGGGCGTCCTCCATGCGCAGCGGACACGCCACCGGATACGTGTTGCCGCTCTGGTCCGACGGTGGCCCGAGGTCCCGGCTGTTGAACGCGTAGCTCGACATCACCTTGGGATGACCGTAGGGCTGCGCCAGCATCCAGACGTTGGCCAGGCGATAGGCGTCTCCGTCGCCGTAGTCCGGCACCGGGCTTGCCGCGTCCCGCTGGGTGTCGTGGTTCTGGATGAAGACCACAGCCTTGTCCGAGGGGATCACGCCCCAGGACCCGGGGAAGAGCTCGAGCTGTGCGAGGGTCTTGCCGGGCACGCCCGCGAAGCTCTCCCCTGTGTAGCGGAACCGGAACTCGGTGAGATCCGATCCCCCTCCGGACGCGTATCCCAGCCCGAAGTAGTCGGATGCGTGCACCGCCTCCTGGCCGCCGTAGTCGATGACCTCGCCGAACACATAGGGTGTCGGCCTGCCCTCGGCGGCAGCCGCCCGGCTCACCAGCGTCAGGATGGAATCCAGCTCCACGGGCTGGATATGCTTGGCCGCGTCGATCCGGAAGCCGGCGACGCCCATCCGGCCGAGCTCGATGAGGTAGGCGGCGATGCGCTCCCTGACGTCGGCCTGCCCCGTGTGCAGGTCGGCGAGACCGAAGAGCTCGCAATCCTGGACGTTGGCCTCGTTCTGGTAGTCGTTCACCTCGCACGGAGGATGGAAGTCGACCGACGTGTACAGACCGGGGTAGTGATACTTCGTGTAGATCGTGCCGCCACTGCCGGTCCCCCCGGACCCCGTCATGTGGTTCACGATGGCATCCACGTAGACGTCCACACCGACCGCGCCGCACCGCTGCACCATGTCGCGGAACTCCGCCTCCGTTCCCGAGCGACTCTCCAGCCGGTAGCTCACCGCCTGGTATCGCTGATGCCAGGGGAAGCCCGGGGTGATCCCGTGCTCCTGCGGCGGTGATACCTGCACCGCACGCCACCCAAGGGGTCCCAGCACCTCCTCACATTCCGCGGCGACGTCGGCCCAGGGCCACTCGAACAGGTGGACGAAGACGTCTCCGGCCGCGGCGTGCCCCGTGGGGCGGTAGGTGGACGGCAGGCTCGGCCGTGTCTCCAGGGGCCCTCTCTCGAGCGGTCCAGCTGGCTCCCGACCGCATCCTCCCACGCCCAGCAGCCCCAAGGCGCCGAGGGTCGACAGGGTGCGCATGGCCATGAGCATGAGACGGTCCATTCGGCGGCCCGCATGTACCCCCTCGGGCCGGTCGTCGAGGTGGACGACCGGCCCCGGGAGAGACGCAGACGGGGGCGGGCCCGTGGGGCCCGCCCCATGCAGGTCAGTAGCCGGGGTTCTGCGTCAGGTTCGGGTTCGTGATCAACTCCGAAGCAGGCAGGGGGTAGAGATCACGGAAGCTCTCCGTGGCCTGCCCCGCCTGGACGCCGCCCTTCCAGGACCAGATGTAGCTGGCTCCGGTGAAGAGGCCGTACCGGACCAGGTCCGTCCGGCGGTGACCCTCCCACAGGAGCTCGCGTCCACGCTCGTCCAGGATGAGGTCCAGCGTGAGCTCGGCGTCCGAGATGTTGCCGGACGTGTCCCCGAAGGCCCGCTCCCGCAGCGCGTTGACGTAGGCGAGGGCCTGGCCGCGCGAGCCGCCGCCGCCTTGCAGCGCGGCTTCCGCGTACATGAGGTACGCGTCACCGAGGCGGAAGATCGGGAAGTCGGTGTCGACGTGCGTCGCGTGGGACCCCGACTGACCCGTGGACGTCTTGTTGGTGAACTTCGGAGCGGCGATGCCGTCGTTGAAGTTGCCGATGGCGCCGACCTCGACGTTCTGGCCGTCCGTGTAGAAGAAGTCGTCACGAACGTCGCCGGCGCCGAACCGCTGGTATGCCTGGGGCTTCAGGCGGAGGCCCCACCAGCAGCCGTCGATCCCGTAGTCGGAGTTGTTCATGCTGCCGCCGCACGAGGCGTGGACCAGGAAGGTCATGCCGCCCCACGTCTGCGTCCGGAGGCCGTCCTGGGGCACCACGAAGATGAGCTCCGGCGAGTTGTGGTTGTCTGCCATGAAGTTGAGGCGATAGTCGGAGGCCAGGCTGTACGCCCCCGAGCTGATCACCTGGTCCACCGCGTTGAGGGCGCCCGACCAGTTGGCCGAGCCGGTGTACACCTCGGCGTTCATGTACAGCTTGGCCAGGAGCATGGAGGCCGCGGGCCCCGTGGCCCGGCCGTACCCGCTCGCACCCGGATCCGGCAGCTGACTCTGGATGTCCGTGAGCTCATTCACCACGAAGTCGTAGAGTTGCTGGCGCGTGGCCTGCTCGGGCGGCGTCGAGCCGAGCTCGTCCTCCTCGGTGACCAGGGGGACCCCGCCGAAGAGGTCGATGGCGTGCCAGTAGCTGAAGGCACGCAGGAAGCGCGCCTCTGCTCGATACTCCTGGATCTGCGAGGCCAGGGCGCCGGTGACACCGCGTTCCGCCAGCTTCGCGTCCGACGTCTCGCGGAGGAACTCGTTCGCCATGGCCACCTGGAAGAAGATCCGGTAGTACATGGCGACCACGAACGAGTTGGTCTCGGCCCACAGCTGGGTGTTCATCTCGGGGAGGCCGACGTCACCCCATCCGATCACGGCCTCGTCCGTGGGGAGCGTCTGCGCCTCCCACAGGAGACGCAGGTACTGCGAGAAGCCCTCGTCGATGCCCTGGATGTCCGGCTGCCCGGCGGCACCCTGCTGTCCGCTCACGGCAAGCCCGGCGTAGACCCTGGCGATGAAGGCTTTGTACGAGCCGGCGTCGTTGAAGACGTTGGCGCCGGTGATGGTGCTCTTCGGCTCCACCACCGTGTCCGTGCAGGCGGACACGGCGAGGATCAGGAGACCGACTGTGGCGACGAGCGCCCTGTTCATTCTGATCTTCATTGTCTGTCCCTCTCGAGTCTTCGAGTCCATGGCCGCGTGCATCAGAACCGGAAGTTCAGGCCACCGGTGAAGGTGCGCGAACGGGGATAGAGGTTGTTGTCCAGGCCGTTCAGACCGGCCGTGGGATCGACGCCGCTGTATCCGGTCAGCGTGAAGGCGCTCTGGATCGTCCCGAAGATCCGCGCCGGCCGACCCCGATACTCGAAGGAATAGCCGAGGGTGATGTTGTCCATCCGCAGGAAGGACGCATCTTCCACGTAGTAATCGGACAGGTATTGCGGGGTCTCGAAGCCCGTCTCCAAGACCGACGCGTGGAGGTTGTAGGGCGACGCGCGTGTGACCTCCGCGTACGTTCCCAGGTTCGAGGCCACGTTGTTGTAGACGTAGTTCCCCATGTACGCGCGCAGCGTGAAATTCAGGTCGAAGGCGCCGTAGGTCATGTTCGACGTGTGCCCGATAATCCACTTGGGCGCCGGGTCCTCGAAGGCGCGCCGGTCGGCCACGTTGACCACGCCGTCTCCGTCCTGATCGACGTAGAGGTCCTGCTCGTTGATGGTGCCGTCGCCGTTCGTGTCGGCCCAGACGGGGGACCCGTCAGCGTTGCGCTTGTGCTCGTACACGAAGAACGAGTTGATGGGGGTCCCGGGCTCCAGGACCTGAATCAGGGTCCCCACGCCACCGGCAACGCCTCCGACCAGGATCTGCTGGGCGGAGCCGGCGAACGGGTTGATGCTCACCAACTCATTCGTGTTGCGGGAGGCGTTGAACGAGGCGCTCCAGTTCAGCCCGTCGGCGTCGCTCCTCATCATGTCGCCGGAGACGCTGAGCTCCAGCCCGTTGTTCTTCATGCTCCCGATGTTCGTCGTGAGGAAGTTCGACAGGTTGGTGCCTGCAGCCACCGGCACGGTGAAGATCAGGTCCTCCGTGTCCTTCACGTAGTAGTCGATGGCGCCGCTGAGGCGTCCGTCGAACAGGCTGTAGTCGAGACCGATGTCCCAGGAGCGGGTCTCCTCCCACTTGATGCCCGGGTCCGAGGCACTGGGACGGATCGTGCTCACGTACTCGTCGCCGAACAGCACCTGTGCCTGGTCGTTCGACACCAGGTAGGTCGAGTACTGCTGGTAGTTGGCGAACGACTGGTTCCCCGTCTTGCCCCAGGAAGCCCGGAGCTTGAGGTCGGAGAAGATATTGTCCCCGAAGAAGGACTCCTCGGAGATGCGCCACGCGACGGACGCCGCCGGGAACACGCCCCAGGCGTTGCCCGGTCCGAAGCGGGAGGAGCCGTCACGGCGAACGCTCACGCCCAGCAGGTACTTATCGTCGAGGTTGTAGTTGAGCCGTCCGAAGAACGAGATGAGTCGGCTCTCTTGGATGTCCTGCACGTTCTGCGACGTCTGCGACCCGGGAACGCCGTGGACGTTCAGCAGGTCAGTGCTGAGCCCCGAGGCGGAGAACCAGGGGTACTCCGCGTGGGAATCCGTGTAGGAGTACCCGCCCGTGAGATCCACCCAGCCCGGGAGGCTACCGAGCGGCGCCGCGTAGTTCAGGTAGGTCTCCAGCACCTTGTTCAGCATGGAGGGGTTCCGCCGATAGACGTTGCCTCCACCCCCGGCCTTGAGCTGGCTGTGGAGCTGCCTCGGGCTGAACGTCTCGCGCTGGGCGTTGGTGAGGTCGTACCCCAGGTTGAGGTGCGCCTTGAGGGCACCGACGAAGGGCACATCGTACTCCGCCTGGATGTTGCCGACGCTGCGGTCGGTCCTCCCCTGGTCCGTGGCGAGGCCCAGGATGGCCACCGGGTTGTCAGCGGACTGGAGCGTGTTGCCGGGCCACTCGTAGTACCCGGTGGGGTTGGCCGCGTCCATCACCGGTTGCGTCGGGCCCATCTGTGCCGCGTTGGACACTACGCCACCCGGGGTGAAGAGGTCGTCGGCCCGGGAAGCCTTGACGTTCACCTCGATGTCGAGGTCGTCGTCGAAGAAGCGCTGGTCGTAGTTCGCACCGAAGGAGAGCCGCTGCAGCCGGGTCCCATCGATGACGCCGCGCTGGTCCAGATAGCCGATGGAGAACCGGTAGTCCATGGTGGTACCTGATCCGGCCAGCGACAGGTTGTGCTCCTGGCCGACGCCCGTCCGGCTGACGTGGTCGAACCAGTCGGTGGTGGAGCTGCTGAGCTGGTTGACGCTCTGCGGAGCGTAGCTCTGCACGGCAGCCCGGAACTGTCCGGCGTCCAGCATGTCGGGCAGCCTCGTGATCCTGGATGCCGACACGCTCCCGCTGTACTCGAGATCGGGCGCCCCCCGCCCCGACTTCGTGGTGATGATGATGACCCCGTTGGCGGCGTTGGAGCCGTACATGGCCGCCGAAGAGGCGTCCTTGAGGACGGTGATGCTCTCGATGTCTCCGGGGTTGATGAAGTTGAGGGGGTTGCGGCCCGCGGACAGGCCACCGCCGGCGCCCGTCCCCATGGGCATCCCGTCGATGACGTAGAGCGGGTCGCTGCTGGCGTTGATGGACGTCGCGCCTCGGATGCGGACGGAGGTGCCGCCGCCGGGCTCGTTGTTGTCCACGATCTGCACCCCGGAGACCTTGCTCGTGAGGAGCTCCTCGGGGCTCACGATGCGGCCCTTGTTGAACTCCGCCGGCGAGACCTGCTTCACCGACCCCGTGATGTTTCCGGCCCTCTGCTGACCGTACGCGGTAACCACGATCTCGCTCAGGCCGACCGCCTCGACGGTCATCTCGAGGTTGACGGTCGCGGTCTGACCACTGGCGACCGTCACCTGCTGGGTGATGGTCGCGTACCCGATCATCCGGGCCTCGAGCGTGTGCGTGCCCACGGGCACGCCCGGGACGACGAAGGCGCCGCTCGTCTGGGAGAGGGCTCCACGGTCCGCGACGCTCACCTGGACGCCGGAGAGTGGCTGCCTCGTGACGGCGTCCACGATTCGCCCGGCGACCGTGCCCGCCTGCGCCTGTACCTGGGTCGCACCCAGGAGCAGCGCGCCGAGCACCACAAGAGATCTTCCTACCCTGCTCATGGCATAGCCCTCCCCGTCGTTCGGTTCATTCCTTCCCGCCCTCCGACAACCGCTCTGGGACCGATATTGGTCGCTTAAAGAGCAAATTGTCACGTATGGGTACAATTCGAAGGCGTGTACGTCAAGACCAGGAGAGGAATTCGCCTTTCAGGCCCCCTGTGTGACTCCTTCGGGACCACAGCACGAGGGAATTGCACGTGCGAGGACACTCCAGTAGCTTGAGGCGACAATTTTGTCAGGCTAACGAACAATCATCATGTAGGTGGCCCCGGCGTGCGGAAGATCAATACCCGCCGATTCCAGCGAGCGACCCGCGACACCCCCCGCGAGGTGAACCGGCGCATCCTTCTCAACCTTGTGCGGGAGCATCAGCCCATCTCCCGCGCGGATCTCGCCCGCCGATTGGGGATGAGCCGGGGGATGGTGAGCTCCCTCGTCTCGGAGCTCATCGGCGAGGGCCTCGTCCACGAAGGGGGAACAGGCCAGTCGTCCAGGGGGCGAAAGCCCAAGCTGCTGCATATCCGCGGTCATGACCGCCTGGCCCTGGGCATCGACGTTCGGCGGCGGCAGACGCATCTCCTCCTCACCGACTTCGGAGGCAGCGAGATCGCGGTGGAGATGTTCCTCACCCCAGGTGACCTGGAGGCGTTGCTGGACGAGCTGGCGCGGAGGGCGCTGCGGCTCATCGAGGCCCACAGCGACCTGGGCGAGTGTCACGGCATCGGGTTGGTGGTCCCCGGCATGGTGGACGCCGACACCGGCGAGGTCCTCAACGCCCCCACCCTCGGGTGGCGCCACCTCGACATCCGGAAGATGCTGGCGGATCGGGTGCCGGTGCCCGTCCACATCGAGCGGGACGCCGTGGCCTGCGCCCTCGCCAAGATCTGGCTGGGGCGCCGGGACGAGAACCGCGACAACTTCGCCTACGTCACCGTGTCGGACGGTGTGGGCGCCGGCCTGGTGGTGAACGGCCAGGTGCTCCGGGGCCGGGGCCACGCGGCAGGTGAGTTCGGACACGTACCCCTCAATCTCGACGGTCCCCCCTGCTCCTGCGGGAACCGGGGTTGTTGGGAGGCCTACGCCTCCAATCACGCCACGGTCACGCGGTACCTCGGCCGGGAGCCCGCCTCCAACGGGAGTCGCCCCAGCGAGATGGACGTCACGGCGGAGGACGTGGTGAACCGCGCGGCTTCCGGTGATGCCGCGGCCAGGGAGGCGCTCGAGGAGACGGGACGCTACCTCGGGATCGGCATCGCCGCCATCGTGAACGCGCTGAGCCCCGATGAAATCATCGTCGGTGGTGAAGTGGCGGAGGCGTGGGATGTGGTGGGCCCTGCTCTTGAGCGGGAGCTCGGCGCCCGGGTCCTCACCGAGTCGTCGGCCAGCACGCCCGTGACTCCCGAGCCATCGGACCGCGAGACACGCCTACGCGGCGCCATCATGTTGGTGGTGGGTCCGGCCTTCGCGGCTCCGGTGATCGCGTAGGCATGGTCAGCTTCCTGTCCCGTCGCCGCAGCGAGGTCGACGAGCTGAGCGCTCTCGCCTCCCTTGCCGAGGCCCTGGGGGTCCGGGTCGCCTATGTCGACGGCTTGAAGCGGCCGGTCGAGGTGGCACCGGAGACGCTCGCCCGCGTCTGCGCTGCCCTCGGGGCGGAGATCGCCCGACCCTCTGACGCCCCCGACGCCCTTAGGGCCCATCATGCCTCCCTTGCGGCCCGGGTGATCCCTCCGGTCCTCGTCGCCTGGGACGGCGGACTCCGCCCCCTCGACGTTCCCGGGGAGGGGACGGTCCACGCCGAGCTCGGTCTCGACGACGACGGCGTCGTGCCGCTGAAGGTCGTCGGCCGGGAAGTGCGTGCCGACCACCCCCTGCCCTTCGGCTACCACCGGCTCACCGTCGACATCGACGGCCGTGTCGAGTCCGGCACGATCATCTCGGCGCCGACGCTCGCGTGGCGTCGGGAGGAGGCTGGCCGCTCGTGGGGTGTGGGGGTGCACCTGGCGGCGTTGCGCCGGGAGCGCAGCCGCTCGGTGGGTGACCTGCGGGACCTGGAGTTCCTGTGCCGCTGGGTGGGCAGGCAGGGAGGTGACCTGGTCACGGTCCTACCCCTGCTGCCGACGTTCAACCAGCCTCCGTCGGAGCCCAGCCCCTACTCGCCGGTCAGCCGACTGTTCTGGTCCGAGCTGATCCTGGACCTCGGCGGGTCGCACCGGCCCGTGCCACCCCCGGCATCGCTGGACGTGAGCCGGGCCGACGCGGAGGTCCGTGCCGCCCTGGCGGAGATCCCGTCGCCCGATCCCGCGGGGTTGGACGCCGAGCTGCTGCATTACGCCCGATTCCGGGGAGCCCAGGCGCGGATGGGACGCAATTGGCGAGACTGGCCCTCCGGGCCGCGTGCAGGAAGGCTCACGCCCGCCGACATCGACTCGGACGAGGAGCGCTTCCACCTGGTCGCGCAGACCGTGGCGAGGCATCAGCTGGAGAGCCTGCAGCGGCATCTCGAGGGCGACGGTGTCCGGCTCGGCCTGGACCTGGCCGTGGGTGTCCATCCCGACGGCTACGACCCCTGG
>JBDHGI010000139.1:0-12106 GCA_039589955.1 Gemmatimonadota bacterium | reverse complement strand
AGGTCCGTCACCGTCTCGGCAGGGGCCTCCTCCGGCGCCGGCACTTCGAGGTCCATCACCGCCTCGGCCACGGCCTCCTCCGGCGCCAGCGCCTCAAGGTCCGTCACCGTCTCGGCCGCGGCCTCCTCCGGCGCCAGCACTTCGAGGTCCATCACTGCCTCGGCCACGGCCTCCTCCGGCGCCAGCGCCTCGAGGTCCATTACCGCCTCGACAGGGGCCTCCTCCGGCGCCGGCACTTCGAGGTCCATCACCGCCTCGGCCACGGCCTCCTCCGGCGCCAGCACTTCGAGGTCCATCACTGCCTCGGCCACGGCCTCCTCCGGCGCCAGCGCCTCAAGGTCCGTCACCGTCTCGGCAGGGGCCTCCTCCGGCGCCGGCACTTCGAGGCCTCGGCCACGGCCTCCTCCGGCGCCAGCACTTCGAGGTCCATCACTGCCTCGGCCACGGCCTCCTCCGGCGCCAGCGCCTCGAGGTCCGTCACCGTCTCGGCAGGGGCCTCCTCCGGCGCCGGCACTTCGAGGTCGATCACTGCCTCGGCCTCGGCCTCGAGGTCCATTACCGCCTCGACAGGGGCTTCCTCCGGCGCCGGCACTTCGAGGTCCATCACCGCCTCGGCCACGGCTTCCTCCGGCGCCAGCGCCTCGAGGTCCGTCACCGTCTCGGCAGGGGCCTCCTCCGGCGCCAGCGCCCCGAGGTCCATCACCGCCTCGGTAAGGGCCTCCTCCAATGCCAGCACCTCCGCCTCCGTCACTTCGACCTCGGTCTCCGCGGACGACAGGGCCACCGCTTCGAGCGCCGCCTCGGCCGCGGGCTCCTCCGGTGCAAGGGCCTCCACGTCGATCACCGCGTCGACGTGGTCCTCCGCCGGCGCCAGGGCCTCCACGTCCATCACCGCGTCGGTGTCGACCTCCTCCGGCGCCAGAGCCCCCACGTCCAGGACCGCTTCGTCCTCTTCCGGCGCCGGTGCCTCGAGCTCCATCACCGCCTCGGTCTCGGCCCCGTCCGGCGCCAGCGTGGCGATGTCCACCGCCTCGTCCTCCGCCTGCGGGGCAAATCCCGAGACTCTGGCGTCCGTCTGGTGGGCCGGCAGTCCTTCCGCGGCGGAGGGGGTCGCCCCAGCCTCTCCGGTCCCTACGAGGAACTCGAGGCGCTCTCGCACCTCCGTGGCCTCCTGGTGGCGGCCCAGCGCCTGGAGAGATCCCGCCAGCGCCTCCAACGCCACCGTGTTCTCGTCGTCCAGATCCAGCGCCTGTCGTGAGGCGAGCTCCGCCTCCTCCAAGAGGCCTTTCTCCAGGTAGAGACGCGCCGCGACCACGTGACCCGGAGCGAAGCTCGGCAGTCTGGTCAGTCCCTCGTTCAAGAGCTCGAGCGCCTTTTTGTAGTCGCCCGCCCGGCGATACGCATCCGCCAGCGGCACGAATGCGCGCCCCTCTGGATCACGGGCAGACCAGAAGAGGGACCGGAGATGCCCGATCTCCTTCTCTACGGCAAGGTTCACTGCATGCTCCAGAGGCCGGTGAAGCGGTCGGTACGGGAGACGAGGAGGAACGGCCGCAAGATAGGGAGGGCGCGGAAAAAGTGTCAACGCACTCGGTCAGCTCCTCCGTGACGCGTCCTGGTCAGGGGAGGCGCGGGGCCCGGCGGAGCACCGCCCCGCGGTGCGTTGAGGGCGACTGCGGGAGCCGTTATTTTTTCAGGTCTGTTCCTGATCGTTGTTCAATCTGGTGAGAAGTAGCGGGGGGACGCCGTCCTATGATGCGTCAGATGAGAGAGGCCACGAAGCCGATCATGCTCTTCACGGCTGCTGCGTTCGTGGCACTCATGGTGTTCCAGTGGGGCATGGACATCACGGGCCGAAGCTCCGGCAGCTTCGGCGAGATCGGCCGGGTCAACGGCATGGCGGTGACCTATGACGCCTACATGGCGGCCTACCGCAATCTCTACGACCAGGTGCAGCGCTCGCAGGAGGAGCCCATCACGTCGCAGCAGAACAAGGAGATCGAGGACGCCGCCTTCGACGAGGTCGTGAACCAGCTCCTCGTCCGTGAGGAGCTCGCGCGGCGGGGCATCTCGGTGACGGACGACGAGGTTCGTCAGGCGGCGCTCTACAACCCGCCCGAGGATCTCCGACCCCAGTTCCTGGACGCCGAAGGGCGCTTCGACATCCAGCAGTATCAGGCCTTCCTCTCGCAGCTTCCCGAGGACCAGCGTCTGCTCCTCGAAGCGTACTATCGCGACGTGATCCCGCGGGGGAAGCTCCTCCGCCAGATATCGTCGGGGATCTATCTCTCCGACGCGGAGCTCTGGCAGCGCTGGAGGGATCGGAACGAGACCGTGCAGATCCGCTACGTGCCCTTCGACCCGGCCAATCGGTACGACGACGCGGACTTCGCCATCGCTCCCGGCGACATCGAGACCTACTATCGAGACCACCAGGAGGAGTTCGAGGTTCCGGCTCAGGCTACAGTGAAGGCGGTCATCCTCGGGAAGACTCCCGTGGCGGCGGATACCGCGGCCGCCCTGGAGCTGGCCCGGCAGATCCGTCAGGAGATCCAGGACGGAGCCGACTTCGCGGAGGTTGCGGCCCGCGAGTCGTCCGACGAGACCACCGCCGGGGTGGGGGGTGACCTCGGCACGTTCGGGCGAGGCCGCATGGTCCCCGCCTTCGACTCGGCGGTCTTCGAGGGTCAGGTCGGTCGCGTTCTCGAGCCGGTGCAGACCGGATACGGGTATCACGTCATCGAGGTTCTGCAGCGGTGGGGCGCCGACAGCGCGTCGGCGCGGCACGTCCTCGTCCCCATCGAGCGTACCGACGACAGTGAGATCGCGTTGCTCACGATGGCCGACTCCCTCGAGGAGATGGGTGAGAACAGGGACCTGGAGTCGGCGGCCTCCGTCCTGGGCCTCTCCGCCCTCACCACGGACATCACGCAGACGTTCCCCTTCCTCGCCGGAGCCGGGCAGATCGGCGAGGGCGCCGATTGGGCCTTCGAGGAGGCGGTACCGGGGGACGTGAGCCCCGTCTTCGAAAACAGCGAGGCCTTCTACGCATTGGAGCTCGTGAGCTCACAGCCGGAAGGCATCCTTCCCCTCGAGGAGGCGACCGTAGCCATCGAGGCCACCATCCGCTTCGAACGGAAGCTCCTTCAGGCTCAAGAGGACGCACGTCGGGTGGCGGAGCGCGCCCAGGCGGGGGAGGCGCTTCCCAACGTCGCGGCGGACCTGGGCCTCGAGGTACGGTCGGCGGGGCCGTTCACCCGCGTGGATTTCGTGCCGGGCATCGGCCGCCAGAACCGCGCCGTGGGGATGGCCTTCGCCCTTCAGCCGGGGCAGGTCAGTGACGCCGTGACCACACCGTCCAACGTGTTCGTCATCGAGGTCATGGACCGCACGCTGGCCGACTCCCTCGCCTGGACGGAGCAGGAGGACATCCAGCGCCGGCAGGAGATCACGATCCTCCAGCAGCAGAGGTTGCAGGAGTGGATCGAAGCGCTGCGCGCGGCAGCGCGGATCGTGGACCGCCGTGACGAGGTCCTCCAGCCCGCTGACGAGAGCGCTCCGGTCCAGCTGCCTCCGGTGTTCTGATCGCAGCAGCGACGGCCGCCGTCGAAGACGCAGAGGGGCCGGGACGTGTGTCCCGGCCCCTCTTGTCCTGAGAGCGAATCCCCGTCAGGGCGATCGTCTGATCATTCGCCGTCCGACAGCTTTCGCGGCTCCCCCTCCTCCTCTTCTCCGGGGGGTGGCGTCACTTCGTGCCGGGGTTTATCAGGAACCTTGAGCTCGTGCTCGATCTCGCGTACCGAGCTCTTGAACTCACGGATCCCCTTTCCGAGCGACGAGCCGATCTCGGGGAGGCGCTTCGCTCCGAAGACGAGCAGCACCACAACGAAGATGAGGATCATCTCCCACATTCCGAGGCCGCCGATACCCATTTCTTGTCGTCCTCCATGCGGGGCACCGATGCCCCGCTCGTTCAAGTGCGTCGCGTCAGATCCAGGATCGGGCGATCAGCGCGACGATACCGATCCCAACCAGGGTGAGCACGTTCAGGGCTACCGTGAGCGGTCCGATCGTGAACGCCACGGCCACCAGATCCACGTTCAGCGGTCCCAGGGAGGCATCGACCGCCGTGATCAGGAAGTCACGAGCGGCGCTGTCTGGAAGGAACATGTCCGACAGCTGGGTCAGCAGCCCCCCGAGAAACAGACCCAGAACGAGGGTCCACACCAGCCGCACCACACCCCGCCTCCGGGTATCAACCAACATACCGGCTCATCACGCTAAGGGTTCCTTCGACGGTGGCAGCGTGCCATCCGACATTACCGGCTACGATCCACAGCATAGGACACCGCATCGCCCAGCGCATCTACCGCCGGCCCCCTCGGCAGCTCGGTGAGCGCGACTCGAGCCAGCTCGGCGTGGTGATGGGCGGCCTGTCGGGCATAGTCCAGCCCCCCGCGATCCGAGACGATGTCGACGATACGCATGATCTCCTCGTCCGTCGGGTCGACGCGGGTGAAGAAGTCACGGATCTCCCCTCCCTCGGTCTCGTTGGCCCGGGCCATCGCGCCCACGAGCGGAAGGGTGACCTTCCGCTCCCGGAGGTCGTGACCGGTCGGCTTTCCAGTCACCTCCTCGGTTCCCGTGTAGTCCAATAGGTCGTCGGCGATCTGGAAGGCCATGCCCAGGCTGTGTCCATACCGCCCCAGGGCCTCACGATGCCCGGGAGCCCCGGCCAGCGCTCCCATCTCGCACGCCGCCGCCATCAAGGACGCGGTCTTCGCCGCGATGAGCCGATAGTAGTCGTCTTCGGTGAAATCGAGCGCGTCGTAGGAGGTGAGCTGCCTCATCTCCCCCACGCTCATCTCGTTGGCGGCTTTGGCCAGGACCGCGAGCGCCTCCAGATTCCCGAGGCGAGCCAGTTCGCTCACGCTGCGGGAGTACAGGTAATCGCCCATGATGACGGCGACCTGATGCGTCCAGAGAGCGTTCACCGTCGGCAGGCCCCTGCGTAGCACCGAGTGATCGACCGCATCGTCATGGACCAGGGTGGCGAGATGGACCAGCTCCACCACCGCCGCCAGCGTGACCGCGTCGTCGGAGGAGCGATCCGCCACTCGGCTCGAGAGCAGCAAGAGAGTGGGCCGAAAGAGCTTCCCCCGCATGAACAGGAGGTGGTCGTTCACCTGACTGATCATGTCGAAGTCGGCGAGGACGATCCGACGCAGCTCGTCTCCCACGCGGTCCAGCTCCGCCCGGACGGGAGCCTGGACGGAGGAGAGGCGCGGCCGGGTGCTCCTCGGCGGGGCGTGGCTCATGCTACCGCAAAGCCCGAAGGCGGTCGGTGACGTCGGCGAAGTTGATGTCCAACGAGAAGACCCGGTCGTAGAGGTCCACCGCCTCCCTCGTGTTGCCCACCTCTTCGTGTGCCCTGCCGAGGTAGTAGTAGATCGCCAGCAGCTCATCCTCCACTTCGTGGTCCATGTCCACAGCGCGCTGCAGGGACCGGATCGCCGCCTCGGGCTTGCCCATCTCGATGAAAGTCTGACCCAGGAGCTCATGGGTGGGCAGGTGGGAGGCAGATGCACGGAGCGCCTGTTGGAACTCCGCCACGGCCTCATCCAGGAGACCCATCTCCTTGTAGGCCGTTCCCAGGTCGTGATGTGCCCTTACGTCGTCGGCGTCCAGGTTCTCCGACACCTTCTCCTTGAACTGGGAGAGCATCTGGGCGAAATCCGCGTCTTCGTCTCCGGTCGGCTCCTGGTAGGCCACGACGAAGCGGGTGGTCTTCTCGTCCTGCTCCCCCAGAACCAGGGCCCCCAGGTCGACGTAGTCCTCGTGGGACGCCACATCCTTCACGGGGGTGGCTTCGGGCGGCGGGGCCTCACCCAGCGCCGCACGGGCCTCCTCGTGCTCCGGATCCAGCTCGAGGGCCTGCTGATAGGAGACCTTGGCTCGTCCCGACTGGCCGCTCCGGTCCAGCGCTCCCCCGAGGCCCACGAAAGCCTTCACGAGCCGATCTCGATCACCCGACTGATACGCGAGCTCCAGGAGCCGCTGTCGCAGCTCCAGAGCGTCGGGCTCGTCCTCGATGCGCGACAGCACCTCTTCGAGGGGCAGATCGTCCGGGGACTCCGGGCGTGGCCCCCGCGCCTCCTCCATGGCCTCCTGGACGACCTCACCGAAGGCTTCGCCGGCTTCGTCCCCGGCGCGAAGCGCCCCCTCGGCAGCGTCCGTGTCCTCGTCCGAGTCCTCGTCCGACGACTCCGCGTCCAGGAGAGGAAGCTCGGGTCCGGGATCCTCGACCTCGTCCTCTTCCTCCTCGAAGGACAGGAACGCTTCCGGCGGCAGGCCAGCCTCCGGCTCCTGCCCGGTGAGAGCATCGGCGTCGGACTTCGCGGGGCGGGCCTCCTCGACCCTGACCCCGCCGAGCCCTTCCCCGGCTCCGACGGACCCTTCGACCTCGCGTGTCTCCGAGTCCTCCACCGGGGCGGGCATGGGCCTCGCATCGAGATCGACGGTTCCGTACGACGCGGCGAAGTCGATGTCCTCGGACCGCCCCGCCGGTGATCGCACCGGGTCCGGCACCGTCAGATCGGCATCGGGCGCAAGCCCCAGCATCTGACGGCCGACCTCACGAGCCCGCTCGAGATCACCGTCGTGCATCAGCCGGATGTACGCCTGGCGCAGCTGCTGTACGGCTTCTTCCACGCGCTCGTGGGATGCAAGCTGCTCACCTACGGCCACCCGCAGGTCCACGTCTTCGGGCGCCAGATCACAGAGCTCCACCAAGGCCCGGAAGGACTCGTCCAGGTCACCGCCGTCCTGCATGCGCTCGGCATACAGGAGGAAGTTCGTGCGAGCGTCGGAGAGGAAGCCCTGAGCGGCGCGAATCTGCCCCATCCTCAGATAGACCTTCGGGCGACCCGGCAGACCACGGATGATCTTCTTGCAGACGGCGATGGCGTTGTTGTGGAGGCCGGCCTCCACGTAGAGGTCCACGGCCTTCTCGTAGTGGTCGAACGCATCGTCGTAGCTTCCGACCCTGACGAAGAGATCACCCACCCGGTTGTACAGCCCCACGTCCGGGTCGTCGTTCTCCTCGAGCCTGGCAATAGCCAAGCGGTAGCTGTCCAGGGCCTCCCGCCACTCCTCCTGCTGCTCGTGCCGTCTCGCTTGTTGTTTGAGCGCTTCGATCCTCATCCGCTCTTCGTCCGGAAATCTCCGTTCGCTGGAACCCGGCAGGGGCCTCCTCGACACCGGCTTCCTTCGGAACGTCTGGCTGCACCCGGGCACCGGCATGAACCCTGCGCCCCGGCGGGCACTCCGGGGCTTCCCTGGGCAGGAGACGTCTCAAGACCGTCTAATCTGATCCCCACCGCGGGAAGCACAAGGCCTCACAGGAGCGCGCGCCGGTCCATGGAGAGCCGCCGCCCCCCCTCCGGGAGGGAGGGAGGGCGGCGGACGGGAAGGCGGACGGGCTCTACCTTGCCGCCGTCAGATCCGGGTTGCCGGCCTGGAGCTGATAGGCCCAATCGAAGATCATGAGGGCGTACCCGTCCTGATCGAAGCCCAGGACCTCCACTCGGATCACTCCGTAATGGGTGAGGCCGTCGTCCCCCCGCACACGGAGCACGTACGACGTCTGGGTGGCCAGGGCCGTGTCCTGCGTCGTGTAACCCGACGTCGGCGCACGGCTCACGTCGACGCACCCTTCGTCGGCACCCACACCGCACTTCAGCGCTGTCGTCGGACCAGCATCGTGGATCTCGGTGCCAGGCCCCGGAACCAGCCACCAGCCGAAGTCGTCCGCCTCGAGGCGGAAGTGCCGACCCGGATCGGTTCCGCTCACGAGGGGATTCGTGCTTTCGTCAGGCTGGAAGCGGAATCCCGACAACTCCGGCTGGTCGAAATAGTCGTACACCCACTCCCCGTGGTAGTCGGGACGGGGTGTGCCGGCGGCGGATTCGCTCCCGGCGCTCTCGTGACCCTGGTCGTCCACCGAGGTCACGAAATACACATAGGTCTCGCCGTTGGCGGCCAGGAGGTCCAAGAAGCCCTCGGAGTCGGTTTCACCCAGGAGATACTCGGTGCCGTCGGCGGCCTCGAAGTAGACCCTGTAGAAGGAGAAGTCCGTCGCCTCCCGGGAGTTGGGCCACCAGCGCAGGTAGTTGGCTCCGTCCAATGCCACCACCTCCATCCCCATGGGAACCGGTGGGGGCACCGCCTGCGGAACGTACACGTCCACCGAGTAGTCGCTGGCGGTCTCGATGCCGGAGAAGGGATCCACCGCAGCCACGTAGTACTCGTAGGTTTGCCCCGCCAGGACGTTCCGATCCTCGTAGGAGCAGAGTCCGGCGGCGCAGCTCGTCACCTCGGCGATGAAGAAGTAGTCGGGGTCGGTGACCCGTCTCGAGTATACGCGAAAGGTCTCACCGTCCCAGCCCGACGACAGCTCCCAGGTGACCTTCACGACCCCGCCGTAGTAGTACGCATCCAGGGCCCGGGGAGGTGCGGGACCGTCGACCGGCACGAGCACCTCCTCGGTCTCGCAGCCCACCAGGGAGAGTGCCAGGATCATCGTGCCTACCAGCGCGCGTCTCATGATTCCTCCCAGCCATGTACGTGCCGGATTCCGTCGCGGCCCGGCATTCAAGCGTCACCCGTCGAGGATGCACAGGGCATACCGAACCGATATGTCAATGAAACACAACAGTTTACGGCGACGGATACGGGCGGGAATGTCCCCTTTGGGGGACACCCTGCCGACGTGCGATAGACACGAACGGATCTGACGAGCACGGGCTGGCACGTGGTTCCTGCTCGTCGGCGGGAGATGAAGCTCCTAGTGGGGCCGTGGCGTCCCGGGACACAGCACGGGGGGCGGCCTACTGGATTACTGGGACAGGCTCCTAGCGGAATCCTGACGGACGACCGGCGTCCAGGTTCCGCTGTTGGTAGTCGAACTTCAGATCCTGGTTGTCGGTGAGGGACACCTCGAATCGGAACTGCCAGTTCCCCGTGGCCGTCTGGAGGAAGTCGAAGTTCGCCTGCCACCGGTGGATGTCCCGGGACAGCCGTATGGTGTGGTCATTGAAGGCCCCCCGCTCCAGATCGTAGGCGGTCCGCCAGCTCACGTCCCAGTGCTCGGTGGGTCGAAGTCGAACGGTGCCCGTGAGCATCTGGCTGGCCCGGGCCGCATCGCTCCTCGGTCTCTGGAGCGAATAGGTGAGGTTGGCCTGCCACGAGCGATCGCCCGAGCTCCGGGCCGAGCGTGTGGACGCCCGCCGCGGCGCACCCGCCGTGGGAACGATGGACGACTCGTCGGTGATCCCTTCGCCCAGGAACGGATCGTCCTCCGGCTCCTCCTCCTCCGGGGCTTGATCCGGCTCTGCTTCCCCCCCCCCGAGTCCGAGGAGGCGGAAGAGGCCGGTGTTCGAGCTGAGGGAGAAGGAGAAGTTCACCGATGAGAGGTGGGGAGCGAACGTCCTGTCCAGGCTCTCGTCCTCCCGGATGGAGTCCTTGAACAGGTCGTGACCCACCGAAACCGACAGCCCCTGGAGGAAGTCCGACGAGATCTGGTTGGTCAGGCGCGTCGTCTGGAAGCCCGCTAGGAAGCTCCCGGCGGAATCCGCCTCAACGAAGTCGTACTGGATGACGCTGGTCCGGATGCCCAGCAGCTGCACGATCTCCGGCCGATCCAGCCGGCGGGGCTCACCCGGCGCTCCGGCTCCGGCAGCCTGGGTCTCCGGTGCCGGCAGTTCCGCTGCGGTCGAGTCGGCGCCCTCCGGCGCGGCCTTCTTCGCTTCGAAGGTGTTGTTCAGCGTCACGGAGAGCCCGTTCTTCGGCTGGAGCACCCTGGAACGGAACACCTGCTTCTGCAGCTCCGTGGGCTCCACCAGCGGGCTCCACGCGTAGGTGAACGACGGCGACAGCTTGTGCCGGATGCGCTCGTATCCCCCGAACCCGGGGAACATTCCGTACACGTCGGTCTTGAGCGTCGCGCCGAAGGACACCCGGGAGGGCGCCGACACGAAGCTCGACGCCAGCGCGGAGGTGTCCGACTGGAACATGTTCCCCGAGAAAGACAGGCTCGGCGTCAGGGTCGTAGACCCGATGAGCTGCTGCTGGTAGCCCAGGGACATGCCCCACGAGACCGTCTGGTCGGTGATGGAGCGAGCCGGAGCGCCGGTCACCAGCTCGGCCGGATCGGCGGAGTCGCCGAGAAGCAGGTAGGCCTCCGGAATGTCCCGCTCCGTGGACTCCTGAAGCTCCACGTTCTGGCTGAGGGACAGGTTCCCCACGCTGAGGCTGCTGCGGACCGATCCGGTGGTCTTCTCCCTGTCGACCTCGGACGGGTCGAAGGTGTCTCCCTGCAGCCTGTCGGAGGTCCGGCGATTGAAGCCGGCGCTACCACCCCAGGTCATGTTGTTCCAGAATCGGGCTCGGTTGGACGGTGCCCGGAAGAGCGTGATGGTGGAGAGCGACAGGTTCGCCGAGGGCATGGTCGCCTCGACCCTGTCGTCGGAGAGATACTCCTTGCGGTTCGCGGACAGGGAAACGGAGCCCCAGTCGAAGCGGCGGTTCAAGCCTCCCTCGGAGTCGATGGACTGGGTCACCTCCGCGGGGTTGAAGGAGTTCTGGCGGACGAAGTCGGTGCTGGACGCGAACCGGCCCGAGACACGCACCTGCGTGCGCTCGTCGACCTCCCACGAGTGACGCGTATCGAGGCCCAGCTCCGTCTGCCCGGACGCTCGCCAGTAGTGCCGGAGGTTCAGGCTCCCGTCCAGGAACTGCTGATTGAACCGGTAACGGATCGAGCTGGTGACGGCGAAGAAGTTGTCGCTGAACCAGTCCGCGGCGATGATCGCATCGGAGTAGTCGCTCATGGCCCAGTAGAAGCCCAGGTTGCTGATGCGACGGCGATAGCCCGTGGAGTTCCGAACGATGTCGTTGATGCTGAAGCGGGGGGTCAGCAGCCCGCTTGCCCGACCCTGGGACAGGCTCTGGGCGATGAAGGGGAGCCAGGCGACGGGCACGTCGTCGAAATAGAGCCGCACCCCTCGGGCCACCAGCACGCTGTTGCCGACGATCTTGATCTCGTCGGTCTCGAAGTGGTAGTGGGGCACCTCCAGATCACACGACGTGAAGCTGGCGTGGGACATGAACGAGGAGTCGGGGGAGGCGAAGGGCATGTCGCCCCGCACGTTCCACTGCCCGCCCATCTGCTCGTAGGTCGACCTGGCCTCGCGGGCCGAGCCCCGCCCCGCGCCCAGATCGTAGACAAGCCCGGCCGATTCGACCGCGTCACCCTCGGGGGGGGTGAAGGTCGACGCCCCTCTCGCGCGCACCAGGTTGGAGGCCTCGTCGAACGTGATGGACGAGTCCGCCTGGACCTCCATCCCACCTCGATTCACCCGAGCCCGGCCTCCCTCCTCGGCCTGAAGCACCAGGATCCGGTCCGCCGCCGCGAAGTCTGCCCGGCCTCCGTCGTACTCCGTCAGCGCGAATCCAGGCATGGCGAGAATCGCAGCCAGCGTCGAGTCGGCCCGGCCCGCTCCCGGCCGGCGTCCGCCCTGTGCCAGCTCCCGCGCGATGGAGTCCTGCACGAAGAGGATGCTGTCGTATCCCGGCGGTCGGCCGAGGCGGCGTAACCGTTCGAGCAGGCGCATCTGGGCCGAGTCCACCCGCTCCTGGCCTGTGGCGGCGACGGGGAAGGAGAGGAGGCAGGCCGTCGTCAGCAGCGTCCCCACGAGCCACCGGGGGTACTCACAGCTCATCCCGCCTCCACCGCGCCGGCTGGAGGCCCCAAGCTGGGCTCCGACGGGTCGGAATCCTCTGACTCCTCGAGTCCCTTTCGCCGCACGATCATCGCCGAGAGGACGATGGAGAGCTCGAAGAGGAGGATCAGGGGAACCATCATCATGAGCGTGAGCGTGATGACGTCTCCCGGGGTGATGAAGCTGGCGAGAACCGTCATGATCACGGCCGCGTGCCGCCGCTTGGAGCGCAGGAACTGTGGGGTGACCAGTCCCATGGCCGTCAGGATCATGATGACCACCGGGAGCTCGAACACGATGCCGAAGGCCAGGAGCAGCTTGACGAT
>JBDHGI010000138.1:0-11844 GCA_039589955.1 Gemmatimonadota bacterium | reverse complement strand
TTGAGCGTCTCGTTCGCGTGCAGGCAGAAGCAGTACTTGAAGCCGGGCGTAACCTCGTTGAGCATCCCGATATTGGCGCCGGCACAGAAGAACTTCTCGCCGGCGCCGGTGATGACGATCACCTCGATGTGGTCGGCGAAGCGGGCCCGGATGATGGCCGCGTCGAGCTGGGCCATCATCTCGTGCGTATAGGTGTTGGCAGGCGGGTCGTCGAGTGTGACGACCGCGATCTTGTCCTGCTCCTCGTAACGGACCAATACCTTCTCGGACATCGGGGCTCCCTGGTTGCCGGGGTTCGAAGGGATCGCGTGCGAACAACCGGCGAAGCTTAGGAAAGGCCGGGAGCCCGGGTCAAGCGGTGCCTGGCGTTCAGGCGCCCGAGGTGCGATCGTTGAAGCGATGATGCTCTTGCGTACCCCTCGGACCACGGACCGTCCCCTCCTGCCCCCGGGCCGGTGGGCGCTCGTGCCGATCCTCCTGGTCACGCCGTGGCTGGCCGCGTGCGAGGACTCTCCCACCGACCCGATGGAAGGGCTCGTGGCCGAGGAGTCCCACGCCGCCCTGGCCCTGGGGGTGGAGCTTCCGAGTCCGGTCGACCTGGCCGGGAGCCTCGCAGGGATGGACCAGGCCGTCGCCGTCTGGCAAGCCTCCTGGGAGCTGGAGGCGGACGAGGGCGCTCTGGCGAGGGATCCTCTCTACCTTCCCTTCGCCCGAGCTCTGGCCGCGCAATTGGACGAGGACGCTCTGGAATCGTTGAGGTCGCGGCTGGACCAGGGCCTCCAGTGGACCCGGAGCCTCAGCGGGCGTCGACTCCCGGGGCACATCTCCCGGCAGGTGGCCTCTGCCCTCACCCTGGGGGCATCCGCCAAGCAGGCCCTCGCCTCGGGCGACAGGATCGGTGGGGTCGAGAACCTCCTCCGGGGAGCGGACGCGATTCGCATGACCAGCCTTCCCGCCGTCGCCCGCGCCCTGGTCGCCGAGGCCGAAGCCCTGTTGGGAAGGGTTTCCCCGGATCATCCGTATACGGATCAGGACCTCGAGCGGGTGAGACGGCTGGTACGCGGAGGGCGGCAGGCGTTGGCGGAAGGGGATTGGGCACGCGCCATCCGGAGGTCTTACTACGCCACGGGGATATTGGAGGGGAACGACTGACGCCCGGAGGAGCCCCATGATTCGCCGACCCACCGCTGTGGCCGCAGTGTTGGCCGTCACATTCGGCGGCGCGGCCGAGGCCCTCACCGCTCAGACCACCGGGCCGGTCTACCGGGTGCCGGTGACCGGCGTCATCGAGCTCGGCCTCGCACCGTTCATCGAACGGAGCCTCGAAGTGGCGGCTGCCGAGGGCGCTAGCTTCGTCATCCTCGACATCGACACCCCGGGAGGCCGCGTGGATGCCGCCGAGCGCATCGCCGACGCTCTGGGGGACGCGAGCATGCCGGTCTTCGCCTTCGTGAACCGGCGGGCGTTCTCGGCCGGGGCGCTCATCTCGCTGGCGACCGACGGCATCTACATGCGTCCGGGCTCCGTGATCGGAGCCGCGACCCCCGTGGACGGACAGGGCCAGAAGGCGCCGGAGAAGATCGTCTCGGCGATGCGCAGCGAGATGCGTGCGCTGGCGGAGGCCCGAGGCCTGGATCCCACCGTGGCGGAGTCCATGGTGGACGAGGACATCGAGATTCCCGGCGTGGTGGAGGCCGGCAAGCTCCTCACCCTCACCACCGAGGAAGCCGTCGAGCTGGGGTACGCAAACGAGGTCGAGGATTTCCCGTCGCTGGTCGCGATCCTGGGCCAGGCCGAGGCGGAAGTCGTCGACATGGACGTGAACTGGGCGGAGCGCATCGTCCGCTTCCTCTCCAATCCCGTCGTCGCGCCCTTCCTCCTCTCCCTCGGATTCCTGGGACTCCTGGCGGAGATCAAGACCCCGACCTTCGGGATGGCCGGCGCCGCGGGCCTCATCGCCCTGTCGCTGTTCTTCGGCTCTCACCTCATCGTGGGCCTCGCCGGACTCGAGGACGTCATCGTGTTCGGAATCGGCCTCGTGCTCGTGGGGGTCGAGGTGTTCGTCATTCCTGGCTTCGGGTTGTTCGGGATCCTGGGTGGGCTCGCCATACTGGGCGGGCTGTACATGAGCCTGCTGGGCAGTCTCCCCACCATGCCCGATTTCACCCGCGCCGGGATGGTGATGACGACCACGGTGCTCATCCTCCTGGTATCAGCCTGGGTGCTGATCCGGTCGCTTCCAGGGAGGTCCCGCCTGGCCAAGAGCGGGATCTTCCTCCTCTCCCGCACCGATCGGGACACGGGATACGAGTCGGCTCCCCACAGAGGAGAGCTCGTGGGGAAGACCGGAACGGCCATCACGGATCTCCGCCCCGCAGGGACCGCCCTCTTCGACGAGGAGCGCGTCGACGTGGTGTCGGAGTCCGAGTGGATCCAGGCCGGCACGCGGGTCCGGATCGTCAGCGCCGAGGGCTACCGTCACGTCGTCCGACCCATACCCCGGGTGGAAGAGGGCGAATAATCCGTCGACCCCGCACTGGCCGGGGTCCGAGCGACACTCCAATCCGCTAGGAGCGGACCGATGGAAGAACTGATCATCGCCAACGGGGTCTTCCTGGCTCTGGCGTTCTTCGTAGTCCTCGTCATCGTGTGGGCCATTCCCGTTCGGCTGTGGATCGAGGCGATCTCCGCCGGGGTCCGCGTGGGGATCGGCTCGCTGGTGGGAATGCGGCTGCGGAAGGTCTCGCCCCCTGCGGTTGTGCGCCCGCTCATCACGGCCACCAAGGCCGGACTCGATCTCGACATCAACTCCCTCGAGGCCCACTACCTGGCCGGGGGAAGGGTGGATCGTGTGGTGGGGGCGCTCATCAGCGCCGACAAGGCCAACATCGACTTGACCTTCAATCAGGCGGCCGCCATCGACCTGGCGGGGCGCGATGTGTTCGAGGCGGTGCAGGTGTCGGTCAACCCCAAGGTCATCAACACGCCGAAGGTCGCGGCCATGGCCAAGGACGGGATCCAGCTCATCGCCGTGGCCCGCGTGACCGTCAGGGCGAACATCAATCGCCTGGTGGGTGGGGCCGGGGAGGAGACCATCCTGGCGAGGGTCGGTGAGGGAATCGTCTCCACCATCGGATCCGCAGACTCCCACAAGGCCGTCCTCGAGAATCCCGACAACATCTCCAAGACGGTCCTTTCCAAGGGATTGGACTCGGGGACGGCCTTCGAGATCCTCTCCATCGACATCGCTGACGTCGACGTCGGTAAGAACATCGGGGCGGAGCTGCAGACGGACCAGGCGGAGGCCGACAAGCGCGTGGCGCAGGCTCGAGCCGAGGAGAGGCGCGCCATGGCCGTGGCTCAGGAGCAGGAGATGAGGGCCCGTGTGGAGGAGATGAAGGCCGAGGTAGTGAAGGCGGAGGCTCAGGTGCCCTTGGCCCTCGCCGAGGCCTTCCGCAGCGGCAACCTCGGTGTCATGGACTACGTGCGGTTCCGCAACGTCCAGGCCGACACGGAGATGCGAAAGGCCATCGCCGGTCCCGAGGGCGGCGGCTCCGACGGCGCGTCCGGCTGACCGAGGCTCCCGTGGAACAGCTGTTCCTGGTCGCGATCATCGTCGCCTTCTCCATCCTGGAGGCTGTGGCCCGGCGGCAGAAGCGGCGGCGACAGGGCGGGGCGGGAACGGGGTTGCCACCCGTGCCCGAGGAATGGGGGGAGAAGCCGGAGTCACGGCGGGAGCCCCCACCCCTCTCCCCCCACCGTTCCTACGACCAGGACCCCTCCTTCGACGATGCCGTGGAGGAGGACGTGGGGCGCAGGGTCGAGCCCGGCATGCCTCCCGCCGCGGGGTCCCCGGTGGAGCGCGCTCCGGCGACTCCATCGTCGGAGGACCTCATTCCCGTAGACATTTGGGAGGAGATCGCCGCACTCGCCCGGGGTGAGCGGCCTGGCGTCACTCCACCTCCGCCGGCACCCAGCAGGGAGCCGGCGGTCCCCGCATCTTCGCCATCGCGGGTGGAATCGGTCCCGCGGGAGATCCGGGTCCCCACCCCCGAGCCGGACCGACCGGGGACGCATCCGGTGCACCTCACCCACCCGCAGCTCGGCAAGCCGGTCTCGGAGCGGCTGACGGCCCCGGCCCGGAGGAGAACGGGGGCAAGACCCGGCAAGGACGTGCGAGCCGTCAGGAGGCTCCTCGCGGGGGGTGGCACCTCGCTACGCCAAGCCGTGATCCTGCACGAGATCCTGGGTCCCCCCGCCTCCCAGCGCGAAGACTTCGGAGATCCTTCGGCCTGACCGGGCCCGCGGCGGCTACATCTCTCCGCTCGCCATCTTCCGGAGCACGGTCTGGAGAATCCCCCCGTTGCGGTAGTACTCCACGTCCACGTCCGAGTCCAGCCGTGCCCGGGCCTGGAAGACCGTCCTGGATCCGTCCTCGGCCGTGGCCGTGACGGTGACGTCGCAGCCCGGCTCCAACCCGTCGGCAATGCCCGAGACATCGAAGGTCTCGCGGCCGGTCAAGCCGAGGCTCTGGGCCGATTCGCCGTTCCGGAACTCGAGTGGCAGGACACCCATGCCGACCAGGTTGCTCCTGTGGATGCGCTCGTAGCTCTCGGCGATGACCGCCTTCACTCCGAGAAGGAAGGTCCCCTTCGCCGCCCAATCTCTCGAGCTTCCGGTGCCGTATTCCTTCCCGGCGAGGACCACCAGGGGCGTCCCCTCGGCCTGGTACCGCATGGCGGCGTCGAAGATCGGCACCTCCTCACCGGTGGGGAAGTGGACGGTGTAGCCGCCTTCCCGGCCATCCAGCAGCAGATTCCTGATGCGGACATTGCCGAAGGTCCCGCGCATCATGACCTCGTGGTTCCCGCGGCGTGAGCCGAAGGTGTTGAAGTCCACGACGCCGACGCCTTCGTCCATGAGGTAGCGCCCCGCAGGCTCGGCCTTGGGAATGGCCCCAGCCGGCGAGATGTGGTCCGTGGTGACCGACTGTCCCAGGAGCGCGAGGACCCTGGCCCCCTGGACCTCCTCGACACCGGGAACGTCGGCGGTCATGCCATCGAAGAAGGGAGGTCGCTGCACGTAGGTCGATCGGGAATCCCACCCGTAGAGGGAGCCCTCCCGGGGAAGGGGAAGGGCACGCCAATTCTCGTCGCCCTCGAACACCTCCGCGTAGCGCTCCTCGAACATCTGCGGCTTCAAGGCGCCGGCGATCGTCTCCCGGATCTCCTCCTGCTTGGGCCACAGGTCCGCCAGGAACACGGGAGCACCGTCGCGGTCGTGGCCCAGAGGTTCGCTATGGAGGTCGATGTCGACCCGGCCTGCCAGGGCGTAGGCCACCACCAGCACCGGAGAGGCCAGGTAGTTGGCTCTCACGAGCGGGTGAATGCGGGCCTCGAAGTTCCGGTTGCCGGAAAGGACCGAGGCCACCACCAGGCCATGCTCCCGCACCGCGTCGTGGACGCCCTCGGGCAGTGGGCCCGAGTTCCCGATGCACGTCGTGCAGCCGTAGCCCACCACCTGGAAGTTGAGCGCCGCCAGCGGCTCCAGCAGACCCGCGCCGGCCAGGTAGTCGGTCACCACCTTGGACCCCGGGGCCATGGAGGTCTTGACCCAAGGCGGTACCGAGAGCCCGCTCTCCACCGCCCTCTTGGCGAGGAGGCCCGCTCCCACCATCACCGAGGGATTGGACGTGTTGGTGCAGGACGTGATGGCGGCGATGACCACGGTGCCGTCGTCGATGGTGGCGTCCGAGCCGTCGAGCTTCACGGTGGCCGTTCGCTCCTTGGCCGGCCCCGCCGGGATGAGCGCCGGCAGGTCCCTGTGGAACTGACTTCGCATGTCCGCCAGGGGGATGCGGTCCTGGGGCCGCTTGGGCCCGGCCAGGCTCGGCTCCACCGACGACAGGTCCAGCTCCACGGTGGACGTGAACTCGGGATCCGGGGTGTCGTCGGTCCGGAAGAGATCGAGCTCCTTGCAGACGCGCTCCACACGGGTCACGACGTCGGCCGGGCGACCCGTGCCTCGCAGGTAGCGCAAGGCCTCCCCGTCTACGGGAAAGAACCCGATGGTCGCCCCGTACTCCGGCGCCATGTTCGCCAGAGTCGCCTTGTCCGGAAGGGTCAGCCCCGAGAGGCCTGAGCCGAAGAACTCCACGAAGCGCCCCACCACACCGTGAGCCCTGAGCATCTCGGTCACCCGAAGCACTAGGTCCGTGGCCGTGGCTCCCTCGGGGAGGGCGCCGGTGAGCTTCATACCCACCACCTCGGGAAGGAGCATGTAGTAGGGCTGGCCCAGCATCACCGCCTCGGCCTCGATGCCTCCGACGCCCCAGCCGACCACGCCGATGCCGTTGATCATCGTGGTGTGGGAGTCGGTGCCCACACAGGTGTCGGGGAAGGCCACCCAGCGGCCTCCGTGCTCGCGACGGTGAACCACCGAGGCGAGATACTCCAGGTTGACCTGATGGACGATTCCCGTGCCCGGAGGCACCACGCTGAAGCCGTCGAAGGCCTCCTGGGCCCAGCGCAGGAGGGCATAGCGCTCGCGGTTGCGCTCGAACTCGCGCTCGACGTTCAGCCGAAACGCATCCGACGTTCCGAAATGATCCACCTGCACCGAGTGGTCGATGACGAGATCGGCCGGCACCACCGGGTTGATCTTGGCGGGATCGCCACCGAGCTCCCTGATTCCGTCCCGCATGGCTGCCAGGTCCACCACCGCCGGTACCCCGGTGAAGTCCTGCAGCACCACCCGGGAGGGCATGAAGGGGACGTCGGCGCCTGCGCTCGTCGGGCTCCACGACGCGACGGCCTCGACGTGGCCGGCATCCACGTACCCGCCTCCTGCATGCCGCAGGGCATTCTCGAGCAAGATCCTGATGGAAAAGGGCAGGCGATCGAGGGAGGACACCACGCCCCTGTCCTCGAGGCGCGACAACCGGTACACGGAGGTCGAGCCCTCGGGGAGCTCGAGTGAGGTGAGGGCTCCGAAGGGGTCGATGGGCATCTCGGCCACGGTGGGCTCCTGGTCGATCGGTAGGAAGGCTCTCCCGCGGGCTCCGACTCCGGGACCGCAACCCGTGGGACGGCCCCTAACGATACACGAACTGGATTGGAGTGGCAGGGGCTCCCGCGGGGCGGGAGACCACGGGGGTCGATCGAGCCGGGGTGGAGCCGTTGAAGGAAGGAAGCCGCCTTCGTTAGCTTGTTGGACTCCGGTGGCCGGGGTGGCGGAACGGTAGACGCGGCGGCCTCAAAAGCCGCTGTCCTTTGGGGCGTGCGGGTTCGACTCCCGCCCCCGGCATCCATCGATTCGGGACGAGCCCCGCGAATCGATTACTATTCACGACTGGATGCGGACCTTTCAAGCGGCGCAGCGCTCCTTTCGGGGCGCGCGCGCGGCGTCTGGAGAATCGATGGCTGAGAGCGAGGGCGGAGCCAAGAACACCCTCTCGATCCGGGACAACCGGACGGGGCGCGACTACGAGATCGACATCATCGACGGTGACACCGTCCGGGCCATGGATCTCCGGCAGATCAAGGTCGACGAGGGTGACTTCGGGATGATGTCCTACGATCCCGCTTTCACGAATACAGCCTCGACCCGGAGCACCATCACGTTCATCGATGGAGCGAAGGGGATCCTCCGCTATCGGGGGTACCCCATCGACCAGCTGGCGGAGCGAAGCTCCCACCTGGAGGTCTCCTGGTTGATCCTGAAGGGTGAGCTTCCCACCCAGGCCGAGCTCGACGGCTTCTTGCACGACGTGACCTTCCACACGTACGTCCACGAGAACCTGACGAAGCTCATGGACGGCTTCCGCTACGACGCCCATACCATGAGCATGATGATCAGCTCCGTCGCCGCCCTGTCGACGTTCTACCCCGAGGCCAAGGAGGTCCACGATCCGGAGGTCCGGTGGAACCAGATCGTGCGGCTGGTCGCGAAGATGCCCACCCTGGCGGCGTTCGCCTACCGGCACCATCGAGGGCTGCCGTACGTCTATCCGGAGAACGAGCTGTCCTACGCCGGCAACTTCCTCAACATGCTCTTCCGGGTGGGTACCAGGGACTTCCAGCCCAACCCGGTTCTCGAGCGAGCGCTGGACATCCTGTTCATCCTCCACGCGGACCACGAGCAGAACTGCTCGACCACCACCATGCGCGTCATCGGCTCGTCCGACGCGGACCCCTACTCGGCCCTGTGCGGGGCCATGGCGGCCCTGTACGGCCCTCTCCACGGGGGCGCCAACGAGGCCGTGCTCCGCATGCTCAGCCGCATCGGCTCGGTGGACAACATCCCCGCGTTCCTCGAGAAGGTGAAGGCACGCGAAGAGCGGCTCATGGGCTTCGGGCACCGGGTGTACAAGGCGTATGACCCCAGGGCGAGCATCATCAAGCGCACCGCGGACGAGGTGTTCGAGGTCACAGGCCGGAACCCCCTGCTCGACATCGCGTTGGAGCTGGAGCGCATCGCTCTCAACGAGGAGTACTTCGTCGAGAGGAACCTCTACCCGAACGTCGATTTCTACTCGGGGATCATCTACCAGGCCATGGGCTTTCCGGTCGAGATGTTCCCCGTGCTCTTCGCCATCCCCCGAACCGTGGGGTGGTTGGCCCAGTGGGAGGAGATGCTCGAGGACGGCGAGCAGCGGATCGCGCGCCCCCGTCAGGTTTATCAGGGCTCGGACTCCAGGGACTTCGTCCCGATTTCGGAGCGCTGAACGCCTCCGTCCGGCTTGCACGAGGGGGCGCTCCAAGCGGAGCGCCCCCTTCGTCATGGGAGAACGGCATGACTCATCGCGAGAGTATCGACCTGCGCCACCTCGGACTCGAAGGTGCCATCGCCGCATATGTGCTCCTGGGCGACGAGCCGGCCGTGGTCGATCCCGGCCCCGCTACGACCTTCCCCCGGCTTCGGGAGGAGCTGGAGCGGTTGGGGATCGGGCCACGTGATCTCCGCCACGTCCTGCTCACCCATGTGCATCTCGACCACGCCGGGTCCACCGGTCACGTCGTGGAGGCCTTTCCCTCGGCTCGGGTCCACGTTCATGCCGACGGCGCTCCACACATGGTCGATCCGGTACGCCTCGTGGCCAGCACTCGGCGGACATTCGGAGACGCCCACGACCGGCTCTGGGGGGAGGTTCGACCGGTCCCCCCCGACCGTGTCCGTCCCTGGGAGCCGGACTCGCGGCGGCCGGTCTCGGCGATCGAGCCGATTCCCACGCCCGGTCATATAGCCCACCACCTGGCGTATCTGGACGAGCGGGACGGCACGCTCTTCTCAGGGGACTCCATGGGCATCGTCCTCGGAGACGACGCGCCAACGCATCCACCGACGCCGCCTCCGGCGATCGATCTCCGCGCCTGGGAGCGGACGCTGGACGAGATCGCCGTCATCGGGCCCGAGCGTTTCGCCGCGACCCACTTCGGCCTCCATGGCGACGTCCCGGGCCGCATCCGCCAGCTCGGGGAGCGGCTGGTGACGCTCGAGGCCCGGGTGCGCGCGGCCACGGCGGCGGGGGACGAGAGCGACGCCGATCGTTACGAGCGGGAAGTGAGAGCCGAGCTGTCGGAGTACCTCGGCAGGGAGGCCGTGGACGGCTATTTCGACATGTTCACCGCGGCCACCGACTGGGCCGGGGTCAAGTTCTACCTGGATCGCAATCCATGAGCAACCGAGGAGAGAAGACCATGGCGAGGTGTAACCGGCTGCGGGCAGGGGGAGTGATAGCGATCGTCGGACTGCTAGCCACGACTTCCCTGTGGGACGCCTCGCACCTGGGGGCACAGCGGACCGACGCGCTCGTCCCCGTGCCGGCCCCCGTCGTGCCGCCTCCCTTCTACCGAGCCGCCCAGGCGCGGGGCAGCCGCGACGGGAGCGGGGCTCCCGGCGACGGCTACTGGCAGAACTGGACAACCTACGATCTCGAAGCGAGCCTCGATCCGGCGACGGGCCGGATCCGGGGCGCCGTGACCATCCACTATGAGAACCGCTCGCCCTTCTCGCTCCGCCTGCTGGTGCTACATCTGTACCAGAACCTCCACAAGGAGGGAGTCGCCCGGAGCAGCCCCGAGGAGGTGACCGGCGGGATCGAGCTGGGTCGCGTCACCGTGGCCGGTCAGGAGCTCGAGGAGGGCGACCTCCGGGCGGGGCCCGCCTACTCGGTGGAAAACACCGTGATGACCGTCCGCCCGCCCGAGACGGTGGAGGCGGGTGATACCGTCACGCTGGAGCTGGACTGGGAGGTGACGCTTCCGCAGAACGGGAGCGGGCGGATGGGCCACTCCGACCGGGAGATGTACTTCATCGCCTACTGGTTTCCGAAGATGGCGGTTTTTGATGATCTGAGAGGATGGGATGCGGAGCCCTACCTCGGAGGCGCCGAGTTCTACGATTCGTTCGGGGACTACAGGGTTTCGCTGACCGTCCCGGCGGGGTGGACCGTCATGGCGACCGGCAACCTCGAGAATCCGGAGGACGTGTACTCGGCTGCCACGCTGGCCCGCCTCGCCGAGGCGGCGACGTCCGACGATCGTGTGGAGATCGCCACGCCCGAGGACCGCGCCGCACGGCGCGTGACAACCGCCGGAGCGGAGGGACGACTGACGTATCGTTTCACTGCCGACTCGGTTCGCGACTTCACGTGGACCACCTCCGACGCTCAGCGCTGGGACGCGACGTCGGCGTTGGTTCCGGACCGGGACGGGGACGGCAGCGAAGACCGCGTCCTCATCCACTCGTTCTGGCGGGAGGACCGCGCGCCCCTGTGGGAGGACCAGTGGCTCTACGGCAAGCAGTCCATCGAGCATCACTCCCGTTTCACGGGATTCCCCTATCCCTGGCCCCACATGACCTCAGTGGAAGGGGCGGACATCATCGGTGGAGGAATGGAGTTCCCGATGCTGACCCTCATCGGGTCGTACATGGACCGCGGACCGCAGGACCTGTTCAACGTGACGTCCCACGAGCTCGCCCACATGTGGATCCCGATGATCGTGGGGTCCAACGAGAAGCGGCACGCGTGGATGGACGAAGGCTCGACGACGTTCCTCGAGGACCAGAGCCGCATGGAGCTCTGGCCGGGGGTGGACCACCACCGGCTGGAGGCGCAGCAGTACTTCTCGGCGGCGGCGGCGGCGGTGGAGCAGAGCATGATGCGGCACGGTGACTACTACGAGCCCGGCGCCGGGTACGGGATCGCCTCCTACTCCAAGCCCGCGACTCTGATGGCTGCCCTCAGGGTGGTCATGGGTCGGGACGTGTGGGAGGAGGCCTACCGGACCTTCGTGCGTGAGTGGTCCTACAAGCATCCGACGCCGTGGGACTTCTTCAACACCTTCGAGCGGCTCTCCGAGCAGGATCTCGACTGGTTCTGGACCTCGTTCTACTTCGAGACCTGGACCGTGGACTTCGACGCGGTGTCCGTGCAGCCCAGAACCGCCGGAGGGGCCACGGTCAACATCGTGAACCGGGGCTTCGCTCCGTTCCCAGTGACCATCCGAATCCACACCACCGGCGAGGGAGTCCTGGAGCGCCGGGTCGATGTCTCGCACTGGCTCGACGGCAACCGGTCCATCGACCTCGAAGTGCCCCCTTCCGCGGGCTCGGTGACGAGGGTCGAGGTGGATCCCCTGGGCTACGCTCCCGACGTGGACCGCGCCAACAACTTCTGGCCCCGGGGCTGACCGCCCCTCGCGGCTAACGGGGGCCCGGTAACGGGCGCCGGGCCCCCCGTCCGTTCAGCCCTCGTCGACTGTGGCGGCGAAGCCCACCAGCGTGCCGCAGGGAGCGCGGACGAAGATCTCGTCCATGCCGTAGAAGGTCTGGCGGCGGGGA
>JBDHGI010000137.1:0-11910 GCA_039589955.1 Gemmatimonadota bacterium | reverse complement strand
AGGCGTGTCGCCAGATGGTGTGACGCGAGGTCGGTGAGGAGGTTGCGCCCGAGGTCGTCGAGGCCGGTGCCGGACTACCGTCCGGCGCCCAGGCTCGCGCCCACGACCAGCGCCTGCCTGAGGGTACGAAGATCCCGCACGGCCCCCCTGAGCAAGCTCCGTGCCGAGATGGGCCTTCGGCTTCGGCGGGGGTGGAAGGGGCATCGCCCTCACCGACGGCTCACGGGATTGGCGCCCGTGCCCCCGGCGGTCGTACGTTGGCCGCACCCGATGCCCAAGGGAGGTTGCCATGCGTCCGTCGTCCCTCGTTACCGCCCTCGCCGCTCTGCTGGTGCTCACGCCATCGACCTTCGCCCAGGAGGAGGAAGGTCTGCGCTGGACCCCCGCCAAGAGCATGGAGTACCGGGGGGTGCAGCAGACCGCCATCTCGCCGGACGGAAGCAGGATCGCCTACGTCGTGCGGGTCCCGGTCATGGAGGGTGAGAAGTCCGAGTACCTGAGCCACATCTGGCTCGTCAGCTCCGACGGCACCGGGAACGTCCAGTTCACCCGGGGCGAGAGCTCGGCGACGAGCCCCTCGTTCTCGCCCGACGGCGAGTGGTTGGCGTTCACCTCGCGACGCGCAGAGGAGAGCCAGGTGTGGGTCATCTCCGTGCACGGCGGAGAGGCCTTTCCCGTCACGGACGCCGAGTCCGGCGTGGGGTCGTATCGGTGGTCTCCGTCGGGCGACCGGATCGCCTATCTCATGGTGGACCCCGAGACCGAGGAGGAGAAGACAAAGAAGCGTGAGAAGAGGGACCCGATCTTCGTGGACCAGAACTTCAAGTACGCCCACCTGTACTCTGTTCCCTTCGATCCCGTGGCCGCCGAGCCCGGAGAGGCCACCCGACACACGGAGGGCGACCTCCACATCACCAGCTTCGACTGGGCTCCCGACGGTGGGAGCTTCGCCTTCGGCCACCAGGCCGATCCACGCCTGGACGAGGGGGCGCGGGCCTCGGACGTCTCCACCGTTCCTGCCGACGGGAGCAAGGAGGTGACTCCCCTGGTGACCCTGGGGGGAACCGACGGCGGACCGCTGTTCTCACCGGACGGTGACTGGGTGGCCTTCACCTCTTCCGGCGACGCGCCCCAGCGCGTGGGTCTCGGGGACGTGTATGTGGTGGCGGCCCAGGGTGGTGAGCCACGTCGACTGGCCGACAGTAACGACCGCAGCGGCGGCCTCCTCGCCTGGGCCAGGGACGGGTCGGCCCTCCTCCTGAGCGAGTCCCTGGGAACCACCCGCCACGTCACGTCGCTGCCCGTCGACGGAGGCCCGGTACGGCAGCTGACACGCGGGGCGGGCGTCCTCGGTTCCGTATCGTTCGCCTCGGAGGCGGACGCCATGGCGTTCACCTGGCAGGACACCGATACGCCTGCCGACGTGCACGTGTCTTCGGTGACCGGGTTCGAGCCCCGCCGCGTGACCGATCTGCACCGGGGCGTGGAGGTGCCCCCCCTGGGCGAGACCGAGCTGCTGACGTGGACGTCGCAGGACGGGCTGTACCGGATCGAGGGTCTGCTGACCTACCCGGTGGGATACGACCCGTCGAGAAGCTACCCCCTCGTCCTGAATGTCCACGGCGGGCCGGCCGGCGTCTTTTCCCAGTCCTTCACCGGCAACCCGGGCATATACAACATCCAGTACTTCGCCCAGGAGGGGTACGCCGTGCTCCGGCCGAACCCCAGGGGCAGCACGGGCTACGGGAAGGACTTCCGCTTCGCCAACGTGCGCGACTGGGGCTACGGCGACATGGACGACCTCATGGCCGGGGTGGACCGGGTCATCGAGATGGGTGTAGCCCATCCCGACTCCCTCCTGCTCATGGGTTGGAGCTACGGAGGGTACATGACCTCCTTCGCCGTGACCCGGACCGACCGGTTCAAGGCGGCGAGCATGGGCGCGGGCCTGCCCAACCTGGTGAGCATGGTGACCACCACCGACATCGGCGAGTACCTCGTCGCCCATCTCGGCGGCGAGGAGCTCTGGGAGGACTACGAGGGCTACGAGCGGCACTCCGCCATCTATCGGATTGCCAACGTGACGACCCCGACCCAGGTCATCCACGGTGAGAACGACCTCCGGGTCCCCTTCACGCAGGGGCAGGAGTTCTACCGAGCCCTCGGACGTCTCGGGGTGCCTACGGAGATGATCGTGTTGCCCCGGACGCCCCACGGGCCCCGGGAACCCAAGCTCCAGATGGAAGTCTCGCCCCTCATCCTCCGGTGGTTCGATCGGCACCTGCGGCCGGACGAGCCGAAGGTCACCTTCCCCTAACCTGCTTGGGGTGCCATGACGTCCCTCCTTCAAGAGCCTTGGGTCCAGCGGGGGGGGCTCGTGCTGGTGGGGATCCTCTTCGGGATCCTCGTGGAGCGCGCGGTCCTCACCCGCCTCATGAGGTGGGCGGCCAAGACACGACTGCATTGGGACGACCTGGTCGCCAACTCGTTGAGGGGCGTACCCACGGTGCTCCTGAGCACCGGTGGCGTCTTTCTGGCGCTGGGCGTGGGAGACCTCGATCCCCTGTTCGTCACGACGGCCAACAAGGGCCTCACGGTCGTCGCCATCGGCACGCTGGTCATCGCCGGGATGCGGGCTGCGGGAGGTGCCGTGGAGAAGGTGTCGATGGGCTCCTCCATACGCTCGCCCACGCTGGTGGTGAACCTGGCGCGGCTGGGCGTGGGAATCCTGGGGCTCTTCATCATCCTCCAGAATCTGAACATCGACATCACGCCCCTCATCACGGCCCTGGGGATCGGAGGGTTGGCGGTGGCCCTGGCCCTGCAGGACACCCTAGGCAACCTCTTCGCCGGTGTGCAGATCATCCTGTCCCAGCAGGTCCGGGCCCGGGACTACGTTCGACTCGCCTCGGGTGAGGAGGGGTGGGTCACCGACGTCAAGGGCCGGAACACGACCATCCAGACGTTCCCCGACGGCAACCTGGTGGTGGTCCCCAACTCCACCCTCGCCTCGTCCATCGTCAAGAACTACAGCATGCCGCGGAAGGCCCTCTGGGTGAAGGTGGAGGTGGGCGTGAGCTATGCCAGCGACCTGGAGGCAGTGGAGCGCGTGGCTTTGGACGTGGCCAGGGAGGCGCTTGGTTCCGTCGACGGCGGACTGTCCGACGAGCCCCCGAGGGTGAGGTTCCACACCTTCGCCGACTCCAGCATCAACTTCGACGTGCTCATGGAGGTTCGGGAGTTCACCGCCCAGGGTCCGGTTCGCCACGAGTTCATCAAGCGACTTCACCGCCGCTTCAACGAGGAGGGGATCGAGATTCCCTTCCCCATACGCACCGTGGTGATGGCGCAGGAGGGGACCTAGGCCCGTCAGGACACGGGGCGCGTCCCCGACGTTCTCCGGATGAAGGCGCTCAAGGTCTCCCGCCACTGGGGCAGGAGGCTCTCCTCCACGTACATCATGTGTCCCGCATCGAAATCCGCCCGCTGGATGTTGTCCCTCAGGTCCGGCGGCAGGCCCAGGTGGTCCATGGTCCACACGGCCGCGAAGTACGGAGTGGCCAGGTCGTAGATCCCGTTGACCAGAAGCACCTCGAGGGCGGGATTGCGGCGGAGGGCCGTGGCGAGGTCCGGGCCCACGTTGGGCGTCCCACCGCCCCGGACGAAGCCGCCGCCACCTTGTGCCCGACTCCAATTCCAGTTGCGGGTCGCTCCGCTGGGGATGTACTCCCTGTCCCCATCGTAGCCCAGCTCGTTCCGGACATAGCTGTTGAACGCCGAGGTGTAGGCCGAGCTGATGGCGGTGGACTGGGGATCGTGGGACGGGCGTGGGGCCAGCAGGTCTCCTGCCGGCCCGGTGAACCGGGCGTCGAGGCGGCCCACGATCTCCCCTCGGTCCCGGAGCAGCTCCGCTTCGTACGCCGGGGCCGAAACCCTGAGGTCGGCCTTGTCGATGAAATCCCGGTCGAGCCCCGTGTAGGCGTGCATCCGGTCGATGACTTCCTCCCGCGTGCCCGCGTCCAGCGTGCTTCCGGCCAGCAGCGCGGTGGCGTAGTCCGTGAGCGCCCACTCCTCCACCTCCCTCACGAATGCGTCGCGGTCCGCCGGCCTACCGCCGGGCAGGGCATCGAGATACTCCGATACCACTGCGTAGGAGGGAAGGTTGACGACGTAGGGGAGATCGTCCCCCGGCGCGAACTGGATGGTGCGGAACTCCAGGACCGCGGACACGAGGACGATGCCGTTCAGGTCGATGTTGGCGCCCTGGAGGTGTCGGGCCAGCACCGCGGAGCGGGTCGTGCCGTAGCTCTCCCCCAGGAGGTATCGGGGCGAGTTCCACCGCTCGTAGTGGCTGAGGAACCGCCGAATGAACTGGGTGAGCGAAGCGGCGTCCTCGTCGATCCCCCAGAACGACGACCCGGGCGTGTCACCGACGGGCAGGCTGAAGCCGGTGCCCACGGGGTCGACCATCACGATGTCCGCCATGTCCAGGAGCGTGTACTGGTTGTCCTCCAGCGGATAGGGCGGGGCCCCCTGGGGCCCGACCTCGGGCGTCACCACCCGTCGGGGCCCCATGATCCCCATGTGAAGCCAGAAGGAGGCGGAGCCCGGTCCCCCGTTGTACGCGAAGATCACGGGCCGGCCGGCGCGGTCGGGCACGTTCGTCCGAAAGTACGCCGTGTAGAAGAGCTCCGCCGTGGCCTCGCCGTCGTCGCCGCGGAGAACGATGCTGCCCACCACGGCGTCGTACTCCACCCGCCGGCCTCCCAGGTCGATGGCGTGATGGCTCTCCCACCGGCTCGCCTCGGGCTCCGGGTCGGCCTCCTGGGCGACCACGGACGAAGCACCGAGTAGGGTGAGGGCGGCGACCAGGGGGGGCACGACGGCGGTCATCTTCATGGTGGCATCTCCTGTCTGTCTCTCGGGCGCACAACTTGGACGGGTCAGGTCCTCCGGGCAATGCGCTGCCGCCGGCACCTCCGGCGGTGGTGGTTTCGAGGTCCCTCCGCGTCGGCGCGGGTCTCTCACCCGGGGTTTGCCGCCCGCTCCGCCGCGGCCTAGGATGCTGCTACCACGACCAGCCCAGAGGCACGCATGGCCAAGCCCTCGAAGAACCCGGACCGCCGGGATTTCCTCCGACACTCCTTCGCCGCGGGGGTCGGAACCGCCACGCTGGGAAGGATCTCCGGGTTGGATCCGGCCCGTCCCCGCCGACGGGCGGGCCTACCCCTCGTCGTTACCAGCCATGGCAACCCGACCGGACAGGAAGCCATGCGCCGGGCCTGGGAGATCCTCGCCGGGGGAGGGTCGGCGCTGGACGCGGTGGAGCGGGGCGCGAACATCATCGAGGTCGACCCGGAGGACGCCAGCGTGGGTTACGGCGGCCTGCCCAACGCCGACGGCGTCGTTCAGCTCGATGCGTCCATCATGGACGGACGGACCTACAGCGCCGGCTCCGTGGCGTCCATCGAGAACATCAAGACGCCCTCGTCGGTGGCGCGCATGGTGATGGAGCGGACGGACCACGTGATGCTCGTCGGACCCGCCGCCACGGCCTTCGCGAGGTCCTTCGGCTTCGAGGAGGAGAACCTCCTCACCGAGAAGGCCAGGGAAGCATGGGTCCGCTGGCGTGAGCGGCACTCCGACTCGGACGACTGGGGTCCTCCCGAGCACCTGCGAGGTCGTGGGGGCGGCGCCGGCTCCGATGGGCCCTCGCAGGGAGCGGTGGAATACGAGCACGGAACCACGAACGTCCTCGCCGTGGATCACAACGGGGACGTGGCCGGCATCACGAGCACCAGCGGCATGTCCTGGAAGATCCCCGGCCGCGTCGGCGACTCGCCCATCATCGGGGCGGGGCTCTACGTGGACAACTCGGTGGGGGCGGCGGGCGCCACGGGGAGAGGGGAGGACGTCATCAAGTCCTGCGCCTCGTACTACATCGTGATGCGGATGGGCGGAGGGCGATCGCCCCAGGAGGCCTGCGAGGACGCCATCGCCATGATCGTCGATCGGTATCGGGCCGTGGGTATCGACTTCGTGCCAGAGGAGAAGTTCGTGGCCCTGAACCGTGACGGTGAGTACGGCTGCGCGTGGATGGGCATTCCAGGTCTGCCCAGGATGTCCGTGCGGCATGCGGACGGGTTGGAGATCTACTCGGGCACGGGCCACCACGCTCCCGAAGGGTAGCCGGTGGAACGCTTCGAGGCGGCGTCGTTCGTCGATTGGATGACAGGGGTTCGCCGGCGTACGCGCGCCCTGGCGGAGGCCGTCCCCACCGACCGCATGGAGTGGACACCCGCTCCGGGGCGGTTCAGTCCCGGCGATATCCTCCGCCACATCGCGGCGACCGAGCGATGGATGTGGGCCGAGAACCTCCAGGGCCTTCCGTCCCGGTACCCGGGGCACGGTACCGGTCTGGCGGACGGCAAGGAGAACGTGCTCGCCTATCTCGACGCCATGCGCGCCGAGACGGAGGACATCATCCGTGGCCTGACTCCGGCGGACCTGCGGCGGAAGTGCACCACGGTGGGTGGGGTTGAGATAACAGCGTGGAAATGGCTTCGTCTGATGATCGAGCATGAGATCCATCACCGGGGCCAGCTGTACCAGATGATGGGAGCGCTCGGCGTGGAGGTCCCCCCCCTGTACGGCCTCACGGAGCCCGAGGTCAGGGAGCGCAGCGAGCCGCCCCCGGCCGTGGCCTCTCCCGAAGGATGACCCAACGACGAGGATCGAGGTGGATCAGATCAACGAAACCAGGGCGCACAGTCGGCTACAGGACGAGCTGCGCCAGGTGCGTCCCTTCCATTCCAAGGGCCAGGAGGCGTTCCTCGCGTTGCTCCGAACGGCGGACGTCGCCAAGCGGCGGTTCACGAGCCTCTTCGAGGCCGAGGAGGTCACCCTGCAGCAGTACAACGTTCTGCGCATCCTGCGGGGAGCTGGAGATGAGGGGCTACCGACCCTGGAGATCGGGAACCGGATGATCGAGCGCACGCCGGGCGTCACCCGGATCGTCGACCGTCTCGTGGACAAGGGCCTGGTGTCCAGGGGCAGGCGCAGGGACGACCGAAGACGTGTGTGGTGCAAGATCACCCCGCTCGGCCTCGAGCTGCTCACCAAGCTGGACGAGCCCGTCCGGAAGGCGGACCAGGAGACCGTGAAGGGCCTGTCGGAGGAGGAGGTGGACCGACTGATCGAGCTGCTGGACAGGATTCGATCGACCGCTGAAGCCGGCGAGGGCTGAGCCGCACCCACTCGACCTGGAACGATCCATGCAACTCCGCCGATCCCCGGTGTTCCCGATTCTCGTCGTCGTTCTGCACGCGTGCGGTGCCGGTCCCCGAGCTGTTCCTCCCGCGTCGCCACCGGGGGTCGCGCCCGGGCCGTACGACGTCGTCGTCGAGGGAGGTCTCATCGTGGACGGCACGGGCAACGCCTGGTTTCCGGGCGACCTCGCCATCCGGGGGGACCGCATTGTCCGCGTGACACCACCCGGCATGCTCCGGGCCGCTCCGGCGACCCGTCGGATCCAGGCCGCGGGCCTGGTGGTGGCCCCGGGGTTCATCGACATCCAGAGCCACTCGAGAGGCGCCTTCCTGGGAGATGGTGACGGGCGGGTGGTGAGCAAGGTGACCATGGGCGTCACCACGGAGATCATGGGGGAGGCGAGCACGAACGCTCCCGTGCCGGTCGGGAACGAGCGTCCCGGGGAGGCCTTCTCCGGACCACGCGCGTTCGACGCGTGGATCCAGGCGATGGAGGATCACGGAGCGTCGGTGAACTTCGGCTCGTTCGTCGGGGCCACCACCATCCGCGTGCTGGCGAAGGGTCAGGCCATGGGAGCGGCCACGGAGGCCGAGCTCGAGGTCATGAGGGAAGCCGTGCGCAACGCCATGGAGGACGGCGCCTTCGGCATCGGCTCTGCTCTCATCTACCCGCCCGGCAACTTCGCCGGCACCGACGAGCTCGTGGAGATCAACCGCGCGGCCGCCCCTTATGGCGGGGTCTACATCACCCACCTGCGATCGGAGGCGGACTACTTCCTCGAGGCCATCGACGAGGCCATCGAGATCGGCACCCGAGCCGGGGTGCCCGTCGAGATCTTCCACTTGAAGGCAGGCGGAAGGCGCAACTGGCACAAGGCGGCGCTGGCGGTGGCCAAGATAGACTCGGCTCGGGCCGCGGGCGTGGACATCCAGGCGAACATGTATCCCTACACGGCGGGAGGCACCGGGCTGACCGCGTGCTTCCCTCCCTGGGCGTCGGCGGACGGAGCGCTGTTCGAGAATCTGGCCGACATCGAGGCCCGGGCGAAGATCCGCGCCGAGATCGAGATCCAGACCGAGGAATGGGAGAACCTGTGCAGCCTGGCCACCCCCGAGGGCGTGCTCCTGCTGGGCCTCCGGAAGCCCGAGAACCGGAGGTACAGGGGACGCCGGTTGTCCGAGGTCGCCGCCGAGATGGGCAAGGACTGGATCGAGACCGCCTTCGACCTGGTCCTCGATGAGCGCCAGAGGATCGGGACCATCTACTTCATGATGAGTGAAGAGAACGTGGCCATGCAGATCGGTCAGCCCTGGATCAAGTTCGGCACCGACGCGGGCGGGATGGACCCGGAACGCGCGACGGGCCTATCCCATCCACGGGCCTACGGGACCTTCGCCCGCATTCTGGGGAAATACGTTCGGGAGGAGGGTGCGACGACGCTGGAGGAGGCTGTGCGAAAGATGTCCTCGGCCGTCGCGACCCGACTGCACATCGAGGACCGGGGGCTCCTGAAGGAGGGCTTCTTCGCGGACGTCGTGGTGTTCGATCCCGAGCGCGTCGCAGACAGGGCCACGTACGATGAGCCCCATCAGCTGTCGGACGGAATCGTCCATGTGCTCGTGAACGGCGTCGCCGTGGTCGACGGAGGAAAGCACACCGGAGCCTTCCCCGGTCGCCCCGTCCGGGGCCCGGGTTGGACCGGGAGACGGGACTGACGGCCGCAAGCGGCGCGGCCAGGTGTCCATCGAGGATGTCCCATGAGGTTTCACGACCACCCGCGGCTTCCCAGAGGATTCGCCTGTGCCTCCACACGGTGCGGCATCAAGGCGGAAGGAAAGGACCTCTCGCTCTTCGCCTCGAGGGTACCCGCCGCGGCCGCGGCGGTCTTCACCCGCAACCAGGTACCGGGCGCACCCATCATCGTCGGACGGGAGCTGATCCGCCGCCGACGGCTACAGGCCGTCGTGGTGAACAGCCGCGTTGCCAACGTGGGGACGGGGGCCGAGGGCGTAGCCCGGGCGAGGCGCATGGGGGAGGCCGCCGCCCTGGCCCTGGACATCGCCCCGGAGCTGGTCCTCATGAGCTCCACGGGGGTGATCGGTGTTCCTCTGCCGGTGGAGAAGATCGGAGCTGCGCTCCCCGGGCTCGTCGCACAGCTCGGGGACGACCCTTTCGTGGGTGCGGAAGGAATCATGACCACGGACACCCATCCCAAGGCCGTGAGCCTGTCCATGGGCGAGGCAGTCCTGACCGTCGTGGGCAAAGGGTCGGGCATGATCGAGCCGAACCTCGCCACCATGCTCGTATACGCCTTCACCGATGCGGAGATCGATGGTGAGGCTCTGGACCGCTCACTTCGCGCCGCGGTTCACACGACGTTCAACATGCTGTCCGTGGACACCGACACCAGCACGTCGGACACGTGCGCCATCCTGGCCAACGGACTCGCAGGCCCCGTGGAGGACCCACTGTTCGACGAGGCCCTCGTAGCGGCCTTCGAGCGAATGACGGAGCTGCTGGCCAAGGACGGCGAGGGCGCGACGGTGCTGCTCCGGGTCACCGTCACCGGAGCCGCCGGCGAGGACGACGCCCGTGCCGTGGCCAAGTCCCTCGTGAACTCTCCCCTGGTGAAGACGATGGTGTTCGGCGGTGATCCCAACGTGGGTCGGATCCTCATGGCCGTGGGGAAGTGCTTCGGGTGTCGCATCGTGCCCGAGCGCATCGGCGCCACCATCTGTGGCGTGACCGTGGTGACCGGCGGCGAGCGCGTAGACTTCGACGAGGCGGTCCTGCGGGCGCTCCTGCGTGGAGAGGTGGTCGACCTGGCCGTCGACCTCGGCGTGGGGCAGGGAAGGGCCCGAGCCTGGGGCTGTGACCTCACGCACGGCTACATCGACGAGAACGCGGCGTACTACTCGAGCTAGCAGTGTGGACCCGGCGCTGCCCCGACCACTCCAATGGGAAGTCACGGAAGGGCGGCCCCACCGGCGGCCGGTCGATCCGGAAGGGGGGCCGGTTACACGGATTCTGCGGGTTTGGTAAGTTACGTCTTCCATGCCGCCCGAATCAGAAGACAGGATGGGGAGACGATGAGACGATTCTCGGCCATTGCTATGATGCTCGCGCTCGCCGCCTGCGGTGGCGGTGAGCCTGCCTCCGATACCGCCGCGGGTGAGCCCGCGGGAGCCGCTCCCGCAGAGGCTGTTGCGGCGACGGAGATGACGATGCCCGATTGGTTCCATGTGGACCAGGCGAACGAGGCGGTGCACATGACCATCACCGCGGGCGCGACGGACGCCAAGGCGTACTGGAACTTCAACGGAGCCACCGATGGCAACATGACCATTACCGTGCCGGTGGGATACACGGTGATGATCGACTTCAAGAACGACGATCCCGCCATGGCCCACAGCCTCGGGATCAGCTCGATGGTGGGAGGCTTCGGCGCCTCCCCGGATCCGACGCCGGCGTTCGCGGGAGCCATGACGGAGAACCCCACCTCGATGGTGGACGCCACCATGCCGGGCGAAGAGGAGAGCATCAGCTTCGTCGCCGACGCGGCCGGGGAGTACACCATGGTCTGCTACATTCCGGGTCATGCGGCGACGGGGATGTGGGTGCGCTTCAACGTCTCCGCCGAGGGTGAGGCGGGCGTGCTGGGAGCGATGTAGGCCCACTCGAGCAAGGGATGACAGAATGGCGGAGCATCCTCTACGTCAACACTTCGATGCCCTGCGCGCCAAGGAGTTCAGCCGGCTCGACGAGTCCCGACACGTGTACCTCGACTACACCGGTAGCGGTCTATACGCCGCTTCGCAGCTCAGGAACCACGAGGCGTATCTCAGGGACCGGGTGTTCGGGAACCCCCATTCCGAAAGTCCGGCCTCGACGACCGCGACGGAGCTGGTGGAGCAGGCTCGGCGGAAGGTGCTCGAGTTCTTCAAGGCCGATCCCGACGAGCACAAGGTAATCTTCACGGCCAACGCCTCAACGGCGCTGAAGCTGGTGGGGGAAGCCTATCCCTTCGACGGTGGCTCCCGCCTCGTGATGCTCGAGGACAACCACAACTCGGTGCAGGGCATCCGGCTCTACGCCGAGGCGAAGGGTGCCGAGGTCTCGTTCCTCGAGCTGGACGGAGACCTGCGCATGGCGGCCGACCAGAGGATCCCCACGGGTGGGGCGGGCGCCAGCCTGTTCGCCTTCCCGGCCCAGTCGAACTTCTCGGGTGTGAAGCACCCGCTCTCCCTCGTCGCCGAGGCCAAGGAGCGGGGCTTCGACGTGGTTCTGGATGCCGCGGCCTTCGTGCCGACCAGCAGTCTCGAGCTCGACGCCGTCCGCCCGGACTTCACGTGCATCTCGTTCTACAAGATGCTGGGCTTCCCCACGGGCGTCGGGGCGCTCATCGCCACGAACGAAGCGCTCGCACGACTGCGCCGACCGTGGTTCGCGGGTGGCACGGTGGAGTACGTCTCGGTACAGGGGCGTACACATCGCCTCCGGGTCGGCGCCGAAGCCTTCGAGGACGGGACACTCAACTTCCTCGGCATCATGGCCATCTCTCCGGGGCTCGCGTTTCTCCGCGAGGTGGGGATGGACCGCATCACCGCTCGCGTGGAGGGGCTCACCCGTCGTCTGTTGGAG
>JBDHGI010000136.1:0-12016 GCA_039589955.1 Gemmatimonadota bacterium | reverse complement strand
CCGCCTCCCGCACCTTGTACCCCTCGGACTCCAGGAGGGCTCGGATCATGCGGCGGATGTTGCCTTCGTCGTCGACGACCAGGATGTCCATGCCGGATCCCGGGTGTGTGTGGATGCCGTCGGATAGAATCGCGCTGATCCGTGTACCGCGCGCAAGGCTCTCGCCCTGCCGGGTCAGTCCCCCGGACTCCGCGTCAAGGGAAGGCGAACATCGAAGACCGCGCCTCCCTCCGGGTGGTTTCCGGCCGTGATCTCGCCCCCGTGGTGTCGGAGCGTCTGGCGGACGATGGCGAGGCCGAGTCCGGTGCCCCTGCTCTTGGTCGTGAAGTCGGGAGACCATATCCGGTCCGCCAGGTCGGCCGGGATGCCAGGCCCCCGGTCTCTCATGCGGACCAGCGCCTCGCTCCCACGGTCCTCGACGGAGATGTCCACACGGCCCTCCCCCTCGCCCTGGGCCTCCACGGCGTTCAACAGCATGTTCCCGAAGGCCCGCTCCAGGGAGTCGTGGTGTCCCTCGACCCAGAGCCCGACGGGGCCCTCGACCCGGACCGTGACCGTCGGCGCCGTGTGGCGACGCGCCAAGCTCTGGAGAAGCTCCGTCAGGTCGATCCGGGAGCGGGGACCCTCGGGGATGCGACCGTACTGGGAGAACGTTCTCGCCATGTCGTCGAGGCGCCCGATCTCCTCCATGAGAACTGTGGCGGCCTCGGCCTCGGCCTCGGGTCCCTTGCGTCCCCGGGTGAGGGCGGCGGCAGCCATGCGCATGGGTGTCAGGAGGTTCTTTATCTCGTGGGCGACCCGCCGGGCCAGCTCCGTCCACGAGCGCATCTGGGCGTTCTCCACGGCCCGTCGCTGGCCCTCCTCGAGCTGCCGGGACATGCGTCGGAGCGCGTCACGAAGCGTCCTGAGCTCCTCGATGCCTCCCTCGTGCTCCTCCGCCGGTAGCGGCTCTCCCCTCCCGATCCGCTCCGTCCAGTCGGCGAGCTCCGCGACGGGTCTCCCGAAGCTCCTCGATAGACCCCGGGCCACGAGAAGGGCCACGCCCGTCAGCAGCCCTCCGATGACCAGGGCGGCGACGGGCAGAATCTGTACGAAGCGCTCCGCCACGAAGGAGTACAGGCGTGAGAGGCGGACAGATTCGGACAGCGCTTCGCGGTGCCTGGCCGCTGCCTCCGCCACGGACGAGTCCCCGGCGCCCGATTCCCCTACGGCCTCCAGGAGCTCCAGCCCGGTCTCCGCAACCGCGTCCCACGCGCCGAGGGTGCCCGACCGGGTGCCGATGGTCTGGAGCGTGAGCGCACCGGCGATCACCCCGAGGGACACCGGAACCAGCAAGACGGTCAGGATGGCGAGCAGGATGCGCCCCTGGAAGCTGCGGACTCGGGATCGGGACATGAGCCTCGGCGCGGGCCTGGGACGAGACCAGTTCGTGTGAGGGAAAAGGTAGGTAAGGTCGTCGGGATGGGCCACGTGGGGCGGATGAGGCGCCTCCCGAATGCCAAGCGTTCGTCCGTCACAGTCCACTAGGCCGGGACCGGGCGGACGCACGCGGGGCAGAAGCGCCAGCCCGGCAGGAGGGTCTCACCGCAGACGCAGTCCCGGCGGCGACGGGCCCCGCAATGGGGACAGGCGGCCGCCCCTGCCGGCACCTCCCTTTCGCACTCGGGGCAGGGAAGCGTTACGCCGGGATCGGCCCGAAGCAGGCGCGTGATCTCGTGTGGAGAGGTCAGGCCTTCCGCGACGGCTCGGCGCGCGTCCTCGGAGAGGCGCTTCATGCCCGCCTCCCGAGCCAACGCGCGGACCCTGGCGGTGCGGGCAGCGCCCGTGATCTCGTCTCGAACGGCATCGGAGACCGTGAGCACCTGGTAGACTCCCGTCCTTCCCGCGTACCCCGCTGCGCAGCGGTCACAGCCGGCACCACGGCACGCGCTGCACAGACGGCGGACGAGACGCTGCGCGATGACCCCCCTCAACCCCCCGGCCACTAGGAAGGCCGGTACCCCCATGTGGATGAGCCGGGCCACGGCTCCCGGGGCGTCGGTGGTGTGGATGGTGGAGAGGACCAGATGGCCGGTGACGGCGGCAGCCATGGCGATCTCCGCGGTTTCACGATCCCGGATCTCGCCAACCATGACGACGTCGGGATCCTGCCGGAGGACCGCCCTCAGCGCGTCCGCGAACCCGAGGCCGGCGCGACGGTCCACCTGAACCTGGTTGGCGCCGGGCAGCCTGTACTCCACCGGGTCCTCCAGCGTCACTACGTTCTGGTGCTCCAGGTCCAGCTCGGAGAGGGCGGCGAAGAGGGTAGTGCTCTTTCCGCTCCCCGTGGGCCCCGCGGCGAGAAGGACGCCTTCACCTCCGCCCAACGTCCGCCGGATACGCTGGAGGTCCCCGGTGGCGAGGCCCAAGCGGTCGAGGCTCCGGGGCGCCGCCTCCTGGTCGAGGATCCTCACCACCGCCTTCTCGCCCCCGTTCACCGGCAGGGTGGAGACGCGCAGGGTGAATCCGCGCCCCTGATGCCTCATGGAGATCCGACCGTCCTGCGCCCTACGCCTGACGGCGATGTCCATGCCTGCCATGACCTTGAGACGGGAGATCAGAGCCCTGCGGGCGGCCGCGGGGATCTCGGCTGCCTGCCGGAGGACGCCGTCGACCCGGTAGCGCACCCGCACGTCGCCACCGGTCTCCTCCACGTGGACGTCGCTGGCGCGCTCCTCGATCGCAGACTCGAGTATGCCGTCCACCAGGCGAACCACCGGCGCGGAGCGCGTGGCGCGGACCAGGTCCTGGTCGGGGACGTGGGGCGCGTGACGCAGCTCTTCGGGAAGGGACTCTACCAGGCCGCCCAGCCTGTCAGCGTACGAGCGGCTGATGGCCTCCGACACCGCCGACGGCTCGGCGACCCTGGCCTCCACGCGACGACCGGTCTGGAACTGGAGATCGTCGACCGCCTCGAGGTCCAGGGGATCGGCCATGGCCACGATCAGGCTCTTTGGTCCGAGCCGAAGGGGCACCACCGAGTGCGCCCGAGCCAACTCGCGGCTCACCGCGCCGACCGCCGCCGGGTGAGGCTCCAGGGGGCCCTCGGCGAAGGGAAGTCCCAGCTGACGGGCGAGGGCGCGGGCGACCGACTCCTCCGATGCGTCGCCGGCCCTGACGAGGATGCGGCCGAGGCGCTCCCCGCTGTCCTGCTGCTCCAGGAGGGCTCGTTCGACCGCTTCCTCGGAGACCGCCCCTACCGCGGTCAGCAGTCGCCCCAGGATCTTCGCTCGCTGCGTCACATCGGGGAGGGTCGCGCGGCGAGTGGGGCGCGGGTATGTCCCGGAGGGACTCGTTCCTCAGGCGTCGGCGTCCAGGTGGTGGGCCATGAAGGGAGTGACGTCGAGAATGCTCCCGACGGTGTCGGCCAGCTCCCGGGCGAGGGGGCCCAGGGCGACGCCCAGGGCGGGGTTCCGCGTGTGCTCCGCCCTCACGTCCTCCAGGTTCCCGTGGTCGCTGGCCAGCACCAGGGTGACGTCGTCGGGAAGGGCTTCCAGGACGCCACCCAGGAAGCGGTCCACCCGCTCGAGGGCGGCGACGGCTCCGTCCATGCCCCCGCGATGGCCGGCGGTGTCCGTGGCGTAGTGGGCGTACAGCGTGACGTCCGCCTTCGACGCGATGCGAGCCAGATTCCGTCCGGCCTGCTCCTCGGTGATGCTCGGTAGCCATTCGTGGCCGAGGTGGCGCTGCCACCCGTCGTTGACGATCTCGCTCGACACGGCGCTCCCCTTGCCGAGCGCCTCCTCGTGGCGGTCGAGGAGACCCGCGCCCTTGGCGGCGAGCGGTGGACCCGCGACCCTCCGACTTCCCCGGGGCCCCGGCCAATGTCTCGGGTACGCGTTGGCGAAGACGGCGTCCCTGCCCGCGTCCCGGGCCCGACGAAGCAGGCTCCGCTCCTCCACCAGGGGGCGAAGCTTCACGGGAGTCCATGGACCGAAGTGCCCTCCGTTGAGCCGCGCCGCGTTCACACCGGTGAGCAGCGCGGCCTGGCCCGTCCCGCTCTGCGGGACTCCCGGGACTCCCAGGGTGGCGTCCAGGGGGAAGGCCAGCGCCACCGGTCCGGCGACGGTCTGCCGGCGAGCAGTAGGCAGCTCTCCACCCAGCGCTCGCCGCACGGTGGGCATCCGTGCCCTCAGGAACGGGTTTCGGCTGTCGTCGTCCTCGCCGATCCCCACTCCATCGAGGAAGAAGAAGAGAAAGCGGCTCCGGGAGGGAGCCTTCACTCGGCCGGGCGCAGGTCCATGGTGACCTGGACCTGGACGTGGCCCATGTCCGCCCGCTCCCTGAGCGCGTCCCGGATGCGGGGCTCCACCTTCTGATATGCCTGGAGCACGCCGGTGCGTAGCTCCTTGCGCAAGACCTTGAGGGCGTTCACGTCGGCCCGCGTGGTCTTCGTCTCCTTGCGGGCCTCGGTGAGCTCGAAGGGGCGGATCTCGAAGGGAGCCATGCCGATGTCGTCGGATCGATCGTGATCGAGGTACTGAATGGCCACGCTCACGTCGCCCCGGGCGTGATGGTGATGCACGTCGCCCACCGCCTGGAATCGGGCGGCCAGCTTCCCCAGCTCCCCGCGCTGTGCCGCCCTCGTGTACGCCCTCTCCACCACGGCGAAGATCCGCTTCACCCGCTCCGGGTTGGTGGCGTCGACGTCGGGGAGGACCGTGTCCAACTCCCGGCCCATGGCCTGGCGGTCCAGGTGGAAGCGGGCGCTGTCGGCGTCTCGGTTCCGCGCTCGGTCGATGTTGTCGAGGATCCGATCAGGATTTGTCCGATAGCTCATCCGGCTCTCCCGCAGCGCGGTATCTGTCTCGTTCGGTGACTCCGTCCAGACTTCAGGCGGAGATCATCACGATATCAAGAGGCGCCGGGACGGCCAAGTCCGGAAGAAGGTTTCCCCGGCCGCGGCCGTAGCCTAGACTGCCGCAGGCCGTGGCCCGAGCCGCCACGGCGAGCCGCCGTTTCGCTCAAGGAGCTTCCCATGCGTCCGCGACTTCCGAGCCTTGCCCTCGCTTGTCTGACCCTCACGGCGTGCGCCCTGGGTGGGCCACCGTCTCCTCCGGGGCTCACGTACGGCGTTCCGACCGAGACCCAGGTGACGTACACGGTGGAGGAGCGCTCCGACATGGACATCGACGCCGAAGGCCAGAGCATGCAGGCCAGGGGGTCGTCCAGCATGACCCTCGGTGTCGCCTTCACGGAATCCACTGAAGGCGTCACAGTGACGATGCACGTTCGCGAGCTCCAGGCCACCTTGAGCAACCCCATGGGATCCCAATCCGCGGACCAGGAGGGAATCGAGGGTCCGGTGGTCATCACGCTGGACCGCACCGGGGAGGTGACGTTGGTCGAGGAGCCCGAGGTGACCGGTACCGTCGCCCAGTTCTTCCAGTCCCCGCGCCTGGCCTACGGCTTCTTTCCCAAGCTCCCCGGCCGGGCGGCCGGTGCGGGAGATTCCTGGACCGACACCCTCTCGTTCGAGGGAACGCCGGGAGGCAACGAGATCAAGGCCACCAGCGTGCTGGACTACGTGATCGAGGGAGACACGGTGGTCGACGGTCGCAGCCTGGTGAAGATCGCCTTCGAGGGAACCGTCGATCAAAGCGGTCGCGGGCAGGTCACCGGGATGGACTTCACTCAGAACCTCTCCGGCACCACCTCGGGGTGGTTCCTCTGGGACCTGCAGCGGCGGCTCTTCGTCGAGAGCCGCTCCGACGGCGACCTGAGAGGCTCCATGGAGGTGTCTGCGGCCCCCTTCCCGCTGGCTCTGCGGGTTCGACAGCAGGGGCACGTCCGACTCGAAGACGCCATGTGAGGCCCGAGGCCCAGCCATGAACAACCCTTCTGAAGCAGCTCACACCGCCCCGCACGCGCCGGATCCGCCGCTCCCCGCGTTCCCGACGCGTGTCGTACAGACCTTCTTCTCGCCCGGGAAGCTGTCGACAGCTCTGGCCCCTCGACCCGTCTGGGGCCTGGCCCTCATCCTCGGGGCCGCCCTGGTCGGGCTCCAGAGCGCCCTGATTCCCCTCGAGGTCTGGGAGTCGATGTTCCGGGAGACCATGGTCCAGCGGGGGCAGACGGTCACGGAGGGGATGGCCGGCGGTGGCGTGGCCATCATGCGGATCTCCGCCGTGGTGGCGGGGCCCATCATGTATTGCGTGATGACTTTCCTGTTCGCCGGGTTCGCCACCCTCGTCTTTTCGTTCTTCCTGGGTGACGAGGGGCGGTACAAGCAGTACCTGGCCATGATGTCGCACGCCCTGTTGATTCCCTCATTCATCGGCCTGCTGCTGGTGCCTCTCCGGATCGCCGAGCAGAACCCCCAGCTGACGTTGAACCTGGGCACGTTCCTGTACTTCCTTCCGGAAGGCTACCCGCTCAGGGTCATGACGATGCTGGACCTCTCCCAGTTCTGGGCCTGGGCCGTGGTAGGGATGGGAGCCCACGCTATCGACGCACGCCGATCGGTGGGAAGCGCCATCGCCGTCCTCGTGGGGCTGAGCGTGGTCCTGGCTCTGGTCTTCGCCACCTTCGTGCCCACGCCCTGATGTTCGCCGGAGGGCGGCGCGCCCTGGTCCTAAGCGCGGCCGGGGGCGCCGCCCTCTTCCACCTGTACGCGGCAGGCGTCTCGCCCTTCACGGCCCTGGTGCAGAGGCCCATGCACCTGGCCTTCATGGCCGTCCTGGGGTTCCTGGGACTCCAGGTGGGCAGGGAGGACGACGGCACCGTCCCCGGGAGCAGGGTGAGCCGGTGGACCGGATGGGCTCTCGCGGTCCTGGCCGTGGCGGTGTGCCTCTATCTGGCCTCCCAGAACCAGGATCTGGTCCGGCGGTCCGGCTCTCCCACGAGCCTGGATCTCGCCGCGGGGGCCGCGGCCGTCGTCGTGGTCCTCGAGCTCGCCCGCCGGACCACCGGGCCCGGCCTGGTGGGGGTATGCGTCCTCGCGCTGGCCTACGCCGTGGCCGGTCCCCTCCTACCGGGCTTTCTCGCCCACAGGGGATACGGAGCCACGCGGCTCATCGAGCACCTGTATCTTTCGACGGAAGGTATCTGGGGGGTGCCACTGGGGGTGTCCGCCGACTTCGTGTATCTGTTCGTGCTCTTCGGGGCCGTCCTGGACACGGCCGGCGGAGGGGGCCTTCTCATCGCTCTGGCTCATCGGGTCGCCGGTCGCACCCGGGGCGGTCCGGCGAAGACCGCAGCGGTGGCCAGCGCCTTCATGGGGTCCCTGTCGGGCAGCGCCGTAGCCAACGTCGTTACCACGGGGACGTTCACCATCCCCCTCATGAAGAGGGCCGGATTCCGGCCCTTCTTCGCCGGCGCCATCGAGGCGGCTGCCAGCACGGGTGGGCAGCTGATGCCTCCGGTCATGGGGGCGGGGGCGTTCATCCTGGCCACCTGGACCAATATCCCCTACGTCCGAGTGGCAGCGGCGGCCGCGATTCCGGCTCTCCTGTACTACGTGGCGCTGCTGGCGGCGATCCATTTCCGCGCCGGCCGCGTGGGATTGCTGCCGGCCGGCCAGATGCGGAGGGAGCGCGTGGCGGATCGTCTCCACCTGCTCCTGCCCCTGGTTGCCATCGTCGTCCTCCTCGCCGTAGGCCGATCACCCATGCGCGCCGCGTTCTGGGGTGTGGCCTCGGGGCTGATCCTGGCGCTGCTGCGCCGGTCCACCCGCCTGGGATTGGACGACCTCCGACGAGTCCTGGAGAGTGCGGGTCGCGGGGCCGTGCAGGTGGCGGCCGCGTGCGCGGCCGCGGGAGTGGTGGTAGGCGTCGCCTCCCTCACGGGCATCGGCCTTCGCATGTCCGAGCTCATCGTCACGCTGTCCGGCGGGAACCTGTTGGTGGCCCTCGTGCTTACGGCCCTCGGGTCCGTCGTGCTGGGCATGGGGCTTCCCACCACCGCCGCGTACGTGGTCTTGGCGGCACTCGGGGCTCCCGCGCTGGTGGAGCTGGGAGTCCCCTTGCTCGCCGCCCACCTCTTCATCTTCTACTTCGGAGCCATCTCCAACGTGACGCCGCCCGTGTCGTTGGCCGCGTTCGCTGCCGCCGGCATCGCCGAGGCCCCACCGGTGCGCACGGCTGTCGCGGCGGCGGTGTTGGCCGGCGCCGGCTTCCTGGTGCCCTTCATGTTCGTCTATGGACCTCCCCTCCTGTTGGACGGGAGCCTGCCCGCCATCGGGCTGGCCTCGGTCACGGGCGTGGCTGGCGTGACGGCCCTCGCCGCCTCGGCCATGGGGTACGCACGGAGACAGCTGAAGGTGTGGGAGAGGATGGTTCTCGGGATGGGGGCGCTGGCCCTCATCTTCCCGGGCGTTTTGACCGACCTCGTGGGCCTCACGGCGCTGGTCGTCGGCTTCCGCCACGGCGACACGCGAGGCTCCGGATCATGAATCCCCTGCGCCGGGCAGGTGCTGGACGAGTGGGGCGAATTGTACGAACTTAAACGGCTTGTACCCCTACGAATCTGCGAACCCGGGCCCTTCCGACACATGCGCCGAGCCGCACACCTGGCCCTCATCGTGCTGATCGCCTCCGGCTGTGGAGGTGAGGGTGGGGTGCGCCCTCGCTTCCTCTCGTTGGGGACCGGCGGAACCGGCGGCATCTACTATCCCCTGGGCGGCGCCCTGGCCAGCCGCATGTCGTTGGCGGACTCTTCCCGTCAGTTCACGGCCGAGGTGACCGGTGGCTCCGTGGAGAACGTGAATCGGATCGTCGCCGGCCAGATCGACCTGGGGTTTGCCCTGGCCGTCACCGCCTTCGAGGCGTATCACGGGAGCGAGGATCTCCCGGTGCCCGCCACGGGGCTGCGCGTCGTGGCGCCCCTGTACGCCAACCTGACGCACGTGCTGGTCAACGGCTCGTCGACGGCTTCTTCCTTGTCCGACCTCCGGGGACGACGGATCTCCGTGGGGTCCGCCGGCAGCGGAACGGAGCAGATCTCCGAGCAGCTGCTGGCCCTCCACGGGTTGAGCTACGACGACGTCGACGCCCGTTACCTCACGTTCTCGGAGTCCGCCTCGGCCCTGAGGGACGGCGCCATCGACGCGGCGATCCTCTCGGTAGGCTATCCGGCGGCGGCGGTCCTGGAGGCGACCACGACGGGCGACGTGCGGTTGTTGGGCATCGATGCGGAGCACACGGCGGCCCTGATCGAGCGCCATCCGTACTACTCCCCCGGCATGGTTCCCATGGGCGCCTATCCCGGGGTATCCGAGGCGATTCCGTCCGTGGCGATGATGAACTGGATCGTGGCGGACGAGGGCCTGGACGACGAGGTGGTGGTTGCTCTGCTGAACATTCTGGACACGGACCGTGTCTCCCTGGAACAGGTTCACGAGATGGCGACGCAGATCGATCTGGACCGGCTGGCCGACGCCCCGATCCCCTTGCACCCCGCTTCGGAGCGCTGGCGCGCGGAGAGACAAAGATGATGCTACCTGGACGACAGGCGATTCTCGAGCTCCTCCTGGTGGGGACCGTTGTGGCGGTCGCGCCCCAAAGGGCTGCGGGACAGGACTCCCTTGGAGAGGATGCTCCCCTCGGGCGTGAAGCGATTCGCCTCCCTGCCGACCGGGCGGTGGACCTCCTGGATGCCAACGAGGAGCTGGGATCCATCGCCATTGACGGGCGCCTCGACGAGCCCGACTGGGCAGGCGCGAGGGTCTTCACGGGCTTCACGCAGGGCGAGCCGGTCGAAGGGGATCCCGCAGAGCACGACACCGAAGTCCGGATGCTCTTCGGCGAGGAGGCCATCTGGATCGCCGCCCGCATGTACGACTCCGAGCCCGAAGCCATCGTCGACCGGCTGGGTCGGAGGGATTCCCACGGGCAGTGGGATCTGTTCGTGGTCCAGCTGGACCCTAACCGGGATCGCCTCACGGGCTATCTCTTCGCGGTGAGCGCGGCCAACGTCCAGAGCGATGCGTATCTCTACGACGACACCCGGATGGATGCCGCGTGGGACGCGGTATGGTCGTCGGCGGTGCAGATCGACGAGAACGGCTGGACGGCCGAGCTGCGCATCCCCCTTTCCCAGATCCGTTACGAGGCGAGCGAGGGCGAGCAGACCTGGGGGGTGAACTTCTACCGCTCGAGGACCGCGAGCAACGAGCAGACCTACTATTCGCTCGTGTCGAGGACCCGGGAAGGCCGGGTGAGCCAGATGGCGGATCTGGAAGGTGTGCAGGTGAGCCGGCCGGCCCGTCGCATCGAGGCGCTTCCCTACGTCGTTCAGAGCCTCCACAGCGGCCCCTCGGTGCCCGGGGATCCGTTCTTCGACGGCTCCGATCTGGGCGGACGTGTCGGCATGGACCTGAGCTACGGCCTCGGTGCAGCCTTCACCCTGGACGCCACCATCAACCCCGACTTCGGACAGGTGGAGGCCGACCCGGCGGTCATCAACCTGACGGCGTTCGAGACGTTCTTCGAGGAGCGGCGCCCCTTCTTCGTGGAGGACGCCCGGGTCTTCGACTTCAGCCTCTCGGGACACCGGAACCAGCTCTTTTACTCGCGCCGGATCGGCCGTGCCCCTCACGGCGGAGCACCGACGGGCGCGGAGTTCGAGTTCGTCCCGGAGAACGCGACGATCCTCGGCGCGGCCAAGCTCTCGGGACGGACGTCCGGTGGTCTGTCGGTGGGCGCCATGGCGGCGGTGACTGGGAACGAGTTCGGCGAAGGCCTCTTCGAGGACGGATCCCGGGACGAGTTCTTGGTGGAGCCGCGCTCGGAGTACGGCGTCTTCAGCCTGGCCCAGGACTTCAATGGAGGTGCCTCGCAGATCGGCGGAATCACCACGGCCATGCGCCGCGAGCTCCCGGAAGACGGATCCTTCGATTGGCTGCCGTCGTCGGCGTTCAACGGCGGAGTGCGCTTCCAGCACCAGTGGTCGGACCGTACGTACTCCGTCCACGGCTTTCTCGCGGCCAGCCACGTCCGTGGGTCGCCCACGGCCATCACCCGCATCCAGCGGGCCAGCAACCACTACTTCCAGCGGCCCGACGCGAGCCGGTACGACGTGGACGAGACGGCGAAAGGCCTGACGGGCATCGAGTGGCGCATACAGGCGGAAAAGCAGGGCGGCGAGCACTGGACGGGAGGCATCTGGCTCGGCGAGGTGACCAAGGGCTTCGAGATCAACGACCTGGGGTATTCCACCAGGGGTGAGCGCCTGGATGGCGGCGCTCGGCTCGGGTACCGGGAGATCCGCCCGGGGAGCCTGTTCCGCAACTACAGCGTCAGCTTCATGAACTACCACAACTGGAGTCACGAAGCACTGGATGAAGGGTGGTCGCTCGATTCATGGCACCGGGCCCGTATTGCCGGCTCCTACACCCTCCACGCCAACGGCGAGCTCCTCAACTACTGGAACATCCGGAGCAGCGCCTCCTACAGCCCGCAGGCCATGAGCCGCTCGGCGACCCGCGGTGGACCCATGATGGTGGATCCGGCCTCCGCGCGCTTCACCCTGAACGTGAGCAGCGATCGCCGCAAACCCCTGAGCATGGGCGCCAACGTCGAGATCGGCGACGACCGCATCGGTGCGGGCCGAAGCAGGGAGCTCCGGGCGGACGTCCGTGTCCGGCCGTCCGACAACCTCGAGATCTCCGTGCATCCGCGGTGGGAGACGTCGCGGTCGGGGAGTCAGTACGTCACGGCGACGAGCACGCTGTCCTACGATCCCACCTACGGTACCCGATACCTCTTCGCCGATCTCGAGCGCCGATCGTTCTCCATGGTTACGCGGATGGACTGGACGTTCTCTCCCACGCTGTCCCTGCAGCTGTACGCCCAGCCGCTGCTATCGGCAGGTGACTACGTGCAGTACAAGCAGCTGGCCGAGGCTGAGACCCACGACTTCCTGGCCTTCCACCCCGGTGCCGGTCAGGTGGTCGACGGAGGCGTGCAGTGCAGCGGGATCTGCGAGCTCGACGGCAGTCAGCACGTGGACTTCGACGGGGACGGCCGGGCGGACTACG
>JBDHGI010000135.1:0-12041 GCA_039589955.1 Gemmatimonadota bacterium | reverse complement strand
TTCAGGCCCTGAACGCCTTCTACTACTATGAGGATGTCCAGGCCGCCTGGATCTTCTACACCGAGGTCCTCGGCTTCGAGACCGTGGCCGACTACGGCTTCGCCAAGATCCTCCGCCTTGCGGAGGCCTCCTTCCTGACCCTGGTCGATGCCAGCGAGGGCATGCACTCCGCCGACGAGCCCAAGAGCGTGACCTTGGCGGTCGTCACCGAAGAAGTGGAGGGCTGGTACGAGTACCTGAGCGACGTGGGCGTGCCCATGCGGGCGGAGCTCGAGCGCAGGGAAGGCCGGCCCCACGACGGTTTCGTCGCGGTGGATCCGGAGGGGTACTTCCTGGAGTTCGAGCGCTTCAACCCGCACCCGGAGAACGATCGCCTCATGCCCGTGCTGTCGGAGGTGGAGCCCGTGCACACGACCCTGGGCTCACGTCCGCCCGAGCTGGGCGTGGTGGGCACGGTCTTCTGGCTCTACTACCGGGATCTCGCCCCGAATCAGGCGTTCTACGAGCGACTCCTGGGCGTGGACCTCCTGGTGGACCAGGGCTGGGCCAAGGTGTACCAGGCCTCCGCGACGGGCTTCGTTGGGCTGGTGGATGGCGAGCGGGGCCTGCACCAGGCGACGGAGGAGAAGGCGGTCACGCTCTCGTTCTTCACTGATGACGTGGACGCCTGGCTGGAGCGCGCCCGGGATCTGGAGCTGGAGCTCCGCACCCCGGACGTCGGGGGGGAGAGTGATCGCGTGCGCGTCTTCGTGGCCTACGACGCCGAAGGGTACTTTCTGGAGTGGGACACCTTCCTCGACGTGGAGGACAACCGTCGCCTCCTGGCTGCGTTGGCGGGTGGGGGGACCCCGTGATGCACGCCGGCGAGCTCGTCCTGGCCGCGTGCCTGGTTCTCGGAGCCCAGGCCTGCGGTCGGTCGACCGCCGACCGGCCGTCGTCCGGGCAGGAGCTCGAGCTCGTGTCCAGCCCCCAGGCGTCGGGAACCGAGGCCCTCCTGCAGGCCGTGAGCCCCGTGACCCCCGATGTGGTGTGGGCCAGCGGTCACGAGGCCACCTGGCTCCGGACCACCGACGGAGGTGCCAGCTGGTCCGCGGGAGTCATGCAGGACGCCGAAGATCTCCAGTTCCGGGACGTGGCGGCCTTCGACTCGAGCACCGCCTATCTCATGAGCTCCGGTACCGGAGCGTTGTCGCGCATCTACCGGACCGATGACGGCGGTGACACCTGGACGCTCCAGTATGCGGCCGATCATCCCGACGCCTTCCTGGACTGCATGGACTTCTGGGACCGGGATCGGGGCCTCGTGTACGGAGACGAAGTCGACGGCGTGCCCTTCATCCTCCACACCGAGGACGGGGGAGCCACCTGGATCCGGGTGGGTGCCGAAGGACTGCCCCCGGCCCAGGACGGGGAGGGAGGATTCGCCGCCAGCGGAACGTGCCTCGTGACGGGCCAGGGGGGACGCGCGTGGATCGCCACGGGAAACGCCGAGCGAGCCCGCGTCCTCGTCACCGGAGACTGGGGCCGCACGTGGCGTGCCGTGGACGTGCCCGTCATTTCCGGCCCCGGCGCGGGGCTCACCACGCTCCGGATGACCGCCGAGGGCCGAGGGATCGCCCTCGGCGGCATCATCGGATCGGACTCCGTGTGGACCGACAACGTCGCCGTCACCGACGACGGGGGCTTGACCTGGTCACGGGCGGGGCGGCCTGCCATGTCGGGCCCGTCATACGGGTCGGCGTGGGTGGAGACCGCCCGGGGGCCGGTGGTGGTCGCCGTCGGCCCCGAGGGGATGGACTGGTCCCGGGATCGGGGTGGAACCTGGCAGTCCGCCGACACGCTCACCTACTGGGCCGTGGCTTTCGCCGACGCCCAAACAGGCTGGGCGGTGGGGCCGGGCGGCCGCGTCACCCGCCTGGGGATCGTGGTGCGCTGAACCAGGGCGGCGCGGCTCCTCGCCTCGTCCACACGTCGTTGCTGGCAGTCCCGGGCTCGGGTAGCTTTCGCAGGCCCTTGCCGCTGTCCCGTCGAACGAAGGAGATCCGCCGCATGTCACTGTTTCCCGCCATCATCCAGGGGGGTATGGGCGTCGGTATCTCCGGTTGGGCCCTGGCCCACGCAGTGAGCAGTGCCGGACAGCTGGGGGTGGTCTCGGGGACGGCTCTCGACGCGGTTCTCATGAGGCGTCTCGTCGATGGCGACCCCGGGGGCCACTACCGGAGGGCGATGAAGTCGTTTCCCATACCTTCGGTGGTTGCCGAGGCCCTGGAACGCTACTTCAGGCCCAGGGGCCGCGAGGAAGGGGAGCCGTACCCCGTGCTGAAGATGCACAAGCGGGTCCTCGACCGATGGCAGGAGCAGCTCATCAGCTTGGCGAATTTCGCCGAGGTGACGTTGGCGAAGGAAGGCCACGGTAGACCCGTGGGGATCAACCTCCTGACCAAGGTCCAGATACCCAACCTGGCTTCCCTGTACGGCGCCATGCTCGCGGGCGTGGACTACGTCCTCATGGGCGCGGGGATTCCCAGGGAGATTCCGGGGGCTCTCGATGCCATGGCGGGCGGCGATCGTGCGGTGATCCGCCTGGATGTGCAGGGAGGATCGGGTGCCGAGGACGAGTCCGTCAGCTTCGATCCCCGCTCGTGTTGGGACGGTGAGGCTCCTGGGCTGTCCAGGCCCCGGTTCCTTCCGATCGTCGCCTCGAATTCCCTGGCCACCATGCTTTCGCGGAAGGCCACGGGGAGGATCGACGGCCTCGTCATCGAGGGGCCGACGGCGGGTGGGCACAACGCCCCGCCTCGGGGCGAAAGGCAGCTCAACGAGCGAGGGGAGCCCCTCTACGGACCTCGGGACGAAGTGGATCTCGAGAAGATCCGTGACATCGGCCTTCCTTTCTGGACAGCGGGCGGCGTGGGTAGCCCCGAGCACCTACAGGCCGCCCAGGCACAGGGGGCGGAAGGCATCCAGGTTGGTACGCTGTTCGCCTACTGCAGGGAGTCGGGATTGAGTGACGACCTGAAGACACAGGTCGTGTGCCGCTCGGTTCAGGGGGAGGTGGACGTGCTCACCGACGACAGGGCCTCCCCCACGGGCTTCCCCTTCAAGACGGTCTTCCTGGACGGTAGCCTGTCGGAGAGCGAGCAGTACGGGGAGAGGGAGCGCGTATGCGACCTCGGCTACCTCAGGACTCCCTACCGTGCCGGAAGCGGCCGCATCGGATACCGCTGCGCGTCGGAGCCCGTGGGTACCTTCGTGAAGAAGGGGGGCAGCGTCGAGGAGACGGTGGGCCGCAAGTGCCTGTGCAATGCCCTCATGTCAAACATCTCCCTCGGGCAGGTGCGAAAAGGCGGCGGTCCAGAGCTGCCTCTCCTCACGAGCGGCGATGACCTGCGCGGGCTGGGGGGGTTCCTCCGGGGGCGCACAGCGTACTCGGCTTCCGAGGTCCTCGACTACCTCTTGGGCCGGGAAGCCGCGGGTATCTCGGTGACCTGACGCTCCGGTCCATCGAGCTGGGCTCCTACCGGGTGACGTGGACGCTCGGGCGGGTGGCGCTCCAGGTGGCCGGGACCACCGTTCGCGTCTTCGACGACCGGCAGGTCTATGCCGAGCCCGCGGACTTCGCAGCGCCGCCGGACGGTGACCGGCGCACGGACGCCGGTGTCCCACGGGTGTCCACCGTCGTCCGCATCACCCCCGCCGAGGGGAGCACGGGGCTGGCGCTGCGGTTCGGGGTGGCTCTACCCACCACCGACAACTACGTGGGGCTCGACCGCGATCAGACGGACTTCTACTCCCTCGTGGTCGGGCGGATCGGTAGGGACGCCTGGTCCGTGTCGGGCGAGCTGGGCATGGGCATCTACGGCACCCGCGATCCGGTGAACGAGCAGGTGGACCCTCTCCTGTTCGGGCTCAGGGCCACCTACGACTTGGGTCCCGTCGCCGCGGAGCTGGAGCTGGCCGGCCATCACGACACCCGCGCGGGACCCGAGTTCCGGGGAAACGAGGATCTGGGCGAGGGTCGCCTCGGGCTCCGGTTCGGGGAGGATCGTTGGCTCTCCGTCGCCGTGGTGCGCGGATGGACACCCACCAGCCCCGACCTCGGGTTGAGGGTGCGGGTCGGGCGACGGTTCTGAGCCCAACGCCCCACTGGATTGCTCGGACAGGCTCCTAGGGAGCGATCTCCCGGAAGAGCACCTCCCGGAAGGCCACGTCCTCGGCGGCGAGGACGAAGACCGTGCAGGGAAGATCGGCGGTCCGCGCCTTGAGGTCGGAATAGTACGCGGTGAAGTCCCTCCCGTTCGGGGCCGCCAGACCCATGAGCACGAGGTCGGCTCCCCGGGACGACTCCCGGAGGATCTCCAGGAAGGGACGCCCTCCGGCGACGAGCACCTCGGGCACCAGCCCGGTGCGGGTCTGGTGGAGGACGTTGGTGAGGTTGCGCGTGGCGTCCCGGGCGGCGGATTCGTTGGGTACCACCATCTTGAGATGGACGTCGGCGCCCTGCCACGTGAGGCTCGTCTTGAGCAGGTAGCCCAGGATCATCAGGAGGGCACCGTTCCCCTGAAGTCCTCCCCACCAGATGTCGACACGCTTCCGGGCTCCGAAGCCCGTGCGATCGGCGTCCCGCACGATGACCACGTTGCGCTTCGACTGCCAGAAATGTTGCACCATGGCGCAGTACCGGTCCCGCACGTCCGGCCGCTCCGAGTCCCCCAGCAGGACGGTGTTGGGCACCAGCGGCCCGAGGCCGTAGGCCTCGACCAGGATCTCCGTGCCCACGAACGGATCCTCCGCCGAGACGACCCGCACCAGGCCGTTGATGCCCCGCTTGCCGAGGTATTCCTGGATCTTGCGCTCCATGGCGCGCTTACGGTCGTGGGTGACGCGCTCCGAGGAGGAGAGGATGGTGGCGACGGTGAGGAGCCCCTTGTTGTGGTGTGAGAAGTCCGCCGCGAGCTCGATGAGGTGCCATCGGTTCGTGGGGGCGCCGGACAGCACCAGGAAGTGGGGGCGCCAGTTGCGTGGATCTTCCTGGGCGCGCCGAAGCTGGAGGAGCCCGGCGCGGGTGAGGGCCATCCATACCCCTCGGCGCACGTCCCCCCAGGCGGCTTCGAGCCCCTGACGCTCCAGGAGGAGGAAGATGGCCACGACGAAGACCACGGCGACGACGGTGGCCACCGGGTTGATGAGGAACATGACCCCGGCGCAGCCCAGCGCCCCCAGGAGCGACAGGGCCCAGTGGACCTTGAAAAGGGGGCGAAACGAGGGGCTCCCGAGGAAGCGCTCGACGCCGGCCGTGACGTTCAGCACCCCGTAGGTGGTGAGGAAGAACATGGTGAGCACCGGGGCGATGAGGTTCAGGTCCCCGAACCAGACCGCCACGAGCGCGATCCCCAGGGTCAGAACCGTGCCCACCCGCGGGCTGTCGTCCTCGCCGCTGCCCCTGCCCACCCATTGGAGCCATCGCGGCAGGATCCCGTCCCTGGCCAGGGCCTGTAGCACCCGCGGAGCCCCGAGCATGGACCCCACCGCGCTGCTGAGCGTCGCGCCCCAGACGCCGAGGAGGATGGCGTCCCCCCAGACCGAGATCCGCCGCATGACGAGCGGGTCGGCCACGAGGCTGGCCGTGTCGACCCGGAACGCCAGGATCACCGGCAGCGTCATGTAGATGACGTACCCCGTGCCGATGGCCAGGAAGGTCCCTCGGGGGATGGCCCGCCCCGGATCGGCCAGGTCCCCGGACATGTTGACGCCTGCCATGATCCCCGTCACGGCGGGGAAGAACACCGCGAAGACCACCCAGAAGCCCTGGAGGTCGGCGGGCTCAGGGGTGCCCAGGCCCTGCACCTGCACTCCCTCGAGGCCGCTTCCGAAGAGGAGGGAGAGGAGGGAGAGGGCGATGGCTCCCATGATGACGTACTGGGCTCGGATGGCGGCCCGAGCGGAGGTGAGGGCCAGGACCGCCACGGCCACCGTCGTGACCAGCCCCACCGCCCGGGCGTCCAGCGCCGGGAAGGTGCGCGTAACCGACTCGGCGAAGCCCACCGTGTACAGCGCCACCGAGAGACCCTGGGCGAGGTAGAGGGGGATGCCCACCGCGCCCCCGGTCTCGACCCCCAGAGACCGGCTGATCATGTAGTAGGCACCACCGGTGCGCACCCGCTGGTCCGTGGCGATGGCGGCCACGGAGAGGGCGGTCAGGTACGTGAGGGACGTGGAGAGGGTCACGATGAGGAGCGTGCCCGCCAACCCGACCTGGCCTACCACCCAGCCGAACCGGAGGTACATGATCACGCCGAGGATCGTCAGGATCGACGGCGTGAAGACCCCTCCGAACATGCCCAGGCCGCCAGGCTTGGACTTGAGTACGGCTTGGGACGGTGGGGAAGGACGTCGGGTCGTCCGCTCGGCCAAGGGCGTTCCCTGGGTGTGGGCGATCCTAAGGGTGGACCCCCGGGTGGCACCGGGAGCCGGCGCAAGGCGCGGGCCCGCTACGGAGGCCTAGGTTACCGCCTGACGTCCTCCTGGACCAGCGCCGAACGTTGCCGGAAGATCAGGTCGTCCAGCCGCACGATGAGGGAGGCGAGCACCCGCTCCGAGCGTTTGTGGCCGACTGGCCGGGAGCGTCCTCGGACGTTCCTGAGGTCGGGACTCAGCCGCCGAAGGCCTGCCCGAATCGCAGAAGCACCGTGCTGATGCCACCGCCTGCGGCTCGGGTGACCACGTACAGGCGATCGTACTCGGCCTCGTCGATGGGTCCGCCCGGGTCGCCACCCAGGGCCTCCACCAGGTCCGGTGTCGTGTTGCTGTGGCCCACCACCAGGTGCCGGCCGGGCGTCGCCAGCAGCTCCGCCGCGAAGGTGGAGAGGTCCCGGGGATCGTAGGACGTGATGCCGAGGCCGCTCCGGGTGGCGAAGGGCTCCGCCGTGGAGCGGGTGCGCAGGTAGCCCGTGGAGTGCACGTGGGTGACCCCCGCATCCCTCAGCAGGTCGGCCAGGAGGCGGGCGCGCGCCTGTCCCGCATCGGAGATGGGTGGATCGTCGGTGCCGTCCTCGGCGCGCTCGGCGTGGCGGACGAGGTAGACCACCACCGCGTCCCCTGAGGAGGAGGAAGGGCTGCGGGCCAGGAAGACCGCCCAGGAAGCCAGGACCGCGACGACCAGGAGAGCGACGAGGGCGCGACGCATGAGCGACTCCGTGCTTGGGTGGGCGGCCAACGTAGGGGGAGCGCCCCCGTGGCGCTACGGGGCCGGGACGAGGCCCAGGACCTCGGTGACCAGCCACCAGACCGAGGCGGCCAGCACGGCCGAGGGGACGACCCACCGCAGCCACCCGGCCAGGAGGCGGTCGAAGCGGCTGGGACGGTCCCCGCCCAGCTGCCTGAGGAGGTCGCCCCGTCTCATCGCCCACCCCACCGTAGCTACCGCCAGCACGGCGCCGAAGGTCTGCCCCCCGGATCCGAAGGTCAGGTCCCAGGGCACGAAGATCTCCAGGTTCACCATGGGCGGGATCGCGAGGGCGAGCGCCGAAGCGCCCACGGTTCGGATGGCCCGCATCCGGCTCCATCCCAGGGCGTCGCAGAGGCCAGCCACGAGGACCTCGTACGCGGCGATTCCCGAGAGAAGGGCGGCGCCCGCCAGGGAGCCGAAGAAGAGGGTGCCGAAGACCCATCCGGCCGGAAGGCGGCCGAAGAGCTCGGGGAGGGTGACGAAGAGCAGCCCCGGTCCCGAGCCCGGCTCCAGCCCCAGGGCGAACACCGCCGGGAATAGGGCCAGCCCGGCCAGGAGCCCCGCGGTGGTGTCCCCTGCGACGGTGAGGGCGGCATCGGCCCGGAGGTCGGCGCCGGCATCGAGGTAGGAGCCGTAGGTCACCATGAACGTCCCGCCCAGGGCCACGGAGAAGACCACCTGCCCCAGGGCTGCCATGGTGCCCGCCGCGGTAACGTTTCCGGGCTCGAAGGCCAGGAGCCACCGGACACCCTCCCCCGCGCCCGGCAAGGTGAGGGAGCGCGCGAGGAGGACGAGCAGAGACACGAAGAGCACCGGCGTGATCACCCGGCTGGCCCGTTCCACGCCCTCCCTGACGCCCCGTGCCAGGACCGCGCCCTGGAGCGCCAACACCAGTCCGGTGAAGACCAGCTGCAGGCCGAGGGAAACCGGCTCGAGGCCCGACGCGGGCGGCAGGATGCGCCCGGGATCCACCGGCCGGCCCATGGGCGCCAGTAGCTGGCCCAGGCCGTGATACAACACCCAGCCGATGGCGGTGTTGTAGTACGCCACCGCCGCCAGTACGATGGCCGCGAGGATCCAGCCCAGGGTGCGTCCGCCCGGGACGCCCACCCCCTGGAAGGCCCCCAGGGTACCCTTTCGCGTGTGGCGTCCCAGGGACCATTCCGCCATGAGGGCCGGAATGCCGATGAGCACCGCGATGGCGACGTACACCAACACGAAGGCGGCGCCTCCGTATCGGCCCACCATGTAGGGGAAGCGCCAGACGTTCCCCAGGCCCACGGCCACGCCGATCATGGTGGCCAGAACGCCAACCCGCGACGCGAAGGTCTCGCGGGCGGTCACCGGGCGTCCAACACGGCGGCCAGGGCGTCCAGGGCCTCGTCCACCTCCTCCACGCTGTTGAAGAAGTGAGGCGCCAGCCGGATGGCCGGGCCCCGGGCCGAGGCGATCACCCCCCGCGCCCGCAGTGCCTCCTCCACCGCGTGGCTGTGGTCGCAGGCGAACGCCGTGCTGGGCGTCTTGGCGCCGGGGTCCACGGTGTGGAGGAGCCGGATCCCCCGCTGCCGGGCTCCGTCGAGGAGCCGGGCTCCGAGGACCCGGGTCCAGGCGTGGATGGCTTCCAGGCCGACTTCCCGGAGCCAGGCCATCCCCGCTCGGGCCACGTAGGCCTCCAGGATTGGCGGCGTGCCGACATCGAGCCGCCGCGCGCCGTCGGCCCAGTCGAGTCGTGCGGGATCGAAGGCGAAGGGTTCCTGGCGGCCGAACCAGCCCGTCACCGCGGGCTGCAGCCGATCCGCAAGGCCGGGCCGCACCCAGAGGAAGGCGATTCCCGGTATGCCCATGAGGTACTTGAGGTTGCCCGAGGCCACGAAGTCCGCGCCGGACGCCGGCGCGTCGAAGGGTTCGGTGCCCAGGGCCTGATAGGCGTCCACGTAGAGCAGCGCGCCCCGGTCGTGGGCGATCTCGGCGAGGGCCTCGATGTCCTGCTCGACGCCGTTCTGATACCAGGCCCGGGTGGCGGACACCACGAGCGTGCGCTCGTCCACCTCCGCCGCGTAGCGCTCCAGGGGGATGTGTCCGTCCTCCACCGGGATGTGGGTCACCTCGGCGCCGAAGCGCTCCTGGGCGAGCCACACGTGGCTCACCGTGGGGAACTCCATCCCGCTGACCAAGACCCGGTGCCGCGTACCCGTGTAGTCGAGGCCCGTGGCCAGGCTCGCCGTGGCCTGGGACACGGACGTGGCCACGGCTACGTCCTCCCCTTCGGCACCGACGAGGGCGGCGAATTCGGCCCGGGCGGCCTCCACCTCGGCGATCCACCGGACCCAGTCCATGCCGTCGGTGGCCCACGAGGTCAGGTAGGCGTCCGCCGCCTCCCTGGCCACCTCGCTCTGGGGCGCCTGGGAGCACCCGTTCATGACCACGTGCGTCCGGAGGATGGGGATGCGGCGGCGGATCGCTTCGAGATCGAAGGGGGGTCGGGGGTCCATGGGGCCAGCATAGGGCTCCCCTCGGGGCTTGGCGAGGTCTGAGACGGGACCCCGGCGGACGCCACGCGGGTAAGAGGGCCGTGAGCGTGCGAGTGAGGATCGCCTGCGGCGGCTTCGGCCGACCGTGGGAGGAAAGTCCGAGCTCCGCAGGGCAGGGTGCCGGGTAACGCCCGGGCGCCGTGAGGCGACGGAAAGTGCCACAGAAAGCAAACCGCCGATGGCCGCGCCCCGCGCGGCACAGGCAAGGGTGAAAGGGTGCGGTAAGAGCGCACCGGGCCGCTGGTAACAGGGGTCGCACGGTAAACCCCACCCGGAGCAAGGCCATGTAGAGGACGTGAGGTGGCCCGCCTCCATGTCCCGGGTAGGCCGCACGAGGCCGTCGGCGACGGCGGTCCCAGATGAATGATCCTCCCCCAGGCGCTCGCGTCGGGGACAGAACTCGGCTTATTCCGCGCGCTCACTCTGCCTCCGCCCGTCGCCCCACCGGCGGCGGGCGGAGTCCTTTCGAGAACAGAGGGAGGTAGCCCATGAACCGCCGGGAGTTCGTCGCCACGGGCATAGGGAGTGCAGTGGGCATGCGCTCGCTGGATCTGGAGGGCGAGGGCGGTTCTCCCCCGCAGGAGCGGGGCGATCGCGGCCTCTTTCCGAGGCTTGGGGACGAGACCTTCCTCAACGCCGCGGGTGGAACCCCTTTGGGCTCCTTCGCCGAGGAAGGGCTCGGACGCTACATCGAGTTCGTCCGGATGGGTCCCGGCGGAGGCCGCTCGGATTACGTGGAGCGGATGCGCTCCGAGGTGCGGGGCGGCTTCGCCACGCTCATCGGTGCGAAGCCCTCCGAGATCGGGCTGGTCCATTGCACCAAGGCGGGGGAGCAGATCGTCCTCGACTCCCTGGAGGCGCTACGCCGGGGAGGCAACGTCGTCACCAACGACATGCATTTCGGTGGCTCCCTCCACAACTTGGTGGGGTTGAGGAAGAGGGGCCTGGACGTGCGCATCTTGCCAGCGACCGACTTCGACGTGAGCCTCGACCGCATGGGCGACGCCATGGACGAGCGCACGGCGCTGGTGGCCGTTTCCTCGGTCTCCAACGTCAACGGGCGGATGGAGCCAATGGCGGAGCTCAGCCGCCTCGCCCACGACCGGGGCGCCCTGGTGTACGCGGACATCATCCAGGCCGCCGGCGCCGTCCCCATGGACGTGGAGGAGCTGGGGATCGACTTCGCCGCCTGCTCGGTCTACAAGTGGCTCTTCGGCGTCCACGGGGTGGGCTTCCTGTACGTCCGCGAAGACCTTCAGGGCACCGCGCTCACCGACCGCCTCTTCCCCGGCCACGCCGTGCGCAACTACGCGCCCTGGGTGGAGGACCCGGACCCCGTAGAGGAGGACTACGTGTTCCGGCCGCGGGCGGACGCCACCCGGTATCAGCCCGGACACGTCAGCTATCTGGGCTACTGCGCCGCCTGGGAGGGACTGAAGTTCATCCACGAGCGCGGTGTCGAGTCCTTGCATGCCCACTCGGTGGCCCTGGTTAGGCGACTCGTGGACGAGCTCGACTCGGACCGGTTCCGGTGTATCACGCCCGATCCCGGCGCGACGCCCATCGTGTCGTTCGAGGTGGCCGACCCCGCAGCCGTCCTCGAGCGCCTGCGCGCGGCTCGCGTCGTGGTGGCGGTGGGCGGGGACAACTGGAACCAGATCCGGGTATCACCCGCCATCTACAACGACGAGGCGGACATAGGCCGCCTCGTGGAGGCGCTGAGGGCTTGACCCTAACTTGACCCGAGGCGCCATTTGGCGATTTTCAGGCCCACCGTCGGACTCGTCCGGCGGCCGGAGCGCCCGTAGCTCAGCTGGATAGAGCGCATGCCTCCGGAGCATGAGGTCACAGGTTCGAATCCTGTCGGGCGCATGAGTAAAGAAGAAATGAGGATCGCGCCCGAGACTTCGTTGCGAGCGAGCAAGACCCAGATTCGAACCGTGACCGAACTGCTAGGTCATTTCACAGGTTCGAGCCGAGCGGCGGAATAGGCCCTCCGGAGGCCCTGTAGCAATTCCGCGAGACGACGGCACGCAGTGCCGTCCATCCTGTCGGGCGCAGGATCCCCGCTGTCCATTCCCGCTGTTTGGCGCGGTGCGGAACCTTCCCGAAGTCCTCGAGCATGGCGGCGGGCAGTGACCCCTCCCTCCCCGAGTGTAGCCGACCGATGTCCGATGATGCGAGCATCCCGATCGATGCCCTCCGGACGGGGACGACCCGATTGAGATGGCCGTCGTGCGAAAGGTCCGTCCAACGGGTAGGCGAGGTGATGTGGGCTCTTC
>JBDHGI010000134.1:12394-22848 GCA_039589955.1 Gemmatimonadota bacterium | reverse complement strand
CGTCGGCGCCGTCCACGATGCGGTGATCGTATCCCAGCGAGAAGAGCGAGCGCTTCCGAATGGCCATGGCGTCACCCCCGGTCTCCGGGTCCTCCACCACGACCACGCGCTTCTCGATGGCGCCGGTGCCGAGAATCGCCGACGTGCCCTTGGGGATCACGGGCATTCCGACGAGCGTGCCCAGCACACCGGGGTTGGTGATGGAGAAGGTCGCGCCCTGGATCTCGTCCGGCATCAGCTGACGCGCGCGGGCGCGCTCGGCGAGGTCCACGATCTTGCGGCCGATGCCCAGCAGGCTCAGGTCGTCGGCGTCCTTGATGACGGGCACGATGAGCCCGGGGTTCAGGTCCACCGCCATCCCCAGGTTGACGTTGCCGCGGAAGATGACGTTGTTCCCCGAGACCGCCGAGTTGACCATGGGGAACTCCCGGAGGGTCCTCGACACGGCCCAAGCGACGAAAGCCGTGTAGCTGACCCGGACTCCCTGCTCGTCCCATTTCTTCCGGCTCGCGGCCCGGATCCGGTCGATGGCCGTGAAGTCCACCTCGATGAAGGAGTGGACGTGGGGCGCGACCCGTTTCGCGAGCACCATGTGCTCCGCCGTGAGTCGGCGGATCTTGTCCATGGGCTCCACCCGATCGGCGTCCCGCACCGGGAACTCGGGGTGCTCCACCTCTCCATAGAACCGCCGCCACAGGTCCGAGGGAGCCGCCGGCGGCGGCGTCGGAGTCGCGGGAGCCGGCGCGGGGGGCGGAGCCGGAGCCGCCCTGGGGGCCTCCTCGGCCGGCACCGAGGGAGTCGTCCCGCCCGCGTCGATGAGATCCAGGATGTCCTGCTTGGTCACGCGCCCGGCATGTCCCGTTCCCGGGACAGTGGCGATGTCGATTCCGTGCTCCGCGGCGATCTTCCGCACGACGGGCGTCGAGCGGGTCCGGAGCCGCTCCTCGGCGGATTCCGGGGCTGCTTCCTCCGCAGCCGCGCCGGCCGACGGGGCTGGTACCGGCGTGGCCGGCCGCGCCGCGGCCGGGGCCTCCGCTCCGGTCTCCAGGGTGGGCGGCTCCGGCTTCGCCACCGCCGCCCCCCCCTCGGAATCGAGGTAGGCGACGATGGTGCCCACCTCGACCGTCGCCCCTTCCTCCACCAGGATCTCCACGAGCGTGCCTGACGATGGCGCAGGGATCTCCGCGTCCACCTTGTCGGTGGAGATCTCCAGGATGGGCTCATCCCTCTCCACGGGATCGCCGAGTCGCTTCAGCCACTTCGACACCGTGCCCTCGGCGATGGACTCACCCATCTGAGGCATAGGGACTTCGATACGCGCCACGCGGTCTTCTCCAGGTCTTCTGTTCGACGCAGGCCGGGGACCCTTACCCTCGGCCTTTCCCTTCGGTCCGCTGCACCCTTCCTCCCTCTTCTTCGACCCCGGCGTCAGTACCGGGCAAGGTACCCTGCCGCCGTCACGATGTCCTTCACCTGGGGGAGGAAGTAGTCCTCCAACGAGCCGGAGTACGGGACGGGGGCATCGATGGCCGTCACTCTCAGGATCGGGGCATCCAGCCACTCGAACGCCGATTCGTTCACTCGCATGGCGATCTCGCCGGCGATTCCTCCGGTCCGCGTATCCTCGTGAACGACCAGCAGCCGTCCCGTCTTCTTGACGCTCTCCATCACAGACGCGTCGTCCAGCGGAAGGAGCGTGCGCAGATCCAGAACCTCCAGGGAGATCCCGTCCTTCGCCTCCAGCTCGTCCGCCGCCTCGAGGCTGCGGTGGACCATGGAGCCATAGGTGACCACCGTGACGTCCTTTCCCTGCCTGGCCAGTCGTGCCTTCCCGAGAGGCACGACGTAGTCCTCGTCCGGGAGAACCTCTCTCAGGCCCGGCGCCCGGTAGAGGCCCTTGTGCTCCTCGAATATCACGGGGTTGTCGTCGCGGATGGCCGCCTTCAGGAGTCCCTTGGCGTCGCTGGGCGTGCTCGGGTACACGATCTTGAGACCCGGCGTGTGGAAGAAGGCCATCTCCACGTTCTGGGAGTGGAAGGGCCCACCGCGATTCCCACCACCGACGGGCCCCCGGATCACCAGAGGAAGCGGCCCAGCGCCACGGTAGTGCGAGGTCGCGATGTAGTTCGTGATGACGTCGTACGCCGGGGAGATGAAGTCCATGAACTGCATCTCGACCACGGGACGAAGGCCCATGTGGGCCGCCCCGGCGGCCGCACCCGTGAAGCCTCCCTCCGCGATGGGCGTGTCGATCACACGCCGTTCCCCGAAGGCCTCGAGGAAGCCGCGGGTGACCTTGAAGGCCCCGCCGTAGGTGCCGATGTCCTCGCCCATCAGGAAGACCCGCTCATCCGCCTCCATCTCCTCGAAGAGGGCTTCGGCAATGGCCTCCAGCAGGGTCACCGGCTCCCCGCGCCGGGTCTTGGTCACGTGCTCGGGCTTCGTAACGTCCATGCGGTCGCTCAGGAGTGTGTCGGGAGGGGGGGGGAGCGGCGGGTCCACGGCGTCTCCACGGTGAGGTCGGTGTAAATTCCCGTCACCGCATCGGGGCCCGACGGGGCCGGCTCGTCCGTCGCCGCCGCCGCCGCGACGACCACGGCGGCCTCCGCCTCGTCCGAGACGGACCTGAGCTGGCCCCGGGTCGCCCATTCCCGCTCGAGGAGCACGCTCTCGAGACGCCGGATCGGGTCCCGCTCCTCCCACTCGGCAATGGCCTGGGGATCCACGTATTCCTGAGCGTCGTGCTGGGCGTGCCCCTTGCGGCGGAAGTATCGGAGCTCGAGGAGCTGGGTGCCCTCCCCTGCCCGGGCCCGAGCCACGGCCCGGGCGCTGGCGGCATAGACCGCCTCCACGTCCGTGCCGTCCACGGAATCGGCACCGATACCGTACGCCGGGCCCTTCTGCATGAAGCTGCCGAGTCCGGTGCTCCGCCGCGTGGGAGTGGAGAACGCCCACTGGTTGTTCTCGATGACCAGCACCATGGGACAGCGCTGCGCCGAGGCCAGGGAAAGGCCCTCGTGCCAGGCCGCGGTGGACGTGGCTCCGTCTCCGCTGAACACCATTCCCACCCGATCCTCCCCGCGGAGCTTGAAGGCCAGGGTTACGCCTGCCATGACCTCGACCATCGTTCCCAGGGGGGCGATGGGGCCCAGGACCCCTCGGGCGTGGTCACCCCAGTAGACGCCCCCATCCCTGCCACGGGTGGGGCTCGTGGCCCGGCCCAGATGCTGGCGAAAGTAGTCCTGCAGGCTTCCACCGAAGAGTAGCAGCGCCGCACAGCCGCGCAGGGACGGAGCCACGAAGTCCCTCGCCCCCTTGATGGGTCGTCGCAACGCATAGGCGGCCGCGACGCCCCCCTCCTGCCCAAGGGACCCGTAGATGCTCCCGGCCACGAGGCCCTGCTTCTGGAGCAGCTCGAGCCGCTCCTCGGCGACACGGGCGGTGACCATCCACCGAAAGAGCTCCTGGAGGTCGTCGCGACCCAGGGGGGGAATGGCCGACTCAGCCACGGGCTCGCGCTCCGCCGTGGGCCAGGGGCCGGGATTGCCCGAGAGAGCGGCGCTTCCCCCTGGAGACCCCTTCACGACAGAGCGGCGGCACTCGAACCGGGGGCCCGAGAGTCAACCCGCGCCTGCCATCAGTTCCCGGGGTTGCCCGTGGACTCCCCCGTGGTCTCTTCTCCGCTCTCGTTCCCGGGTGGGACCGGCTCGCCGCCCAGAACGGGGGCCGGAGCAGCAGGCGCGTCGACCTGAATCACCGACTGCGGCTGCTGGGAACGGGAGGACATGATGGACAGCACGAGAGCCAGCACCATGAAGATGGTGCCTGCGGTCCACGTGGCCCGGGTCAGCACGGTCGTGGCCTGCCGACCTCCGAGGATGCCCTCCGTCATGGCGGTGCCTCCGCCAACGGCCGCCAGGCCGCCGCCCTTTCCGGACTGCAGGAGTATCACGACCCCGAGGAAGATTCCGTCGAGAACCAGGACCGTCAGCAGAAATCCGTACATCGTCCCGCCAGCTTCGTTCGGGTTGGTAGAGAGACATTAAACGTCGAACCGCGGCTCCGGGGTGTCAACGCCGTCCAGGCAACCTGGATCACCGGTCCTACCCGGCGGCGGCCACCAGCGCGGCGAACGAAGCCGCGTCCAGGCTGGCTCCCCCGACCAGGACCCCTTCGACGTCGGCCGCCGAAAGGAGGTCGGCGGCGTTGTCCGGCTTCACGCTGCCGCCGTACAGGATGGGCGTCCGTGTGGAGCGCGCCGCTCCGAGCCGCTCGTCCAGGCGCGCCCGGAGGGCTCCGTGGGCCGCGGACGCGTCTTCCGGGGTCGCGGTTTCACCCGTGCCGATGGCCCACACCGGCTCGTAGGCGAGCAGGAGCCTGTCGGAGGACCCCTCCAGGGCGGTCAGCGCCACTTCCAGCTGGCGCAGGATGACCTCCTCCACCCGCCCCGAGCGCCGCTCGTCCAACGTCTCCCCGAGACACACCACGGGTACCAGCCCCTGGCGGCGTACGGCCCCCAGCTTCCGTGCGACCTCCTCGTCGGTCTCGCCGAACACGTGCCGGCGCTCGGAATGCCCGATGAGCACGAAGCGGGCCCCCGCGTCCCTGGCCATCGATGCCGAGATCTCCCCGGTGAACGCTCCCCGATCCTCCCAGTGGACGTTCTGGACCCCCAGTTGCACCCGCGGATCCCGGCCCGTCGCGTCCCTGGCCGCCGCCAGCGACAGCGCCGGAGGGAAGACGATCAGCTCGTGCCCCCCCGCGCTGTCGGGCAGCTCCAGCGCCGCGAAGAAATCCACGGTGGCCCGTGGGCCGTGGTTCATCTTCCAGTTCCCCGCAATCACGGCCATGCTCACGCTCCCTCGCTGAGAGACTCCACACCCGGCAGGAGGGACCCCGCCAGCAGCTCCAGGGACGCACCACCTCCCGTGGAGACGTGGGTGAGGCGGGACGCGACGCCTGCGCGCTCCGCGGCTGCAGCGGAGTCGCCCCCACCCAGTACGCCGAGGGCTCCCTCGTCGCAGGCTTCGGCCACCGCCCGGGCCACCGATACCGTGCCCTCGTCGAAGGGCTCGACCTCGAAGACGCCCATGGGGCCATTCCAGACCACGGTGCCCGCCGACGCCACCTCCCCGGCGAAGAGGCCTCTCGTGGTGGATCCGATGTCCACGATCCGATCTCCGGAGCGCACGCCGTCCCGCGGCACCTCTCGGCTGGGCGAGCCCTCGGAGATCTCCCCGGTGACGACACAGTCCACCGGCAGGAGGATCCGCTCCCCGGCGCGCTGGAGAAGGTCCCGGGCCATCTCGATGCGCTTCTCCTCGACCAGGGAGGCCCCGGTCTCGAGGCCCAAGGCCCGGAAGAAGGTATTGGCCATCGCCCCCCCGACCAGGAGCCGATCCACCCTGGGCAGCAAGGACTCGATGACCTCGATCTTCCCCGAGATCTTGGCACCCCCGAGGATCGCGACGAAGGGCCGCCGCGGCCGATCAAGGGCCTCGCCGAGGAAGCGCAGCTCCTTGGCGAGAAGGAAGCCCGCCACCGCCCGGCCGCCTCGGCGCTTGACCGCCTCGGCCAGCCCCGCGGTGGAAGCATGCGCGCGGTGGGCGGTTCCGAACGCGTCGTTCACGAACAGGTCGCCGAGAGCCGCCCACCGTTCGGCTAGATCCGTGTCGTTGACCGTCTCACCGGGAAGGAACCTCGTGTTCTCGAGAAGCGCGATCTCACCATCGGCCAGCGTGGAGGGAAGCGACTCCACGTCGGGGCCGGTGGCCTCGGCCACGAACCGCACGCTCCCGTCCCCCAGGAGCGTCCGGAGCCTGTCGGCCACCGGGCGCAGGGAGAAGTCCGGAGCGGGCTCGCCCTTGGGCCGACCCAGATGAGAGAGGAGGACCACCCGGGCACCGGCCCGAGTGAGGAACTCCAAGGTGGGGAGGGACGCGCGGATCCGCTGATCGTCCGCGACCGTCCCGCCCTCGAGGGGAACGTTCAGGTCCGCCCGTACCAGAGCGACCACGCCGGTGAGGGTACCTGGATCCAGGTCACCCAGGGTCAGTTTGCTCATGTCGGTTGGGAGTAGGGTCCACCGGGGTGCCGGTGGAAGGTACGAAAGAAGGCCCTCGGGCGGTACGCTCGGCCGAAGGGCCCCCGGCGTCACCATCGCTCGTCGCCCGGGGGGCCTGTTGGCGCGGGGTCAGCGTCGGGTGAAGTCCCGCTCCAGCACCAGCGGCGATCTCTCCTCGCCGAGCTCGGCGATCACCCTGAGCACGTACTCCCCGGGCGGCACCTCGGCAATCTCCGCCGTGACGAGCTCCGCCGTCACCGGCCCGTCCGCGGGACGCCGCTCCCAGCTGGTCCGAAGCTTCTCCTCGCCCACGGGACGGATGCGGAGGTCCGCGGTGGCGCCGCTATCCCTGTCCACGATCTCCGCCCGAAGCCGATACCACGGTGCCTCCACACGGTAGAGCTCGAAGAAGAGGCCCACGGCGGGATCGGCGACGGCGCCCTCGAGGGTGAGCGGCTCCATCCAGGGGGCGCCCCGGAGCACCTGGTGGGGATCCCTGGCCACGGACCGCACGACCATGAGGTCGGAGGTGTAGGCTCCCTCCTCCGGCACGCTCTGGAGGGACCTCCGCAACGCCGCTGCCCGCCCGGCGGTCTCGTTGTAGAGCTCCACCACTATGGTCTCGGTGCCGGAAACCGTCGACGCCCTCACTGCAACGGTGCTCGGCCTGGCCGGCGTCATGTCCCGTCGCTCGGACAGGATGCGACCGTCGCCATCGAGGAGAAAGAGGCCGATCTCGATGCCGTCGCGCTCCCCCGTGGCGAGGGCGACGGGCACGTCGGTGTGGATCTCCACGTCCCACGTGCCGTCGGTCGCGCCACGGAAGACGGCGACCTGCCCGGGAAGCGGCGAGACGATCCTGGAGGCCCTGCCGTACCGGTGGGGCAGGATCGGGCGAAGATCGTCCAGATAGGCTCGCCCTTCGGACGTCAGGTCCATGTCGCCGCGTGAGCCCATCCGGGAGAACGTCACGTCCGGCCCAGAGCCGTAGTCCCAGAACTCCGCCTTCGTCCCGGGCCGCTCGCTGAACACCCTCACCGTCGTGGGCGGACCGTAGCGGACCCACACGACCCCTGGGTCCGTGTCGACGCTCCCGAACCGCAGCGTGGCATGGGCAGAGCGGGCCCAGTGCTCCACCTCGCGCTCGTTCACCGCCGTGGAGAGAATGGGATCCAGGGAAGCCCAGAACCGCGACTGCCGGGCTATGCGCTCGTCTCGGGACGTCTTCAGGTACTCCCGTTGCTCCTGGGGCCCCAGGAGAAGCGAGATGTCCCTGATGCCATCGACATCTTCCGTGGTCATACGCTGGAACGCGAGCTCGAAGCGGCTCCGCGCCGATTCACTCCGCGCCAGCCGCTGGAGCGCGACCCCTTCCATCAGCAGCGCGTGCGGATGTCCCCCCGAGGCCGCGGCGAAGCGACGACTTCCCTCCACGACCTCCCGCCACCGACCCTCGTCCGCGAGGGCCAGGAGGATCTCGGCGTTGGCCTCGGGATGGGCCGGATAGGCCTCCGCTGCGGCGCGGAACGACGCCATCATCAGGGCGAAGTCCCCGTCGTTCCGTCGATCCTCTTCCTGATAGTGCTCCTCCAGCACGTCCCCCAGGGCCGCGGGACACAGGTAGTTCCACGCGATCAGCCGGTCGACGGAGGCGTAGCCCGACGCCGCGCCACCCGACGATCGGGTCTGGGGGCACGCCTGGGCGGGCAGGGCCTGGGCGGATACGCGTCCACCTTCCTGAGACGCGAGCCAACCCTCCTGGATCAGGGCCCCGCGCTCGTAATGCAGGTACCCCAGGATGGCGGGCGACACGCCGGCATTCCTCCTGGCCCGCTGAAGCCCACGCTCGTACAGGATCCGGGCCTCCGTACGAAGGCCCTGCTTCTGCCGGATCCGTGCCAGGGCGAGGAGCGGCGCGGCATTGTCCGGATCTCGGGCGACAGCCCGCTCGAGGGCCCGGGTGATCTCCGATCGCCACCGGGTCGGCGCCGACCCGGCCGGAGGCTCACCCTCCAAGATGGCCTCGATGGGTCCCAGGCGGCCGACGAGCTCGTCATCGTCGATGGCGATCCTGAGCTGTTCGCCAGCCTCGCCGTCCCCCTCGTTGGGGCGGGTCATGAGGTTGGCAACCCATTCCTCGGTCAGGGCGAGGTCCGGGATGTCGGGCACCTGAGGCCGATCCAGCGGATCGACAATCGGCAGCTCGATCGGGATGACCCCCTCCGGCGGGACCTCGAAGCGGACATCGAACTCCACCCAGGTGCCCACGGGTCGTCCCCTACGCCGGCCCGGAAGGAAGCGGAACGAAGGTGCCACGTCGAGGGCCGCCTGGTCCAGCTCCGGAATCCCCGATCCCCGCTCGAGTCCAGCCTCCTGTACCTGACCCAGCGAGTCCACCCAGAGCAGGACCCGGACGACTCCGCCGATTCCCGCCCGCTGTAGGCCATCGGGATAGTTCCGCAGGACGAAGGCCTCGGTACCTTCACGATCCAGCAGCTCGGGGAAGGTGGCCTCAGGTCCGTCATAGGGAGCGGGGCTCTCGGGTGCCGGTGGGAGCTCCCCGGGTCCCTGACGCTCCGGGGCCGGCACATCCTCCGTCGGCAGGGCCGCGGGGAGAGCCTCGGGTAGCTCGAACACCGGCGGAGCCGGATCGGGATCGGGGATCGGTGCGGCGTCCTCCACCACGGGGCGCAAGGACTCGACGAGTCGCACCAGCGAAGCCCGCGCCGAGGGAACGCCGAAGCCCACCATCAGAAGGCCGGTCACCCCAGCCGCCAGGAGCTGCCGGACCGGCCAGCGGTGCCGGGGCTCCGAGCGGATCCACTCCCGCTCGAGCTCGGCCAGGAGCTCCGGACCGAACGAGGGCCTCTCCTCGAAGCTCAAGGAGGAGAGCTCATGGTGGATATCCGCCAGCTCCCTGGACAGCTTCAGGTCCCCGGCTTCCGATCTATCCTTCATATTCGTTCATTAGCTCGTTGTTGCGATCGACGGCCTCTCGCAGGCGCTTGAGGGCCCGATGAAGCCTTACGGCGACCGCATTGTTGCTGACTCCCAGATGCTCGGCGATCTCCCCGTTGTCGAGACCCGAGCCGTACCGCAGGGAGAGGACCTCCTGATCCGCGCGCCTCAGCGTTCGGCTTCCGTTGAGCAGGCGCTGGATGCGCTCCTCACGGATCACCCGCTCCTCCTGGGACGGCATGTCCGATACGAGATCCGGCACCCGGTCCAGAGATACGTGCAAAGAACCCCTGCGCCGCAGGGCGCGGAGATGGTCCGTCACCGCATTGCGGGCGATGCGCAGCAGCCACGTGCGCGGCGCTGCCCGGTCGGGGTCGTAGCGATGCAGGGACCGGAGCGCCTTCATGAAGACCTCCGAGGTCACGTCTTCTGCCGCCTCGCGCGTCGCGACGCGGAAGCGGACATAGCGGAACACCGCGCTTCGATGGTCGTGGAACCAGGTCTCGAAATCGCGAGGCAGGTCCCTGGACACTTGCGCGCGAGCGCGGTGCGTCACCTCGGCTTGCGTCTCTCGTTCCATTAGCACGGCCGCATATACGCAACAACCCCGCCTGACTTACACGGCGAGGCCGGCGGGGGATCCCCGCCGACCTCCCCTCGGTTCCGGCCGGCCCATGCCGACGGGAGTCGCCTAGAGCCGCTCGCCGATCAGGACAGCGAGATCCACGACCCTCCTGGAGTACCCCCACTCGTTGTCGTACCAGGACAAGACCTTCACCAGGCGTCCGTTGACGACGTTGGTGGACAGCGCGTCCACGATGCTGCTGCGGGGATCGCCCGTGTAGTCGATGGAGACGAGCGGCTGGTCGCTTACGCCGAGGATCCCTTCCATGGCACCTGCTGCCGCGTCCCGGAACGCGGCGTTCACCTCCTCGACCGTGGTGTCCTTCTCCACCTCGGCCACCAGGTCGACGAGCGACACGTCGGGCGTCGGAACGCGCACGGCCATCCCGTCGATCTTGCCCTTGACCTCGGGAATCACCAGGCCCGTCGCACGCGCCGCACCCGTCGTCGTCGGGATCATGGACATGGCGGCGGCCCTGGCCCGCCTCAGGTCCTTGTGGGGAAGGTCCAGGATCGACTGATCGTTGGTATAGGCGTGGATGGTCGTCATGAAGCCGTGTCGGAAACCGAAGGACTCCATGAGGGCCTTCACCACGGGAGCCAGGCAGTTGGTGGTGCAGCTGGCATTGGAGATCACGTGGTGGCTCTCCGGATCGTACATGCCCTCGTTGACGCCCAGCACCACCGTGACGTCCTCGTTCTTGCCCGGCGCCGAGATGATGACCTTCCGGGCTCCGGCGTCCAGGTGTTGGGCAGCCTGCTCCCTGGACCGGAAGATCCCGGTGGCCTCGACGACGATGTCCACCCC
>JBDHGI010000134.1:0-12375 GCA_039589955.1 Gemmatimonadota bacterium | reverse complement strand
AGGGGAGCTTGGACGGGTCACGCTCCGCGAAGACCTTCAGGTCGTCGCCGTCGACCCTCAGGCCGTCCTCGAACACCTCCACGGTCCCTTCGTACCGGCCGTGAACGGAGTCGTATTTCAGGAGGTGGGCCAGCGTCTTGCTGTCGGTCAGGTCGTTGACGGCGACGAAGTCCAGATCGGTGCGACCTGCCTGCTTGGCACAGCGGAGGACGTTCCGTCCAATGCGCCCGAACCCGTTGATCGCTATGCGGATGGCCATCGGCTTGTCGAGGCTCCTGAGAGGTCAGAGGAGGGTGTGGATGCTCTGGCGAGGAGGGCTTCAGGGCCCGTCCGCGCCGGTGTGAGGCAGCGCCCTCGCGTACGCGACCAACACCACCCGCTTCGCCCCCGCCCGACGGAGCTCGCTGGCGGCCGCCGCGGCGGTGGACCCGGTGGTGAGCACGTCATCGATCAGGATGACCCGTGCCCCGCGTAGGCGGGCCAGCTGGGCGGATCGCGCGGCGAAGACGCCCCTGACGTTAGCCCTACGCTCCGAGGGGTGCAAGGCGACCTGGGTGCCCCCCCGACCGGCCCGCTCCAGGGCCTTCACGAGAGTCAGGCCTCGGGCCTCCGCGAAGCACTCCGCCAGCAGCTCCGCCTGGTTGTACCCCCGCTTGCGGACCCTTGCCGGAGTGGTGGGCACCGGTACCACGAGGGAAGGGTCCCCCATCGCTCCCTCCGGCTGCCAGATGCGGGCCATGGATCGGCCCATCTCGTGGGCCAGCTCCGCCCAGCCCTCGTACTTGAGCGCGTGGACCAGGCGGTCCGCCGGAGGCCGTAGCACGAAGGCGTAGCGGGTCTCGGCCAGGGCCTCGGGCCACTCCCTGCACTCCAGACAATCCGGCTCGGTCCGACGTCCGGTGCCCATGGGCAGATGGCACCTCGGACAGCGGGGCCAGGGTGGCTCCCGCAGACGGGAGCGACACGTGTCGCACACCATCCGCGCCCGGCTCCCCTGGGGGATCCAGATGCCGCACGCCACACACCCCGGCGGAAGAAGGAGATCGGCGAGCCCCGAGGCCCACCCGGCCGGCCTCACCCCTGCCGGACCAGTCCCAGAGCTTCCCGCATGGCCTCGACGGGGGCCGCCTCCCCCCACCAGCGCTCGAAGGACGCGGCACCCTGGTGAACCAGCATCTCCGACCCGTCGATGGCCCGGATCCCCCTCTCCAGCGCGGCTCGCACGAATGGTGTGTGCTGGCTCCCATAGACAAGGTCCATGACGGCTCCGACCCGGGACATGGCCTCGAGGTCGAGAGGAAGCGAGTCCGACGGCGACAGCCCCAGGCTCGTCGAGTTGACGACAAGGTCGAAGCTGCCGTCTTGCACCTCGGTGATGCCCGACGCCACGCGGGCCCGCGGGCCGCCGATCCGACGGGCGACTGCCCGGGAACGGTCCCCGGTCCTGTTGAGCAGGACGACCTCGTCCACGCCTTCCTCGAGGAGCCCCATGAGGGCCGCCCGGGCCGCACCGCCCGCTCCGAGGAGTAGCACCTGCATCCCGGACGCGTCGCCGATGAATCCCTTGAGCGCGCCCCGGAACCCGGCCACGTCGGTGTTGTCACCGTGGACCGAGCCCTTCTCGTCACCCCAGAACGTGTTGCACGCCCCGGTGCGCCGCACGGCCTCGCTGGGCACGTCCACGAGGGACGCAGCCTTCTCCTTGTGGGGGAGCGTGATGTTCCCACCGCCCCCTGCCCTGGCCAGCCCACGCATGAACCCGACGAGGTCGTCCGGGTGACAGCGGACCGCCACGTACACGCCGTCCATCCCTGCCAGCTCGAACGCGGCGTTCTGGATCACGGGCGAGAGCGAGTAGCGCACGGGATCGCCCAGCAAGGCGAGGACCCGGGTGGAGGCGGTGATGCTCATGGCGCCACCACTCCGCCAACGCGATCCAGGACCCGGTCGACGAGACGCTCCAACAGCTCGAAGGTGGCCTCGTACTCGCTGTCGGACCCGCCGAAGGGATCGACGACCGATTCCGGAACACCGACGGGGTCCTGTGCCGCGGCGAGCTCGGTGATCATGGCGGCCTTCTCCGCCCCGCCCATGGCCCGCGCGACCTGGAGGTGGTGGGGCGACATGGTGAGGATCAGGTCCGCCCAGTCGACGGACTCGCCCGTCAGGCGGTGCGCCTCGTGGCGCGACAGGTCGAGGCCGTGGCGAGCCGCGGCGCCCAGCGCACCCCCCGAGGCCGGGCTTCCGTCCGCCGCCCCGATCCCCGCCGAGCGGACCTCCACATGGCTCCAACCCCTTGCCGCGAGGTCCCTTCGCGCGATCACCTCCGCGAGGGGGCTCCGGCAGGTGTTGCCAGTGCAGAGGAACAGGATGCGATACGGCTCGGGCATCTCGTCAGCGGTCATGGATCTCGGGCAGGGCGCAGCGGAGTCGGCTCACGGGAATCGTGCCCTCCCGAACGACCAGGGCACGATCCCCCGAGCAATCTATGATGGTGGATGGGCGTGAGAATGGAAGCACGCCCGCCTGCAGCACCAGAAGCTCGGAGCCCGCCCCCAGCGCCACGCCAGCCGCGTGGGCCTCGGCTCCGGACGATGCCGGCGCTCCACCCGGAGGATTGGCGCTCGTGGAGATGACGGGCTCGCCGAGCTCCTCCAGGAGGCGAAGAACCAGCGGGTGGGGGCTGACGCGCACCGCGACGCCCCCCGAGGGGCTCCGGACCCCTGGCGGAAACCGACGCCGGGGGTCACCGAGGACGAGGGTCAACGACCCGGGCCAGAAGATCCGGGCCAGCTCCATCGCCTCCTCGGTCCAGGCCAGGTCCTCGACCTCTCCGATGCTTCTCACCAGAACCAGGAACGGCTTGTCGTCGTCCCTGCCCTTCAGGGCGCGCACCCGGTCCACGCCCCCCACGGTGCCTCGGGCGCCGAAGCCGTACACCGTTTCCGTGGGATACGCGAGGATCCCGCCGCCTCTAAGATGAGCTACGGGAGCCGTCAGGTCGGCGTCCGCCGGGTCGATTCCCCGGAGATCCAGCAGGAGCGGCGCGCCACTCACCGGGAAGCCTCTCCGCGGCCGCGGAGGATCGCCTCGGCAAGGACCAGATCCCCGGGGCGTGTGACCTTCAGGTTGGTGGGCCCGGCGTCCACCATCCGGATCGTCACGCCGAGGCGCTCCACCAGGGACGCGTCGTCGGTGGCGTCCGCCAGGTCCTCCCGATAGGCGCGGCGAAGCACCTCCGCCGGAAACGCCTGGGGTGTGTGGGCTTGCCAGAGCCGGGAGCGATCCGGAGTGGACACGACCCTTCCCTCGCCATCCACCTCCTTGATGGTGTCCACGGCGGGACATCCCGCCACGGCTCCCTCGCCTCCTGCGGCGATCCCGATGCAGGCCGACACGACGTCCGCCGGGGCCAGAGGCCGGGCGGCATCGTGGACCACCACCACGTCCACGTCCGGGGGAGTGGCCTCAAGGGCATTCCGGACCGAGTGGGCCCGGGTCCGGCCTCCAGGCACCAGGCGGATCCGCTCGTCAAGGCTGTTCAGCCAACCGGGCGCGTCCGTGACGTCGTCGGGCCCGAACGCAACGACCACCGAGCGTACACGGGGATCGGCCAGGAACGGTCTCAGGGCATGGACGAGAAGCGGCTCCCCGGCGAGCTGGAGAAGCGGCTTGAGGGCGCCCCCCAGGCGGCGACCCGAGCCCGCCGCGGGAATGACGACTCCGACGCGAGGCAGGGGTGCGTCAGGTGAGGCCTCCGCCGTCACGGCGCGAAGCCGGGCCCCGCGTCGGAACGCCGCGCACCCGACGACGGGCCACGGGCCACCGAGTCGAAGCGGGTGTAGGCCTTCTGGAAGAAGAGCTCCACCACCCCGGTGGGGCCGTTTCTCTGCTTGCTCACGATGAGCTCCGCCTTCCCCTCGAGCTCCTCGCGCTTCTCCGCCGGAGCGTAGTACTCGGGCCGATAGAGGAACATGACCACGTCGGCATCCTGCTCGATGGATCCCGACTCCCGAAGGTCGGACAGAAGGGGCCGCTTCTCGGTGCGCTGCTCGGGTCCACGGCTGAGCTGGGAGAGGGCGATGACGGGCACCTCCAGCTCTCGGGAGAGCGCCTTCAGCCCACGGGAGATCTGACTGACCTCCTGCACGCGACTCTCGGACTGGCCCGTGCCCGACATGAGCTGCATGTAGTCGATGACCACCATGCCCAGATCCTTGCTCTCCGACCGAAGCTCCGACTGCAGCCGACGCGCCTTGGCCCGGATCTCCAGAACGTTGCTCCCCGGTTGATCGTCGATCCAGATGGGAGCCGTGTTCAGGTGCCCCGCCGCCGCCGCGAGGCGCTGGTGCTCTTCCTGGCTGAGCCGCCCGCGACGGAGCTTCTGGGCGTCGATGCGACCCTCCGCACAGAGGAGGCGCTGCACCAGCTGCTGCGACGACATCTCCAGGGAGAAGATGGCCACGGGAATGCTGTGCCCGATGGCCGCGTTGGCGGCCACGTTCAGCACCCACGACGTCTTTCCCATGGAGGGTCGCGCCGCCACGATGACCAGGTCACCCTTCTGCAGCCCGGTCGTCATACGATCCAGATCGGGATAGCCCGTCGGCACTCCGGTGATTCCCGTGTCGGACTCCTGCAGGCGCTCGATATGCTCGAAGGCCGACCACAGGATCTCCTTGATCCAGACGAAGCCCTCGCGCTTGTGGCTCTCGGCCACCTGGAAGATCCGGGCCTCGGCGTGATCCAGCAGCTCGTCGACGCTCTGCTCGCCTTGCTCGTAGACGTCCCGGATGATCTGGGACGACTGCTCCACCAGGCGGCGCAGAAGCGCCTTGTCCCGAACGATGCGGGCGTGGTACTCCAGGTTCGCCGCAGTGGGGACCGCGTCCACGAGGGTCGCCAGATAGTCGAATCCGCCCGCCGAATCCAGCTCTCCGGTATTCTTGAGCTCCTCCGACACGGTGATGACGTCGATGACGTCTCCCCGCTCGTACAGACGGACCATGGCCCGGTAGAGGCGCCGGTTGGCCTCCCGGTAGAACATGGACTCGTTGAGGTGCTCCAACGCCCGGATGACACCCTCCCGGTCGATGAGCATGCCCCCCAGGACGGCTGTCTCCGCCTCCATGGAGAAAGGCGGCGTGCGGTCGAAGAGGGCCTGGGCAAAGCTGGGAGAAGCTTCCATCGATCCGGAGCGCAGGGGAAAGACCGAATCTACCTCCGAGAGCAATGCCCGCCTAGTGGAGGATCCGGCGCTCCGGAGCTCGTGCGCACCTTACACGCTGTCGATTACGCTTCGCAGCAGCTGAAGGTCGTCCCAGAAGGCCCTGGTCCACTTGGCGTTCCGGAGAAGCGCCGCCGGATGGTACGTCACGACCAGGGGGATCCCCCGATACCCGTGGACCTCTCCCCGCAACCGGCCCAGGGGTTTCTGCAGACCCGTCAGGGACTGGGCGGCGAAGGTGCCGACGGCCAGAAGCGCCCGAGGCGCCACGAGCTCCAACTGCCTCTCGAGGAAGGGGGCGCAGGCGCCGATCTCCTCGGGAAGGGGATTCCGGTTGCCCGGGGGTCGGCACTTCAGGACGTTGCAGATGTAGACCGACTCTTCCCGGGACAGGTCCACGCACGTGAGCAGGAGGTCGAGGAACCGACCCGCGGGGCCGACGAACGGCAGCCCCGTCTCGTCCTCGCGCGCTCCGGGGGCCTCGCCCACCACCACCAGGCGGGCGGCCACGGCTCCGTCGGAGAACACGACCTGGGTTCGGGTCTCCGATAGCCTGCAGCGCGTGCACCCCAGCGCCTCCTCCCGGAGCTCCGCGTAGGAGGCGGGCAGCACGGGCAGGGTGTCCCCGGCCGCCCGGGGGGTCCCGGCGCCTTCCCCGGGGCCCCCGGTCTTCGCCCGCTCGTCACTCCCGGCGGCCTTCCGTGCGGCCGCCGCCATCGCCAGCGCCTCATCCCTCCCGAGTCCCTCGAGGAAGAGGTCCCCGATCCCCATCTCGGAGCGCTGCCGAAGGAGGCGAGCCGCCTCGCGGATCGAGTCGGACCCGCTCACGACGCCTCCATGGACCGGCTCACGCGGTCGAGGATCGCCTCGGCGACCTCGTCCTTGGTCTGGAGCGGGAGCTCCTCCGCCTCGCCTCGGGAGTCGAGGATGACGACCCGATTGGTGTCGGACTCGAATCCGCTTCCCTCCTCCGTGGCGTCGTTGGCCACGAGCAGATCGAAGCCCTTGGCCTCGAGCTTGCGACGGGCGTTGGCCAGCAGCTCGTCGGTCTCCAGGGCGAACCCCACCGCCAGGCTTCCCGGCTTGCGCAGGGCTCCCGTCTCGGCTGCGATATCCGGATTGGCCGTCAGGGCGATCGTGAGCGTCTCGCCCACCTCCCCGCGCTTCAGCTTGCTCCCGGCGGCCTCGTCGGGGCGGTAGTCGGCTACCGCAGCGGCGTAGATGGACACGTCCGCCCCCGGAAGCAGGTCCACCACCGCCGCGTGCATCTGCTCGGCGGTCTCCACCAGAACGACGTCCACGCCCTCGGGGAGGGGACGCGAGGCGGGGCCGCTCACCAGGGTGACCCTGGCTCCCCGCCGCCACGCCGCCTGGGCCAGCGCAAACCCCATCCGACCGGAAGAGCGGTTTCCCACGTAGCGCACGGGATCGACCGCCTCCCGGGTGGGACCGGCGGTCACGAGGACCGATCGACCCCGCAAGGTCGGATCCTCGCCCAGAGCCCTGCCGACGTGCTCCACGATCTGCCAGGGTTCGAGCATGCGACCGGGGCCCGCGCCCTCCCCGACGGCCAGCAGACCCTCCGCGGGACCCGCCACGGCGTAGCCCAGCCTTTCCCTAACGTGCGCCAGGTTGGCCTGGACCTGGGGATGGGCGAACATCCGATCGTTCATCGCCGGGCACACGACCACGGGAGCCCTCGTGGCCAGCAGCGTGGTGCAGAGCAGGTCGTCGGCCCTCCCATGGGCGGCCCGGGCGAGGAAGTCCGCGGTCGCCGGTGCGACGCACACCACCTCCGCCTCCCTGCCCAACCGAACGTGGAGGGCGCCGCCCCCCGGGTCGAACAGTTCGGACGCGACGGAACGGCCCGTGACTCCCTCGAACGACACGGGACCCACGAACTTCTGCGCCGACCGGGTCATCACCACGTCGACCTCGCTCCCCAGGAGGGTCAGATCGCGGGCTACCTGGACCGACTTGTACGCCGCTATGCCCCCGGTCACGCCAAGGACCACGCGCCGTCCCATCCAGGGACGACGGGGAAGGAGCGCGGCGCGATCCATGGGACTATTCCTCGCGCCGTCGGCGCCTCACCAGGCGGAACTCGATCTGGCCGGAGGTGAGGGCCTCCAGAGCGCGGGTCGTGAGCTTCTTCTCCTCGCCCAGCGGCATGGCCTCACGGGGGAGGGAGTTGAGCTCCCGGCTGTACTTGGCCGCCACCAGCACACCGAGGTACTTGCTCTCGGTGCCGGTGGCGACCTCGTCGGGGGTGAACACACGCATGAGGTCTCCTATCCGTTGGTGTTTGCGTACTCTTCCCGGAGGACGCGTCCGATGCGGGCACGCATCTCCTCCACCAGCTCTGGCAGGCCTTGTGCCCGGTGGGCCCGCAGCGCCTCGCTCTCCACGATGCCCCGGATCCGACCGAGGCACCGATCGAAGTCGTCGTTGACCACCACGTGGTCGAATCGCGGTGCCGCCTGGAGCTCGTTCATCGCCGTCTGGAGCCGTCGGGCGACCTCAGCCCCTGCCTCGGTCCGCCGCCCCTGAAGCCGCTCGAGAAGGGCCTCCACGGAGGGGGGGAGCAAGAAGATGAGCACCGCTTCCTGCGTGCAGCGGCGGACCTGCTTCGCGCCCTGCACGTCGATGTCCAGGATGACGTAGTCGCCTCGCTCCGCCGCGGCATCCAGCTCGGACCGTGGCGTTCCGTAGAGCTGGCCGTGAACCTCCGCCCACTCCGCCAGCTCTCCCTGGTCCACCATGCGCCGGAATTCCCGGCGTCGGACGAAGTGGTAGTCCACACCGTCCCGTTCGGTTCCCCGCGCCGGCCGCGTCGTGACGGAGACGGAGAAGCGGAAGTCCTCGAACCGCTCCACGAGGGCACGGGCCAGCGTCGTCTTGCCGGTACCCGAGGGGGCGGCCAGGACGACGGGAAACGTGCGCCGGTCCAGATCCCTCACTCCACGTTCTCCACTTGCTCCCGCAGGCGCTCGATCTCCTCCTTCAGGGCCAGGGTCGCCTCGGAGATCTCCGGATCGTTGGCCTTCGACCCGATGGTGTTCACCTCTCGGTGCATCTCCTGAACCAGGAATCCCAGTCGCTTGCCCACCGGCTCCGACGGGTCGGCCTCCAGGGCCTCGCGGAAGATCTCGATGTGGGACCGGAAGCGGACCAGCTCCTCGTTGATGTCCCACCTGTCCGCCAGGTAGGCGATCTCCCGGGCCAGCCGCTCCTCGTCGATTTCGACCTGCTCCGAGAGCTCCTGCACGGCTTGCCGAAGGCGGTCCCGCTCCCTCAGGAGCCTCTCAGGCGCCCGCCCGGCTACGCGCGCGACCTGTGCGGACATGGCCTCCAGACGCTCGCTCAGGTCCGCCTCGAGTCGCACCCCCTCGGCCTCGCGGAGGCGCACCACCTCTTCGACGGCTTCCTCCGCCATCTCACGCAACACGTCCACCTCCGCCTCGGGCGGCCCCTCCGGCTCGGGCGCGCGAATGAGGTCGGCGAACCGCGCCATGAGGCCAAGCTCCACCTCGCCCGGTAGCTCGAGCTCGGCCCGCAGCGTTTCGAGGGCGTCCCGGTACGCGCGCGCCCTGGCGAGATCGACCGTCGGTGCCCCGGCACCTTCCGCCGTGCGTCTGTCGACGGACAGGTAGGCGCTGACGTGCCCTCGGAAGAGTCGGCTCCGGAGCACCTCGGTGATGTCGCGCTCGAAGCGGTCGAAGCCGGGCGGCGTCTTCACGCTAGGGTTGAAGAAGCGGTGGTTCACCGTCTTCACCTCCAGTCGCAGCCGCCCGGCGGGCGTGTCCCGCTCCGACTGGCCGTACCCCGTCATGCTTCGGATCATGGACGGTCCGCCTGACCCCCCGATTTGCTGGCTTCCCTGGTCTGGAGCCGTTCAGTATAACCCTGCGGGCAGCTTTGCCGAAGCTCCGTCGGGAGCCGTGGCGTCAATTCCACATGGTCCAGCGCAAGCCGTACACGGCCCGGGTCCGCGGAAGCAGCCGGTCCGGGAAATCCTGGAGGTCGGGCCGGAGCGTGAAGTTCTCCCACGCCAGGAAGATGCGCACCGACACGATCCGCATCTGGAGGCGCGTGTACCAGTTCTGGTAGAAGGGAACCGAAGCCAGCTCCGGCTCCACCGGCGGGGTGTCTCCCGTACCCGGCTCGCCGGGAGTGAGCACCTGCCGCACCGTCATGGGATCGCGGCCACGCACGCCGATCCTCCAGTCGAGCTCGAAGTTCCCCGACTCGAGGAACGTCCGATGGAAGATCAGCGCCCCCGAGTAGATGCGCCGGGGCAGGTACGACCAGGGCTCGTCCCACTGCTGGAGGGATCCCTCCAATCGGAAGCCCTCCCAGGGCAGAGGCAGCGGCACGCGACCCCAGACCTCCCAGCCGGAACGCTTGCCGCCGGTCAGCGGAGGCTCGCCCCGATCCGCCTCGAACCCCACGGGAAGGAGGGAGTCGGCCTCCAGCTCCAGGAAGGCTCCGGAGACCAGCAGGTCCCGGAAGGCCCACTGCACCCCGATCCTCCGGGCCGACCGGTCCGTCATGCGGAAGAGCGGCCCTGGCTCCGTGTCCACCGTGTCCGGAGGGGGGGCCTCCGCCGAGTCGGGCAGAGGGGGCTCGCCCTCGAGGGGACCCGTCCGGGCTCCGTACGCGCCCGACTCCGCGGAAGCGAACAGCGAGAGCCCCAGGAGGGGACGGGTCCACGCCCTCACGCGCCGGGCCGACGCGGTGGATCCCGCCCACGAAGCCCGATCCAGCTCGGCGGCCACGCCCCCCAGAGAGGCACCGACCATGCCGGCCGAGACGTCGATCCGCGTGCCGGGAAGGGCATCGCCGCCGAAGCGCCTCAGGGCGCCCGCCACATACGCGTTGTCCTTGTGATACGTGGCGCGCACGCCCGCCTGGGACCGACGTCCTCCTTCCAGGGCGTATTCCGGCCGCTCGTCGTCCACCGAGTGGGTGCTGCGTCCCCAGTAGGCTTCGGCGGTGACCGCCTCCGAAAGCCGGGCCCGACCGCGCACCGTCCAGTCGGTGCGCCCGGTCTTCGCGGCGTAGGGATCGGCCTGGTTCTCCGTTCCCGCCCGCCGGAAGTCCACGGCAAGCCCGGCGCCGTCACCGCGGTGGAGCTGGTAGCGGAGCCACGACCCTGACCGGTTCCCTGCCTCGTCCCCCCGGGCGCCCCGACTGTCGAAACGCTCCAGTCCGAGCCCGACGCTGCCGCCCAACGCATTGGGGTTCGTGAAGGCGCCGCGGAGCACGTTGGTGGCCAGGTCCCCCGTCCCGGCCTCGATGAGGGAGTAGGGTCGCGCGTCATCGTGTACGCGGCTCTCCAGGTGGATCCGAAGCTCGGTGAGGTGCCGCTCGAAGCGCACCTTCTCGATGCCGGCCAGGCCGATTCGAGAAAGATCGGCGGTTCCCCCTCCCAGGGGGATCACCTCGAACCCGTCCCGGATGACGCGGATTCGGCCACCCCCCACTCCGAACGCGGTCACGCCGAGAGGCGTCCCGTAATCGCCCGTCAAGAGGGGAACCACCCCCGGGACGTCCGCCATGAGCTCGGCCAGGGTCACGGCTCCCGACGCCATGATCTCGGCGTGGCTCCACCCCCACACCCCGGTGGCCCACCCCTCCGTCACCTCGGGACGCAAGGTCGGGAGGTTGTAGAAGATCGTGTCGGCGGACAGCGTGTCCTGCTGGGCCGCGGCGAGGGAGTCCTGCCGGGCGAGGGAATCCGCGACCGCGGCCGAGTCGGGGGCCGCCACGGAATCGGGCCGCACCTGAGCGAGGGCGGCGTGGGTCGGTCCGAAGAGCACCCCTTTCAAGGTATACGCCGGTATTAATCATCTCCGAACGTGCGCCTTTCAAAATGACGGATCTATGCCTCTTTACAATTTCGGGCAACGGCTCATTCTTCGTCATTTTCAAATTGGAGTAGGAGCAGGCTGTTACCAGGAGAAGACAGATCACGACCAGGCTTATTCTAGGCATAGAAAAAAAGGTCGATATCATCGCTGATGCCTCTCTTGGTGCTGCTTTAATTAGAAGCCATCTCAAAAATGTCTTTTGGCCCAATATCTTTGTTGGTGCCTAGTTTCAAATCCTCGATCCGCCTCAGGTGGACCTCCGGTTTGAAACTCGGCCCCGCCGCGATCTTAAACCAAAATCCTATTTTTGAGATGGCTCATAGAAGTTACATTTCTCTGGCTTCTCTCATCGTCATTAAAACATCAATGTAATCTTTTTGCCCCTGGTAGAGCCTGCACATATCTATTAGAATCCCGGCTATCTGAGCTAAAGCCTGTACAAAATTAACATCTTCCAGGGTGAACTCCCATTGTTCCGAAGAATATACGCGCATCGAACCGATCACATCTCCACGGCTATAAATCGGTACCGCCAGCATAGAGGCGATGCCCTCTTTCTTTGCATCCTCGGGGTACTGAATTCTGGGGTCATCGGTAACATCATAGATGGCCACCGGTCCGTCTGTCAGAGACTGACCAATGGAATGAATTGAACTCACAGGACCTTTATCCAAATAATCAGTGCTCAGACCGCATGCAGCGGCCACTTCCAATTCATTGGTTTTGGAGTTCAGAAGAAACAATGCACATCCTTTAATATCCAATGCATTTTTGACGCTTTCCACCGCTAACTGGACAACCTCTTCCGGCTCGGTGGACATAGACATCGCCTTTGTTACCTTGAGCAGCGTTTCGTAATTGATGAGTTGTTTTTTCACTTTTCCACCCCCGTATTCTGTGATCCTGCCTCTGTAAATTTGAGCTTAACGCTAACCCTTAATTATTAGCTTCGATTTTCTTATACTTTGCCGCAGCGGTCCCGCAAATGGGACAGATATCTTTTGGGGTCTCGGTGAGCGTGGAGCCGCAGTTCCGGCAAACAAAATAATATGTGGGGCTTTCGTTGAATTCTTTTTTCAGCAAACCGAAAAATATGCCGGTACCCGATTTAATTCTCTTGATCAGATCCCGATGCTGCTTTTCGGATTCCCATGCGTAGGTCGTAAACTGAATCGCGGCTTCATGATTCTCGGATTTGAGGGTTTCAACAAACTGTGGATATTTATTGTCAATCTCTTCTAATTCGACTTTTGTCGCACGGTTAAGATTCTTTTT
>JBDHGI010000133.1:0-12432 GCA_039589955.1 Gemmatimonadota bacterium | reverse complement strand
GCCGACCTACAGGAAGCACACGCGCCACACCGTCGCCACGGTGCCGGCCACCAGGAAGACCATGATCCCGATCTCGACCCAGCAGATCCGCTGCCGGCCCATCTCCCCGTGGTACCACGCCACCACCATGGCGGGGAAGGTGCCCAGCCCCAGCGTGATGGAGATGCCCCGCTGGATGGCCACGGGGAGATTCCAGATCTGGGCGAGGATCTCGGTGAGCTGGAGCAGGATCCACGCGACGGCCAGATACGCGATGAACCACTGCGCGACCTTGCGCTCAAGCAGGCGGTCCACCATCGACGGGGGGCGCGGGTCCTCCTCAGGCTGGAGGCGATAGACCTTGGCCGGCTCGTCGTCGTCGGGCGCCCGGTCGGCGCGGCTGGCGAAGAACGTGACGGGCGATCTCGGCTGGCTCGAATGCCAGGAGCCACGGCCCACCCCGTTGGACGCTGACGTCCGGGTTTCCCCGATTCTCTCCTCTCTCATGATTCACCTCCTGTCGGGCTCCTTGGGGTCCAATAGGAAGCTCCCGTCATGGAGGAGAATTCGCGTCGCGTGCACGCGGGGTCTTGCATCCCGTAGGGGCGGGAGCTGCAGGAGGGGACTGGACCGTTGGGTGGAGCGGCGCACCGATCGTGGGCCAGCCACGGCCTCCGCCCCGGAGTTTGCGCGGCTGCCGGGCCTGGGATATGCCTTCCTACGACGCGGGACCGGGGCTGGGCGGTTCCGCAACGACTCGATCGACCAGGGACCGTGCCATGCAAGACCGAGAGCTGGGGTTGCACCGCTCGATCACACGACGGGATTTCGTCTACGGGTCCGCCCTGCTGGTGGGGGGTGCCCTGGCCGGATGCCGTGCGCCGGAGCGCCCCGCTGGAGAAGGTACGGCGGGCGTCGGTGGGGACTACGCCTTCTCGGTGGGGGAGGACTGGTACGGACCGGGCGGGGTTGGAGACTATGCCCCCTCCCACGGGAACACCCCCGAGGTGATCCGGCCGGCCCACGAGATAAGGGCAGGCCGGTTCGACACCCGACCCGCCGACGTCGTGGACACCGGCGAGGCCTACGACCTCGTGGTGGTGGGCGGTGGGTTCTCGGGGCTCTCCGCCGCACATCATTTCCGACGGCTGAATCCCGGAGGCCGGGCACTGATCCTCGACAACCACCCCATCTTCGGGGGTGAGGCCAAGCGCAACGAGTTTCTGGTGAACGGAGTGCGGGTCACGGGCCCCCAGGGGTCGAACGACACCGGAGTGCTCCCGGAGACCGGGGATCCGGACGACTACTACACGTCTCTGGGAATCCCTCGCGACCTGGCCTACGCGGAGCCGAGTGGTGCCGCGGCAGGCATGCGTATCCCCACCGACAACTACGCTTTCCTGCACTGGCAACACGATCAGTTCGACGTGGGCCACCACTTCCCGGGCACTGGGTGGGTGAAGGACCTGTGGCGGACCGGCATGGCATCGACGCCGTGGAGCGAGGAGATGCGTGCCGCGTTCCTCCGTGCCCGGAGCCTGGACGCCCGCCGGTTCGTTCCCGGCGGCCTCGAACCCGGCCCCTGGCTCGACTCGATGACGGTGAAGACCTACTACGAGGACGTCCTCGGCCTGCCCCCAGAAGTCACGGCCTACGTGGACCCGATCCTGGCGAGCATCATCGGCCTCGGATGCGACGCGCTGGGCGGTTGGTGGGGTATGCACTTCGAGCTTCCCGGCTTCATGGCCCCGGATCACTTCGCCGACCTGACCTTCCACTCGTTCCCGGGGGGCAATGCCGGCATCGCCCGCCACTTCCTCAAGTACCTGGTGCCCGACGGCATTCGGGGTGGCCGGGGGCTCGAGGACGTCCTGTTCGGCCCGGTGGCCTTCGACCGGCTGGACCGGACCGACAATCCTGTGCGCCTGCGGCTCGGCGCGACCGTGGTGCGGGTGGAGCACGAGGGACCCATGGGCACCGCCGAGCACGTACGGGTGACCTACACCCACGACGATCGGGTGTACGACATCCGGGCCCGCGCCGTGGTCATGGCCTCCGGCGGCTGGGTGAACCGTCACGTGGTCCGTGACCTCCCCGAGGGACACCGAATGGCCTACGAGGAGCTCGGGCATTCGCCCGTGCTCGTGGCCAACGTCGCTTTGAACAACTGGCGCTTCCTGGAGCGGCTTGGGGTAGCGGCCGCCATCTGGTCCGGTGGGTTCGGCTTCGCCGCCAACATCCGACGGCCCATGATCGTCGGTGGGCGCTCTCAGCCCTGCCATCCGGATCAGCCCACGGTCATGACCTTCTACGCTCCGATCTTCAAGCCGGGGCTGCCCTTGAAGGATCAGGGGGTGGTAGGCCGTGCCGAGCTTCTGGGGACCTCGTTCGAGGAGTACGAGCGTCAGATCCGGATGAAGATGGTGGAGCTCTTCGCCGACGGGGGGTTCGACCCCCTCCGCGACGTCGAGGGCATCATCCTGAACCGCTGGGGCCATGCGTACGCCAACCCGGCTCCCGGATTCATGTGGGGGCGCGATGGCGCACCCCCGGCCCACGAAGTGATCCGCGAGCCCATCGGGCGCATCGCCATCGGACACTCGGAGCTGCGCGGGCACCAGAACTGGACGGGGGCGGCGGGAGAAGGTCGCCGGGCCGTCGAGACTCTCCTGGACACCTGGTTCTAGAGCCGGGCCTCAGTCGTTGGATACTCTGGTGTGGAAGGGCTGGGTCTCACGGGGATTCGGGTACACCCGGGCGGCGTCCTCGCCGCTGTAGAGCACGCCGTTCTTCATGACGTAGCGGATGGCCCGGGTGTTGCGGATGTCTTCCAACGGGTCCGCCGTGAGGATCACCAGGTCCGCCAGCTTGCCGGCCTCGACGGATCCGAGGTCGGTATCGAGACCCTGATGCCACGCACCCCTCAGCGTCCCGATCTCCAGGGCCTCGTGGTTGGTGAATCCGCCGTGGGTGAAGAGCTCGAGCTCGAAGTGCGCGTCCAGTGCCGGAAGCTGCCCGTGGCCGCCGGCCTGAATGGACACGCCGGCGTCCCACAGTCTCTTCAGGTTCGCAGCCAGCTCCCCGTGGAAGAAGTCGTCCTCGAAGTAATGTGTGGTGCGGCGTAGTCGGGCCCGAAGCTCGTCGCCCTGGATGAACCTCAGGAGCTTCTCGTCCTCCCACAGGCGTTCGCTCTGATGAAACCAGCTCTCACCCATGGGCCCGTCCAGCGTCACGACCAGGGTCGGCGTGATGCCCGCCTCGGAGGCCGCCATGAAGCGGACGACGTCGCCGTAAACCGAGGTGAAGCCCATCCCGTGGGCGATGCCGGTCATGCCGTCGGACACGCGCGCGAAGTTGAGCTGGGCATCGCCGCCGGGCTCCACCACGACGTTGAGACCTTCTTCTCGTGCCACGGTCGCCAGCTGGTGGCGCATGCGCCGGGTCGTGGTGATGTAGTCCTTCAAGACGGTCGCCCCGTGGTCTTTGTTGAGGAGCACGTGCTCCCGTAGGTCTTCGAAGGTCGTCATGTCCCGGTACTGCTTCGGCCGGAAGCGGCGGCTCCCGTACATGAGCGCGCCTACCGAGAAGAGGCGCGGCCCGTCCATGCGTCCGGCGCGGATCATGTCGGAGACCCAGTAGTCCTTCGTCAGGCTCCCGGCGACCTCGATCATGGTCGTGACGCCGTACGCCAGGGCCGCGTGGAGCCGGGCCATGCGCTGCTCGATGAGCCCGCTGGAGGCCAGCGTCCGGTCCACGTGGGCGTGGGCATCGACGATGCCGGGCATGACCGTGTGTCCGGGCAGGTCGAAGGTACGTGCGCCCTCCGGGACGGCGACGTCCGTCCCTACGGCAGTGATCCGGTTGCCTTCAATGACGATGGTCGCGTTCTCCAGGACCGCCCGCTCCGAATCCATCGTGATCACGCGGACACCCCTCACCGCCAGGGTCGAAGTCGGCGTGTCCACCTCGACCTCGAACGCCAGGTTCGTGCTCCGGGCCGGCGCCCCATCCGTGCCCGCCCATATGTCCTCAGCGGACCGCTCGAGGAAGCGAGAGCCGCGGGTCCACATCAGTGTGTCCCCCGCGGGGGTCCAGGCGTGGTTGAAGCCATCGTTCTCGTGGTCCACGCGGCGGACCGTACCCGCCCCGTCCTCGGCGCTCACCGTCACGGTCTGCCCCAGGAAGGCGAAGGGGGTGATCCAGCTCCGGTGGTATTCGTGGAACATCACCCATGCCAGGGACGGCGAGAGGGAAGCCCGGTCCGCGTGGGGGAAGCGGTAGAGGGAGACCTCGTCGTGTCCGTCGAACCCGATGCGCTTCAGCGTGAGCGTGTCGGACTCGAACCCGGTGAAGTACACGGTCTCGTGCTCGGGGTCGATCCGGAGGGTCGGCGGTTGGCGCATCCCCACGGTGGCGTGGCTCACCTCCGTGAGCACCCGCTCTTCACCGTCGGGAGATCGCAGAACCAGGTCGAAGTCGTTATGCCGGGCGATGGCCTGCCCCTCGACGAGCGCGGTGCGGTTGCGCAGGTAGGCAAGCCAGCCGCCGTCCTCGGAACGGGCCAGGCTCCCGTAGTGGGCGGGAACGTCGGTCAGCGTGTGGACGTCTCCGCCGTCGAGGCGCATGGCGCGGACCGAGCCCCAGCTCGAGTCGGTCCACGAGACGTAGTAGACCGTGCCGCTGTCCCGATCCACCACGGGGCCGAGCTCGTGGGCGTCCGACTCGGTGAGGTTGTCGATGGACCCGTCGTTTCGCCGGAGCCACAGGTCGCCCAGGGTCTCGAAAAGGATGCCGGCCGGCATCCTGGTAGCCCATCGGTGGGCCCGGGTGGCGAACGTCCCATCGGGCACGTCGACCCGGAAGCGGATCGTCTCGTCCATGGGGCGCGCCACGGGGGCCCGGAACGGGATCTCCCTCATCGAGCCGTCTGCGGTGGAGACGGCGTGCAGCCCCCCTCCGGTCCAGAGCACGATGGCGCTTCCATCAGGGGTCCATGCCATCCCGGGGTACGCGCCGTGATGGTAGACGTAGTAGTCCTGCCGGTCCCGGTCGAAGCCGCGGGCCAGCGTGCGCTGTCGGTGGGTATCGAGGTCACGAACCACCAGCTCGCTGGTGAGATCGTCCCGGTGTAGGTAGGCGAGGAAGCGGCCGTCGGGGGACATCGCCGGGTTGATCGCGCCACCGGGTCGGTCCACGAGGACGCCCACCTCGCCGGTGGTTCGATCGTACGTGCGGATCTTCGCACCCGCGGTAGGGGGCGTCGCGTCCCGGTGCTCGTAGTAGAGCACGCCTCGCCCGGGATCGTCCAGGAAGTGGTTCACCGGAGAGAACCGTCCTGGCGAAACCAGTGTCTGGTAGCCTCCTCGGAGTTCGAAGGCGTACGCGACGATCTCCGTCCCGTCCACTTGGCCCGGAGCGAAGAGCGTGCGGCCGTCAGTCGACCACGTGGCCCCCCACACGTTGTGCGGAAGGTCCGAGATGTTCTCCAGCGTGCCCGACGCACGGTCGAGGACCCAGATATCATCGTCTCCGTCCCGGTCCGACGTGAACGAGATGCGCTTGCCATCGGGGCTGTACCGAGGGAAGGCGTTCCACGAACGGCCGTCGGTGAGTCGCCGAGCATCACCTCCCTCGACGGGCATCTCGTAGATGTGCCCCAGGAGGTCAAAGACGATCCAAGCTCCGTCGGGCGACACGTCGAGGCTCATCCAGGTGCCTTCGGTGGCCGTGAACTCCAGGGTGCTGGACGAGGGCGCCCGGCTCTCCTCGATGCTCCACGGAGCCCGCTCCTGGCCCGCGACGGGCGCTCCGAATCCCGCCGTGCAGGCGATGAAGAGCGTGACTCGGGCGAGGCGGCAGCGCGGTAGGGGCAGGTTCTTCATCGGGCTCACCAGCGTGTCGGGAACGTGCCGACGCGTGCGCGGCGGCGGTTGCCCGCCCAGTATACCGGCGATTCCGGCGTCCTGTCATGGGCGACGTCGGCCACCTCGACCCTCACCGCAGCGGGAAAGTCCCTATGCTTCGCACCCCATTTCGGCCCATCGTCGGCGGGGCGCTCCTCCTCGTGGGCTCCACGATCCAGGCCCAGGCCCAAGCCGTCATGCCCCTGGAGCTACGTCAGACCCATGCCATCCGTGCAGGCCTCGTGGTGGATCCTCACGAGGGGGTGTCGCGGGCGGACCAGGTCATCCTCGTGGAGGACGGCATGATCGCGGCCGTCGGTCCCGACGTCGCGATCCCGCCCGGGGTGCCTGTCATCGACCTGTCCGATCGGACGGTGCTCCCCGGCATGATGGACGCCCACGTCCACCTCACGCTGCGCGTTCCGCAGGGCACTTCGGTGGATGGATGGGTCACGAGCACCCCGATGGCCCGCCGTGCCCTGGTCGGGGTGCGGCAGGCCCACGAGATGCTCCAGGCCGGCTTCACGACGGTGCGAGACATCGGCAACTCGGGGAACTACGTGGACACCGAGCTCCGCACCGCCGTGGAACAGGGTGTCGTCTGGGGGCCCACGATCATCACCGCGGGCATGATCATCGCCCCCTTCGGTGGGCAGTCCCAGCTCAGCCCTGAGCGGCCGGAGCTCGGCACCATCGAGTACCTCTATGCCGACTCGCCCGACGAGATGGTGAAGGCCGTGCGCCGCAACGTCCATTTCGGCGCCGACGTCATCAAGATCGTCATCGACAACCAGGCCTACTTCTACTCGGCCGAGGACGTGCGCGTCCTGGTGACCGAGGCGGCCCGATCCGGCCGGGACGTCGCGGCCCACACGCTGGTCGACGAGGGGGCGCGCAACGCGATCGAGGGAGGCGTGGCCTCCTTGGAGCACGCGTGGGGCATGAGCGACGAGACGCTGGACCTTGCCAGAGAGCGGGGCGTGGTTATCGTCACCTCGGACTTCACCCTGGATGCGATGCGCGCCTACGAATGGCCCGAGTCCGTCGTACAGTCCTTCCGGAGTACCGTGGTGGACCGTCTGAGCCGGGCGCTGTCGCGAGACGTGGGGATCGTGTTCGGAAGCGACCTGATCTGGGCGTCGCCGGACAAGGACCGGGGTCGTTGGACGATGGAGCAGCTCGTGGCGTTCACCGACGCCGGCGCGATCCCGCTGGAGATCCTCCGCTCGGCGACGACGAGCGCGGCGAAGCTCTTCGGGATGGACGAGGAGAGAGGCCGGATCGCCGAGGGCTTCGCCGCAGACCTCATCGCCGTGGAGGGTGATCCACTTCAGGACATCGACGCCCTCCTCCGCGTGACGTTCGTCATGAAAGACGGAAGAGTGGCTCGACGTTCCGAATCGTCCCATGGCGGCTCGTGATCAACGGGGGACGCGCGCCTCCAGCTCCTCGAAGAGGTTCAACACCAGGACGAAGACCCGCAGGGTTCCAGTGCCCGATCCGGTCGACCGGGCCATGAGGAACCTCTGGTCGTCGGGCGCGATGTCCCAGCTGGCAGTGTTGTTCGCGAAGTAGTACTCCGGGCCCACTTCGAAGAGCAGCTTCCACTCCGTGATCGCGAAGGGCGGGCCCGGATCGACGGTGGCGGCCATGACGCCACCGTCGTCGGTCAGGTAGAAGACCTCGCGCCCGCTGTGCGCCCAGAGCGGCCCCCGGCCCGTCTCCCTGGAGACCTGCCACTTGCCCCGGTCGACGTCGGGGAAGGGACGGACGTAGACCTCGCGTCGGCCGGTTTCGTTGGACTGATACGCCATCCAGCGCCCGTCGGGTGAGAAAGCGACCGCGGACTCGTCGTACTCCGACGTGGCGAGGGGGACGAGCGTCGTATCCAACCCCGGGCGCATCGCGTAGATGTCCCGCCCTCCCGTGACCCCACCGACCCCTCCCGTCCTGAGCAGGAGCCACTCGCCGCCCGGTGCCCAGAACCCTTCGTTCAACCCGCGGACCTCGCGGTCGAGGACGAGCTCGGCATCCCCTGTTCCATCTGCCCGGCGCCTCCACACCTGCATCGACCCGTCGCGGTCCGAGAGAAAGGTCACCGTCGTGCCGTCCTCGGACCAACGGGCGAAGCGGTCCTCTCCCTCGTAGAAGGTGAGCCGCGACTCGGGACCGTCCGACACCGGCTTGATCCAGATGTCCGGTCCGAGATCGGTCAGCTTCTTGACCGCGATGCGGGTCCCATCCGGGGAGAGCCTCCAGCTCCGGTTTCCGGTGTTCGGCGATGGATCGAAGGTCCAGCCGGCAGAGACGGGCCGGGCCACGCCGCTCCGGTCGACCCAGACGAGCTCCAGCTCCGAGGCTCCCGCCGGCAGGAAGTTGTAGAGCAATGTCCCGTTGTCGGACAACGCGAAGACCCCGGCGCCGTCGATGATGGGGACCGCCCCGCCGACCAGGGTGGCCTCGGATGGATCGAAGTGTCCGCCCATCAGGGTGCCCCCCTCGGTCACGTAGACCAGATGGCCGGTGGGGGTATAGCGCGCGAGCCATCCGTCCACCACGCGTCTCCACTGCCCGGTCTCGAGGTCGACGGCGAAGGTCGTAGACGTGGTGGGTGGTTGGCCGGTGGGCGTGACCGAGACCAGCGCGATGTCAGCATCCGGGAGCACGTCCGTGACCCACACCGCCCCCGGGTCTTCGGGAGGCTCGGCCATCCGCTGGGGCGACCCACCCGAAGCCGGGATGCGATGGAGGCCCTCCCCTGTCGCGAAGTAGATGTTCCCGTCGCGACCCCAGAAGGGAGCTGCCCCGGACGCGAGGGTACGAGCCGGCCCCCCCTCGAGTGACACGACCTGGATCTGGCCGGTCTGGCTCTCGAACGCGAGCTGCGTGCCGTCCGGGGAGACCGTGGGCCAGGCCGCTCCGTCTGTATCGCGGATCGGTGTCGCGCGTAGCTCGTTCCACCGACGCATCCACAGGGACACGTTTGGCCCGATCTGGCGCCGATAGGCGACCAAGGAGCCGTCCGGCGACAGAGCGTAGCGGTTGGCAGTGAGCCCACCAACCGGCCGCTCCCCCTCCTCGAAGGGCGCGGACACCCGGACCACGTTGGGCGGAGCCGTCGGGCTGGCTGGCCACAGGAGCGCCACGACCAGGATCACGACGGCTGCAACGAGCCCGTAGGAGAGCGGGTTCCAGAGGCGCCGCGCCGCGCCCGCGTCGACCACCTCCGGCTCCCCATAGCGGAAACCGGGGTCGGCGAGGGCCCGGGCGAAGTCGTTCGCGTGCGTGAAACGATCCGCCGGAATCCGCTCCAGCGCCTTACGGATCGCCCCGTCGACGTTGCGGGGGATCGTTGGCCGCGCCTCCGCCGCCGAGACGGTGCCGCCCTGGATGATCTTGCCCAGCACGGCCTGCGCGGTGCTCCCCGTGTAGGGCGGATCGCCGGTCAGCGTCTCGTAGAGCACGGCCCCAAGAGCGTAGATGTCCGCTGCCGGCCCGAGGGTCTGGTCTCCGGTCGCCTGCTCGGGGCTCATGTAGTACGGGGTGCCCAGGCTCAGACCGGTCTCCGTGAGCCGCGCCCCGCCCGCGGCGCCGACCGCGAGGGCGATCCCGAAGTCCGCGAGCACGGGCTGCCCGTCCTGGATGAGGACGTTGGCGGGCTTGATGTCACGATGGACGACGCCGTGCCGATGAGCGAAGTCGAGGGCGCTCGAGGCCGCGCGCGCGAGGGCGACGGCCTCCTCGACGGGGAGCTGCCTCTCCCTGTCCAGCCGGTCGCGAAGCGTCTCCCCCTGCACATACGGCATCACGTAGAAGAGGAAGGTGCCGGCCTCGCCCGAGTCGTACAGCGGCAGGATGTGGGGGTGCTGAAGGTTCGCCGTGGTCTTGATCTCGGCGAGGAAGCGCTCGGCTCCGACGACGGCGGCGAGCTCCGGCTTCAGCACCTTGAGCGCGACCTTGCGCTCGTGCCTAAGGTCGTCGGCAAGATAGACGGTGGCCATCCCGCCCTCGCCGAGCTGCCGCTCGATGTGGTAGCGGCCCTCGAGAGCCGTGTTCAGGCGGCCGATGGGATCGTCAGACATGCGGGGCAACATTCCGCCGACGGAACGGCCCGGCAAGCAAAACCGTTCTGACCCCTCAGCTGATCAACCGCCCCTCGTCCGTCCTCAGCACCACCGGGTCCATGCCCAGCGACCGGATGAGCGCGTTGAAGGAAGCGAGATCCTCGTCGAAGATGGTCTGAAGCCGACCCGCCACGTCGTTCGCCTCCACGCGAAGCTCCTCCAGGCGGTCCCGAGCCTGGTCGGTGGGCCGGGCGTCCACGAAACCGCCGAAGCCTCCGGCAACCGTGTTGAAGAGGAAGGCCAGCTCCGCCGCGAGCTTCCCGGGATAGTCCAACGGGTCGTAGAAGCTCTTGCTCTTCGTCTGCTGGATGTCCTCCTCGACGGCGGTGAGCTTCCCTTTCAGGCTGTCCGCCGCCGTGCGTACCCGCGTCACGTCGGCCTCCTCCAGTCCGGCGTCCCCGGCCAGGCCGGCCAGACCCTGGGCCTGCGCCCGGACGGAGCGGAGGTCGTCGGTGCGATCCGCCACTTGGTCGATGATGTCGCCCAGCTCTTCCAGGAAGGCGTGCTGGGCCACCAGGTCCGCCGTCGGCACGTCCGAGCGGGGATCCGGCAGCACCTCGAAGGTCCGCGACTGGCTCGCGTCGTCGACCGTGAGGGTGGCGGTGTACGTGCCGGGAGGCGCCGGAGGCTGGCTGAGCGCGCCGAAGATCACCGTCCCGGCAGGGAGCCGTGGCTGGGGATAGGTAAGCCCCCACACAGCCCGGTGCGTCCCGGCGCTCTTGGACAGCGTGGGGCCGCCCCCCCCGAAGCCGAAGAGGGCAGCCAGCTCCGCGAAGGCGCCCAGGTCCGGGCCGGCGGTGGGCTCGCTGGAGAGCGTCGCCGCGGTGTCGCCCCGGGCGTCGGTGATCGTGATGGTCACCGGGCCCTCCACGTCCTCTGCCAACGTGTAGTGGAACCAGGCTCCGTCAGGCGGATTGGCGGCCCGGCGGCCAGTGGGTCCGGCTCCGGGCTGGGCGCCGCCGAAGAAGGCGCGGTGGGCCGGCCGCACGGGGTGCAGCGTGGCCGCCGCGGCCATGACCTCCTCCGTCAGAGCCCTGAGCGGCGTGAGATCGTCCATGATCCAGAACGACCGGCCCTGGGTGGAGAGAACCAGATCGCCGCGGTGGATCTGGAGGTCGGTCACCGGCGTCACCGGGAGATTCCGCTGGAGCGATTGCCAGTGCCCGCCGTTGTCGAAGGACACGTACATGCCGAACTCCGTGCCGGCGAACAGGAGTCCCCGCCGCTCCGGGTCCTCCCTCACCACCCGGGCGAAGTGGTCCTCGGGGATGCCGTTCCTGCCGTCGGCCAGGGACCGCCACGAGGCGCCGTAGTCGTCCGTGCTGAAGAGGTAGGGGCGCATGTCGCCCCGGCGGTACCGATACGCCGCGATGTGCGCCCGGCCCGGTGCGTGCGGCGAGATGTCGATGCTGTTGATCGTGGCGCCCATGGCGAGCGCTCGGGGCGTCACGTTCGTCCACGTCGCTCCGTCGTCCCGGGACACGTGCACCAGCCCGTCGTCGCTTCCGGCCCAGAGGACGCCCCTCTCCGTCGGTGACTCCTCGAAGGCGAAGACAGTCCCGAAGACTTCCACGCCCGTGCCGTCGGCGGTGATGGGGCCACCCGCGAATCCCTGGTGGTCCGGGTCGTCCGAGGTGAGGTCGGGGCTGATCACCTCCCAAGATTGGCCGCCGTTACGCGAGCGGTGCACGTGGTTCGAGGTGTGATAGAGGACGTCGGGGTCGTGGGGGCTCAGACGGATGGGCGCGTTCCACTGGAAGCGGTAGCGCAGGTCCCCGACGCGCTGGGCCATCTGGTTCTGCGGATAGGCAAGGATCTCCCGGGCCTGTCCGGTGCGCACGTCGTACCGGTTGATGCTCCCACCGAAGCACCCTGCGTACGTGACGTGGGGATCCCGGGGATCCACGGCGATGTGGCCGCTCTCACACCCGCCCACCTGGTATTCGTGCTCGAAGTCCGAGACCACTGTGCCGGGCACCCTGCTGGGCACCGAGATGGTGGAATTGTCCTGCTGGGCACCGTACAGGCGGTAGGGGAACTGATCGTCGACCGTGACCCGGTAGAGCTCCGCTGTCGGCTGATTCCGTTGGGTCGACCACGTGCGACCCCCGTTGAGCGTGACCGTGGCGCCCCCGTCGTCGCCCTCCACCATGATGTCGGTGTTGTCGGGGTTGATCCACAGCGCGTGGCTGTCGCCGTGAGGCACCGTGGGCACGGGCAGGTAGCGGGTGCCGCCGTCCACCGACTTGTAGAGGAGAACGTTGTTGATCCAGACCGTGTTCTCGTCTTGCGGATCAGCGGTGATGCGCATGTAGTACCACGGACGGTGCCAGAGCTGCTTCTCGCTGGTGAGCTGGCGCCACGAGTCGCCGCCGTTGTCGGAGCGGTACACGCCGCCGGCCTCGTCCTCGGCCTCGATGATGGCC
>JBDHGI010000132.1:0-21690 GCA_039589955.1 Gemmatimonadota bacterium | reverse complement strand
CGACCCCGCCGTGAGCGCCATGATCCGTCGCCTTCATGAGGCTCGGACGCCTCCGGTCACCGAGCCCGTGGACCCCAAGCCTCCGACCCTCGACTGACCCGGACACGGTCCTCCATGGAATCCCACTCCGCCCCGGCAAGCACGCCTCCCGTCCTGCGCCCCAAGCCGCGCCTGTCGTTCTGGAGCATCTGGAACATGAGCTTCGGCTTCCTGGGGATTCAGTTCGGGTTCGCGCTGCAGAACGCCAACGTGAGCCGCATCTTCGAGACGCTCGGCGCCAGCGTGGAGGAGATCCCCATCCTGTGGATCGCCGCGCCGGTCACGGGACTCCTGGTGCAGCCCGTCATCGGGTATTTCAGCGACCGGACGTGGAATCGCCTCGGGCGGCGGCGCCCCTACTTCCTCGGCGGAGCCATCCTGGCGTCACTCGCTCTGATCGCCATGCCCAACTCACCCACTCTCTGGGTGGCTGCGGGCATGCTCTGGATCATGGACGCTTCCATCAACATCTCGATGGAGCCGTTTCGCGCGTTCGTGGGGGACAACCTTCCCTCCGAGCAGCGAACCACCGGGTTCGCCATGCAGAGCTTCTTCATCGGCACCGGCGCGGTGGTGGCGTCCGTCCTGCCCTGGTTGTTGACCGAGCGTTTCGGTGTGAGCAACGAGGCGCCCCGGGGGATCATTCCGGACTCCGTGCGGCTCTCGTTCTACCTGGGCGCCGGTGTGTTCTTCCTGGCGGTGCTGTGGACCGTGATCCGATCGAGGGAATACTCGCCCGAGGAGCTGGCCTCCTTCGAGGGCTATGCGGAGAGTGAGGGATTCGCCAAGGAAGCCCGGACCGAGGAGGAGCACGCCCACCGCGGTGAGCGGCAGATGCGTCTGGGCGGGATGCTCCTCGTCGTTGGAGTGGTGACATCGCTGTGGCTGACCTGGCAGGAGGTATTCCAGGTGCTGGTCCTGTCCGGAGGGCTGTGCTTCGTCGGCCTTCTGCTGATCCTCTCCGGTTGGATGCAGCGCACAGGGCGGCATGACAACGGCTTCGTCACGATCCTGAACGACTTCCAGGACATGCCTCACACCATGAAGCAGCTGGCCTGGGTCCAGTTCTTCTCCTGGTTCGCCCTCTTCGCCATGTGGATCTACACCACCGCGGCGGTGACCAGCCACATCTACGGCACGACGGACACCACCTCGGCGCTGTACAACGAGGGAGCCAACTGGGTCGGAGTCTGCTTCGGCGCCTACAACGGTGTCGCCGCCCTGGTCGCCTTCGCGATTCCGGTCCTGGCGAAGATCACCAGCCGCAAGCTGGCCCACGCCATCTGTCTGGCTCTGGGTTCCCTCGGCCTACTCTCCGTCTTCGTCATCACCGAGCCCGTGCTTCTGCTCGGGTCCATGGTGGGCGTGGGCATCGCCTGGGCCAGCATCCTTTCCATGCCCTACGCCATCCTCACGGGAGCCTTGCCACCGTCGAAGATGGGGTACTACATGGGCGTCTTCAACTTCTTCATCGTCATCCCTCAGATCGTGGCCGCGGCCATCCTGGGCTTCATCGTCGGGCGGTTCTTCGGAGGGGCGGCGATCTTCGCCCTGCTCGTCGGCGGAGTCTCCCTGGTGCTGGCGGCCCTGCTGACGCTGCGCGTGGACGACCAGGACGACCCCGCCGCGGCGATCACGGTGTGAGACCATCACGAGCCACGTATTATGACTACCCCTCCGCGCCTCGCCGCCGCCTCGGCACTCGTCGCCTCGGTCCTCCTCGCCGTGTGTGGCTCCGAGCCGCAGGCCGGAGGAGCCGACGCCGCGCGTCCGGCGGCACAAGCCGACGCGCCCACGCCTTCGTCCACGTTCTGGAACGGCGCGACCATCTACTTCATGCTCACCGACCGATTCCACAACGGAGACCCATCCAATGACCTCGCCCAGGGCCGGTCCCAGGACGGGGCGGTGCTGCGCAGCTACCACGGTGGTGACCTGGCCGGAGTCCTCCAGAAGATGGAGGAGGGCTATTTCGACTCCCTGGGCGTGAGCGCCATCTGGATGACGCCCTTCGTCGAGCAGATTCTGGGCGACGTCGACGAGGGCACGGGCAAGACCTATTCCTTTCACGGCTACTGGACCCGGGATTGGACGGCGGTGGACCCGGCGCTGGGCACCATGGACGATCTCCGTGCCCTGGTGGATGCCGCCCATGCCCGCGGTATCCGCGTGATCATGGACGCCGTCATCAACCACACGGGGCCCGTCACCGACCTGGACCCCCCGTGGCCCGACACGTGGGTGCGCACCGACCCGAGGTGCGCCTACGACTCCTACGCGGCCACCGTGGACTGCACGCTGGTGGACAACCTCCCCGACATCCTCACACGCAGCGACCAGTCGGTGGAGCTCCCGCCCCATCTGCTGGCGAAGTGGGAGGAGGAGGGCCGGCTGGAGCAGGAGCTGGCGGAGCTCGACGCCTTCTTCGAGGAGACAGGCTATCCGCGAGCGCCACGCTTCTACGTCATGAAGTGGCTTGCCGATTGGGTCCGGGAGCTCGGATTCGACGGCTACCGTGTCGACACGGCCCGGAATTTCGATGAAGCGGTCGCGGTCGAGCTACGGGGCGAAGCCGACCGGGCCTTCGCTGACTGGAAGGCGGCCAATCCCGGGAAGGTGCTGGACGACCTGCCCTTCTGGTTCATGGGCGAGGTGTACCACTTCGACATCAAGAACGGCCGCGACTTCGACTTCGGTGACCGGACCGTGGACTACTTCGCTCACGGCTACGACGCCCTCATCAACTTCGGCTTCAAGAGCGACGCGACGGGGTCGATGGAGGAGATGTTCTCACTGTATTCGGCCATACTGAGAGAAGGCGCCCTGGCAGGGTATTCGGTGGTGAACTACGCCGACTCCCACGACGACCCCAGCCCTTACGACGTGGACCGCGCCGATCCTCTGGGCACGGGCACGAAGCTGCTCCTGGCCCCGGGAGCCGCCCAGATCTACTACGGCGACGAGGTGGCGCGCCCCTTGCGGTTCGAGGGAGCACGGGGAGACGCAAACCTGCGCTCACCCATGGACTGGCAGGCCCTGGCGGAGAACCGCACCGCGAGCGGCCTACCCATGCAGGAGATCCTGGAGCACTGGCGAAAGCTCGGACGGTTCCGCCAAGCCCACCCCTCAGTGGGCGCGGGCGAGCACACCCGCCACCAGTCGGAGCCGTACGTCTTCAGCCGCACGCTGGAGGCCGACGGACGGACGGACCGGGTGCTCGTCGCGCAGGGGCTGGAAGCGGGGCCGAAGACCATCGGCCTCTTCGGTGTCTTCCCCGACGGCACGGCGCTCGTGGACGCCTACTCGGGTCAGAGCGCCACGGCGGCGGACGGAGCGGTGACCTTAGATACGCCCTACGACCTGGTGCTGATGGAGGAGGCCCGCTAGAGGTTCCCCAACATCCACTCCAGCTGGTCCGCCACCCGGGCACGCCACGACGCCTCGTTGTGGTCGGCTCCCTGGTAGGCGCGGATCAGGAAGTCCCGGCCCTCGATGCGGCCCTGGTCCCTCAGCCAGGCGCCCACGGCCTCGTGGGTGGGGCCGTACTCGGCGTCGAGACCCACCGTTCCGTAGTCGAAGAAGAAGCGCGATCCGGCGGGTACGGTGCGCCCTCCCTGGATGTCCCGGATGACGTAGGGGATCTCGCTCCCACCCTCCCCGCCCAGGAAGGCGTTGGCCGCCCGCTCCGACAAGGGGAAGTGGCTCGACACGCACCCGCAGGCGCTGAAGTGCTCGGGATGCTCCTTCACGAGGTAATACGAGAGGAGGCCGCCCATGGACGAGCCCATCACGAATGTACTCTCCGGCCCCGTGAGCGTACGGAACTCAGCGTTCACCCGGGGCATCAGCTCCTCGATGAGGAAGCGGGCGTACCGTGGGGCACCGTGCCAGGGGGAATACTCCTCTGCGCGGCGCGACGAGCTCCACACGCCCACGACGACGGCGGGCTCGAAGAGGCCCGCCTCGACGCCCTCCATCATGGCCTCGTCGATGCCCCAATCGATTCCGGTGTTGGCGATGCGCGGATCGAAGAGGTTCTGGCCGTCGTGCATGTAGAGGACGCGGTAGCGGGCCTCCGGCTCCTGAGCGTACCCCGGCGGCAACCAGATCTCCACGTGCCGCTCCTCGGAAAGAAGCGCCGACGGCACGTCGGGCCAGTACACCAGGGTTCCCTCCACCCCCGATCCCCGCCAGTCTGCCATGTACTCCCGGGGATCCTTCTTGAACTGCGCGATCTCGTGTCGGACCTCCCGGTCCCCGTCCACCACGAGCTGAAAGTTGGGCGGCACCGACCCGTCGGGACCCAGCGCCTCCCGGTCCCAGCTCCCCAGGGTGACCTTGTACTCGAAGGCGGACCCCGGGGCGATCGAGACCGCGGCGGTGCGCGACCGGCCCTCACCGGCCATGGCCAGGGCCGCCGGATCCCACGGACCGAGCTCGGGCAGACTCCCCGTCAGGTAGACGGTGGGCGAGCCCTCGGGCACGATCACCGTCACCTGGACCTGGTGGACCCCACCCTCCGAGGGCACCTCGTCCTCGCCGGCGCCGCACGCCGCCAGGGCCGGCGCAGCCGTCAGGGCCATCGCCACGCCAAGCCGGCCGTGGCGGAGGCCCCGCCTCGCGCCGCGCGTGACCCTACGCGGCCTCCGGGGGCACACCGTCGGGGTCGCGATGCCCGTGGGCCCGCTTCTCCTCATTCGCGGATCCATACGAGAGCGCTCCTCGGTGCGAGCTCCAGGGTGACCGAGCCCCGCGCGACCTCCAGGTCGGCGCCACCACCGTACGCCATCCGGTAGCTTCCTTGCACCAGCTCGAAGGTCACGCTCGCGGCCTCGTCCATCTTGTTGAAGGCCACCACCGCCCGTTCTTCTTCCAGGGCCCGCTCGTAGACCAGCACACCCTGGGCGTCGTCCACCACGAGGTAGTCGAGCGAGCCGTCCACGAAGAGGCGTAGGTTGGTCTTCCGGAGGGTGATGACGTCCTTGTGGACCCTCAGCAGCTCCAGGTCCGGCGCCACCGGATCCCGTCGGCCCTCCCGACCGAAGGGACCGGCCACCTCGTCCTCGTAGCCCAGATCGGCCCAGACGAGGGGCTTACGCGGATCCGGGTCGTCGGCGCCCCACATCCCCACCTCGTCGCCGTTCCAGATGTGGGGCGCACCAACCCAGGTGAACTGCTGCACCAGGATCATCTCCTGAACGCGCCGCGTGGCTTCGCCGGGACGGTCGGTGCGGTAGGCCGGGTTGTCCCTGGGTGTGACGCCGTGCTTGTACCTGCCCGGGTTGTATATGGAGGTGGCGAAGCGCGGCGTGTCGTGGCTCGCCGTGAGGTTCATCTGCGCCTTCACGTGCGCCCCGGGGATGCCCGCCTCCGAAGCCGCCAGCGCCTCCACATACTCCGAGGCCGAGTAGTGGGGCGGCGCGTCCGCGAACCAACTCCGGGTAGGCATGTACCAGCGGTAGTTCATGACCGCGTCGAAGACGTCTCCCTGGAGCCAGGGCGCGGGATCGTACATGCGCTCGGGCCATTGCTCCCACCAGACCTCGCCCACCAAATAGGCGTCGGCGTTGATGGTGCGCACGAAGCGCCGGAACTCGCGCCAGAAGCCGAGGGGCACCATCTCGGCCACGTCCAGCCGGAAACCGTCGATTCCGTCGCCGGGGTCGCCGTCTCCGTTCGGGTCCAGCCATCGGCGGGTGACGTTGAAGACGTGGTCCCGTACCTCGGGCAGCAACGTGCCCTCGATGGCCCCGTGGGTCTGTCCCTCGGGTCGCCCGACCTTCCGGAGCTCGGGCAGGTTGGGCACACCGGCCCAGCCACGGTAGGCGAACTCGCTGGTGTCGGGGGTGGCGGGGTCGTCGAAGCTCGTGATCTCGTACCAGTCGGCGTACGGGGAGTCCGCCTGTCTCTCCAGGATGTCCCGCCAGGCCCAGAACGTGATACCGGTGTGGTTCCAGGAGTAGTCGAGGATGATGCGCATGCCCCGCCGATGTACCTCTTCCACGAGCTCCAGGAAGAGGTCGTCCGCGGCCGTGAAGACCCAGGTGGCGGGGTCTGCGGGGTCCTCCGCCGCCGCAAGGGCGGCGTCACCCCGGGGATCGGGCCCGAAGTTGCGGTCGATGTGCCGGTAGTTGCGCGCGTCGAACTTGTGCAGTGACGGCGCGTCGTTGACGGGGTTCAGGTAGAGGGCCGTCACCCCCAGGTCCTGCAGGTAGTCGAGCTGGTCCATGACTCCCTGGAGGTCCCCGCCGTAGCGTCGGAGCTGCACCGTGAAGTAGAAGTCCTCTCCCGTGGCCCGGGCCCAGGGCTCCTGGCCGTACCAGTCGTGGCCCCAGGGCGTCGGTTCCCATCCGTCAGGCTGCACGTGGGGCCAGGAGCCGACCATGTCGCGGAGCGTGGGATCGTTGTCGGGGTCGCCGTTTCGGAAGCGCTCCACGAAGATCTGATACCAGATGGCCTCCTGGGACCACTCGGGCACGCCCAGGTCCGGCTCCCCCGGGATCGTGGCGTCCGGGCCGGCGCAGGCGGCTACGGCCAGAGTGACGACGAGGGTGCGTTTCATGGCTTCGTTCCTCGAGTCGGAGCAGCGGTTCAGGTGGGCTGCCGCGCCTCACTCCGGCGCGGCCGCCCTGGGGGTGTCGCTGACACGGGCCTCGACCTCCTGAACAGTAATGGGCCTTCCCTCCGCAGTAGTCCACCTCGGGGTGCCGTCACCGCCCCGTTGCCGGGCCCGGCAACACGCTGACAAGTTGGCGAGGGGCTCCCCACCACGTACCCACCGCGGATGGCGTGGTGGCCACCCCCAGCGAAAGAGAGGTGATGCCCGTGCCCAACCTGCGCCTGTCCCGACAGGCCTCCGTCGTCGCTCTGCTGTCGAGCATGTCACCCATACCTGCCGATACGCTTCCGGCCCAAGAGATCGATCGCGGCCCCGTTCTCAGGGCCGAGGTCCACGGTCCCCGTGCCATCCGCTTCACGCTGGTTGGCGTGGAGCGCCCCACCCGCGCCGGATCGTACAGGCTCACCGACGGGCAAGGTCGCCGGCTCCCCATCGCCGATGTGCTGCCCAACACGGCCACCGAATCCCTCCTCGTTCCCGAGTCGCCTCTGGACGTCTGGCGTGTCCACTACCTGGAGGTCCCGGAGCTGGACTTGCGGGCCGTGGTGCGGCGCGACCCCGTCTTCCGCAACCTGTACTCGTCGAAGGCGCTGGGCGCTTCGGTGGCCGCCGACCGGACCGCGACCACCTTCCGCGTCTTCTCGCCGCGGGCCGAGGCGGTGCGGCTCTACCTGTACCGAGAAGCCGACGATTCCCCGGACGCGGCCACGGACCGCGTCGTGATGGCCCGCGATCCCGACGGAGTCTGGGAAGCGACGGTGCCCCGGGATCTGCTCGGAGCCTGGTACGACTTCACGGTGCACGGACCGGAAGATCCCGGGAACTGGTTCCACGGGACCCATCCCGTCCACATCTCCGACCCGTATGCGCTGGTGAACGACGACGCACTGGGGAAGTCCCGGGTCTGGCATGGCGGAGCACCGCCGATCTCCGTGGTGGGAGGTCGCCCGGCCATGGAGGACGTGGTGGCCTACGAGGTGCACGTGCAGGACTTCACCGACCTGCTTCCCGTGGACGACGCCGAAACGGGCACCTTCCGCGCCATGGCCCGACCGGCTCTGGTGAACCGGCACGGTCAGGCCGTCGGCCTGGACTACCTCGTGGACCTGGGCGTGAACGTGGTCCACCTGATGCCCGTGCAGGAATACCTGCACTACCCCGACGCCGAGTGGCAGGCCGCCTTTGCAGATGATCCCTTCGCCCGGTCCATGGGCATAGACCGGGAGAACTACCAGTGGGGATACCGCACCACCCACGCCTTCGCCGTGGAGAGCCGATACCGCGCCCGGGGCACGGAGCCGGGCGCCGAGCGGGAGCAGTTCAAGGCCCTCGTGGAGGCGTTCCACGAGCGAGGCATGTCGGTCATCGTCGACATCGTGCCGAATCACACCGGCGAGAACATGGACGGCCGGCATCTCCTGTTGAACTTCAACGTGCTGGACCTGCCGTACTACTACCGCACCGACGACGATCTGCGGCACATCGGTCCCTTCGGAAACGAGACGAAGTCCGAGGACCGACCCATGGTCCAACGCTGGATCCTGGACCAGATGCGGCACTGGGTGGATGAGCTGGGCGTGGATGGATTCCGCATCGACCTGGCGGGGCAGATCGACCAGCAGACGCTGAGCTGGGTGAAGGCGGATCTCCCCGACGACCTGATCATCTACGGCGAGGCCTGGATCGCGCCCAGCGACCCCGACGTGCGGGAGAACGCGGACTGGGCGTGGTACAAGGCCGACGCCCCCATCACCTTCTTCCAGGACGACGCCCGAAACGCCTTCAAGGGCTCCCCCTTCGACGTGGACGATCCAGGATGGGCCGGGGGCGACGGGGACGCCCGGGACGCGGTCATGGTGGCGCTCCCCAACCGCTACGTCGAAGAGCCCCGGGCCACGGACGGGATCTCCTATCTGGACATCCACGACAACTGGGCTCTGGCGGACCGCTACGCCCTGACCGACCACAACGGTCTCGAGGGTGTCAATCTCGCAGCCGTGCGCATCGCCGCCGGCCTGCTGCTCACGTCGGCCGGGCCAGTGGTGCTGCACGGCGGCACCGAGATGCTCCGGTCCAAGGGCCTGGCGCCCGACGAGGAGCTCGTCCGCGAGACACCGGGTGGACCCATCCACTTCAAAGGACGGGACGACACCTACAATCTGCGCGCTCCGAATCGCTTCCTCTGGGACTCCCTCGCACCCGGCTCTCCCCAGGCATCCATGAGGGACTATTGGCGTGGACTCATCGCGCTGCGTCTGTCCGAGCACGGCGAGGTCTTCCGCGTGGCCGAGGTGCCCGAGGGGCACTACCGGTGGATCGCGCCCGCCGACACCAATCTGCTGGGCTACGTCGTGGGAGGGCGACTGCTGGTTCTGGCCAACAGCGGCGACGCCGAGGGCAGGTTCACCTTCGACCTGCCCGGTGGCCCTTGGCGACCCGTGGGCAGTCGCGACAAGGTGGATCTCGAGGGAGGCGTGGAGGACGAGTTGCCCCGCCTCGGCCAGCCGACGCCATCGACCCCCCACTCGGGAGTCCCGAATGAAGACCGCGACGCTCCGTGCCACCCTGGCGCCCCTCGCTCTCCTCGTCGCCGCCGGAGGAGCCGCAGCCCAGACGCCCGACTCCCTCACCGGCGTCTCCAGCTCCAACATCGTCTACGCCGTGGGCGCCGACCTGTCCTTCCTCAAGTCCTCGGAGGACCGGGGCGTCCAGCTCAAGGACGGCGGCGTGGTGCGGCCCGGCCTCGACATCTTCAGGGACCACGGCTACGACTGGATCCGACTGCGCCTCTTCCACACGCCGAGCATACACCAGGACAACCTCCCCAACGACCTGGCCTACACCATCGAGCTCGCGCAGCAGGCCAAGGCCCGGGGCTTCAGCTTCTTGCTCGACTACCATTACGCCGACAGCTGGGCCGACCCGGGCAAGCAGTGGGCGCCGGCGGCGTGGGACACCACGGACATCGACGTGCTGGTGGACTCGGTCTACGCCTACACGAAGGCCACCATCGAGGCCTTCCGCGAGGCCGGCGTCATGCCCGAGATGGTCCAGATCGGCAACGAGGTGCGCAACGGCATGATCTGGCCGCTGGGCAGGCTGCCGGACAACTGGGACAACTTCGCCCGCCTCTTCAAGGCGGGGCTCGACGGCATCGACGCTGGCCGCGGCCAGGCGCCCCGCCCCCTCATCATGCTTCACTACGACAACGGGGCGGACACGAAGGGGGCCAAGGCGTTCTACGACACCTTCCACCAATACGACATCCCCTACGACATCATCGGGCTATCGTATTACCCGTGGTGGCACGGCACCTTGCTGGAGCTCCGGGACAACATCCTCTCCCTCCTGGACAGCTATCACGACAAGGACGTCATCGTGGTGGAGGTGGGCTACCGGCCTTACGAGTACGACGAAACGGAGCTTCCCCCCTTCCCCGTGGACGTCCCGGGCGGACCGCGGAAGGCCTTCCTGGAGGCCGTGAACGAGACGCTGCTGGGCATCTCGGACCGCAGGGTGAAAGGTGTGTTCTGGTGGGAGCCGGCCACGCGCTGCGGCCGTGACTTCTTCGACGAGGCGTGCAACGCCCGGCCGGTGATGAAGGTGTTCGACCGGTTCAAGCGCAGATGAGCCCGGGCCCGGTCCAGCGCCGGGGCGGGTGCAAGCCCAGACTGGAGCCACACGTGAGCACGCGCGCCCTTCCCATCGTGGCGTTCTTATCCCTGCTCTCCTCCCTGCCGGCACCGCTGCGCGCGCAGGACCAGGGACCCCGCGAGATCACCACGCTACAGACCGGCTGGCGCTTCGCCCCGGGCAGCCAACCCGAAGCGCATCGGTCGGAGCTCGACGACTCGGCCTGGGAAGAGGTCTCGGTCCCCCACGACTGGGCCATCGCCGGACCGTTCATCCGTGACGGCGACGGGAGCACGGGCAAGCTGCCCTGGCGGGGTGAAGGCTGGTACCGCACGGATCTGGCCGTCCCGGCGTCCTGGGCCGGAAGGCGCGTCTACCTGATCTTCGACGGCGTCATGGCGTTTCCCCGAGTGTGGGTGAACGGGGCGCTGGCCGGCTCGTGGGACTACGGGTACATGTCGTTCTACCTGGACATCACCGGACACCTGGATCCCGGCGGCCGGAACGTGCTGGCGGTCCACGCCGACACCCGGGAGCACGACAGTCGGTGGTATCCCGGTGCGGGGATCTACCGGAAGGTGCGGATGGTGGCGGTGGATCCGGTGCACGTGGACGTGTGGGGCACATACGTGACCACGCCCATCGTGCAGCCCCACTACGCCGCGGTGCGGATCCGCACCACCGTGCGCAACGCCTCCGCCTCCGACGAGGAGGTACGGGTCGAGCAGGTAGTGCTCAACCCCGACGGCCGGGAGATCGCCCGGGCCGACGCGAGCCACTCCGTGAACGCCGGCGGCTCCCGCGACGTCGAGGTGACCATCCCCCTCCACAATCCCCGTCGGTGGGACATCGACGATCCGGCGCTCTATACCGTCCGCACGGTGGTGTCCGTCGGGCCTGAGGTGCGCGACGTCCAAGAGACGCCGTTCGGGGTGCGCACCGTCCGCTTCGACCCCGATCACGGCTTCTGGCTCAACGACCGGCGGGTGCAGCTCCGGGGCGTGAACCTGCACCACGATCACGGCCCCCTGGGGGCCGCCTTCTACCCCCGGGCCATGGAGCGCAAGCTGGAGATCATGAAGTCCATGGGGGTCAACGCCATCCGGACCAGCCACAACATGGAGGCGCCCGAGGTCCTGGACATGGCGGACCGCATGGGGCTGCTGGTCTTCAACGAGATCTTCGACAAATACGACGGCAAGGCGGACATCGGGCCCGACACCGATTTCGAGGAGTTCGCCCACCGCAACGTGCGCAACTTCGTGCTCCGCGACCGGAACCACCCCTCCCTCTTCCTCTGGAGCGTGGGCAACGAGATCGGCGACGTGCAGTGGAACGTGGACGGCGCCTTCCAGCAGCTCCACACCATGGTGAGCTACGTGCGCAGGTACGACCCCACGCGCCCGGTGACCCTGGTCAACGACAACGAGAACGCGCCCGTGCGGCGAGCCTTCGACTACTACGACGTGCTCTCCTGGAACTACGGTCGGCGCTGGACCCTGGCCCGCCGCATGGAGCCCAACAAGTCGGTGGTCATCTCCGAGTCCGCCTCCACCCTGAGCACCCGAGGCTTCTACGAGCTCCCCCTTCCCGAGGACCCCACCGCCTTCACCCCATCGCTCCAGGTGAGCTCCTACGACCTGCACGCACCGTGGTGGGCGGAGGTGTTGGACGACGACTTCATGTGGCAGCAGGACGAGCCGTACATCGCCGGCGAGTTCGTCTGGACGGGCTTCGACTACCTGGGCGAGCCCACCCCGTACGTCAACCAGGCCATGGCCGAGTTCGGGCGGGGGCCCGAAGAAGCCTCGCGAAGCTCCTACTTCGGCGCGGTTGACCTGGTGGGCATTCCAAAGGACCGGTACTGGCTCTACCGAAGCCAGTGGAAGCCCGACGAGACCACCGTCCACATCCTGCCCCACTGGAACTGGCCGGACCGCATGGGCCTGCCGGTCCCGGTGTTCGTGTACACCAACGGCGACTGCGGCGAGCTCTTCCTGAACGGCGTGTCCCAGGGCATGGACTGCAAGGACCCTGTGTCCGAGACCTCCACGGAGCGGTCCCGACTCATGTGGCATGACGTGGTCTACGAGCCCGGTGAGCTCCGGGTGGTGGCCTACCGTGAAGGCGCCGTGCTCGGCGAGGCCACCATGAGGACGGCAGGTGAGCCTCGGCGGCTCCGCCTCACCCCCGACCGCATCACCCTCACCGCCGACGGCATGGACCTCTCGTACATCCTCATCGAGGCCTACGACGCGGAGGGCAATCCGGCGCCCATGGCCGACGACCGGATCGTCCTGGAGATCGACGGGCCGGGGCGCGTCGCGGGCGTCGGCAACGGGAATCCTCAGTCCTTCGAGCCCTTCCAAGCCGGGTACGTGGACCTCTTCCACGGCAAGGCCATGCTCATCCTGGGCGCGGGCCACGAGGCGGGGCGGGTCCAGGTGCGGGCCCGTGCTGAGGGGCTCGACGGCGCCACCGTGAGCATCCGGATCGAGGATGACCCTGGCACGCCGTGATCTCGACGGGACTCGACCCGGGAGCGAGCTGGACGCTGACACCGCACTCCTTTCCGGCGAGCGTGGCGCGATCCGGCGCGCCACGCGTATCTTGGCGCCCATCGTGCCTTGGGGCTGACCTTCTCCGCCGCCCATGTCCGAGATCCAAGCTACCTCCGCCATACCCGTCCGCCTGCGGATTCCGGACATGGACTGCCCGGGCTGCGTGGCCAAGATCCAGCGGCATCTGGACAAGATCGACGGCGTCGAGGCGGTACACGGAAGCCCCATCGCCCGCACCCTCACCGTCGAGCTGAATCCGGATCTCGTGCCGCTCCGCCGGATCGAGGAGGAGGTGCGCCGCCTCGGGTACGTGGCCCGGACCCTGGACGGCGACGGCCCGGAGGAGCCTCCCGCGACGTGGCGTGGAGGGCACGCCCGGATCGCCTACGCCTCGGCGGGTCTCTTCGCCATCGGTCTGTTGCTGAGCTTCGCCGGCGTGGACACTCGCGTGGCGTCGCTCCCTCTCCACGACCTCCTGGTGCCCGACCTGCTCTTCGTCGCGTCTGCGCTCGTGGGAGGATGGAACTTCTTCCCCAAGGGCGTCCGGGCGGCGCGGGTCCTGGCCCTGGACATGAACTTCCTCATGACCGTGGCGATCCTGGGCGCCGTGCTCATCGGCGAGTACACCGAGGCCGCGGCCATCGCGTTCCTGTTCGCCATGGCGGAGCTCCTGGAGAGCTACTCCGTGGACCGAGCCCGGGCGTCCGTGGAGGCCCTCATGGAGCTCGCGCCGGAGACCGCCGTCGTCATCCGGGAGGGCACGGAGCGGCGTGTCGCCGCAGGGGATCTCATGGCCGGCGACATCGTCGTCATCCGACCCGGCGAGCGCGTGCCCGCCGACGGCGAGGTCGTGGACGGCGCCACCGCCCTGGACCAGAGTCCCATCACCGGGGAGTCGATGCCCGTGGACAAGACCGTGGGAGATCCGGTGTTCGCGGGGTCCATCAACCGTGAGGGGGCCATCCAGGTCCGCGTGGGACGCCCCTCCGACGAGAGCACGCTGGCCCGCATCGTCCAGCTGGTGGAGGAAGCGGAGGCCGGCAGGACCCGGAGCGAGCGTTTCGTGGAGCGCTTCGCACGGTGGTACACACCGGCGGTGACCGTATCGGCGATCCTGATCGTGATCGTGCCCCCCCTCTTCTTCGGGGAACCCCTCACGACCTGGATCCTGCGCGGCCTCACCCTCCTCGTGATCGCCTGCCCCTGCGCGCTGGTGATCTCCACCCCCGTCGCGGTGGTGAGCGGCGTCACCGCCGCAGCCCGGAGGGGCGTCCTCGTCAAAGGCGGCATCCACCTCGAAGCGCTGGGCGACGTCCGTGTCGTGGCCCTGGACAAGACCGGAACGCTCACCTTCGGGCATCCCGTCGTGGACTCCGTCCGCGTCGTGGACGGGGTGAGCGAGGAAGAGGCGTTGGCCCGCGCCGCGGCCGTCGAGGCCCGCTCGGAGCATCCGCTGGCGAGGGCGATCCGGGAGGCAGCCGACGCCCGGGGGATCCGCAGGGACTTCACCCTGACGGGCTTCGCGTCCGTTCCCGGCAAGGGCGCTCGGGCCAGCCTCGACGGTGAGGAGCACGCCGTCGGCCTGCCCGAGCTGGTGCCCGAGGCTTGCGCGTCTCCTCCCGCGGACGTCCTGGCGGACGGTGGGACGATCGTGGGCGTCTTCCGGGGCCGTCGCCTCCTCGCCTGGATCTCTCTCACCGATCGTCCTCGAGCCCTTGCGGCAGAGGCCCTGGCACGACTCCGACGGAGCGGCGTGGAGCGAGTGGTCATGCTCACGGGCGACCGCCCGGAGACCGCCCGCTCCGTGGGGCTGGCCATCGGGGTGGACGAGATACGATCCAGCCTCCTCCCGGAGGACAAGGTGGACGCCGTGCGAGACCTGGAACGCCGCCACGGACCCGTTGCCATGGTGGGAGACGGCGTGAACGACGCCCCGGCGCTGGCGGCCGCAAGGGTGGGCATCGCCATGGGTGCGGCCGGCAGCGATGCCGCGCTCGAGGTCGCCGACATCGCGCTCATGGGAGATGACCTCTCGGGTCTGCCGTACCTCTTCGAGCTCTCCGAGCGGGCGCGGACGGTGATCCGTCAGAACGTGGCCGCCGCCATCCTGGTCAAGGCCGTCCTCGTCGTGGGGGTTCCCCTGGGCGTGGTGTCCCTCATCACCGCCGTCGTCGTGGGCGACATGGGGGTCTCGTTGGCCGTAACGTTGAACGCGCTTCGCCTGGGTAAGGTGACCCGATGAACCTCAGCCTCCTCGACGTCGCGGCGTTCTGCCTCTTCATCGCCTTCGTCATCGGCGTGTCCCTCTACGCCTCGCGCAAAGAGGACACGGGTGAGGACTACTTCCTTGCGGGACGCAAGCTCACCTGGTGGCTCATCGGCTTCTCGCTGATCGCGTCGAACATCTCCACCGAGCACTTCGTGGGCATGGCCGGCCGGGGCTACGAGATCGGGCTGGCCATCGCAAGCTACGAATGGATGGCGGCGGTGACTCTCGTCATCGTCGCCTTCTTCTTCCTCCCCCACTTCCTCCGCTCCGGCATCTACACCATGCCGGAGTTTCTGGAATACCGCTTCAACGTCGTCACCCGCACCATCATGGCGACGTTCATGATGCTGGCCTACGTGCTGGTCGCGCTGGCCACGGTGCTCTACTCGGGGGCCCTCGCCCTGGAGGCGGTCTTCGGGATCGACACCGTGCTGGGTATCTGGCTCATCGGCCTGCTGGCAGGAATGTACACGGTGTACGGCGGCCTGAAGGCTGTGGTGTGGAGCGACCTCATCCAGGGGATCGCCCTGATCCTGGGCGGCCTCCTGGTGACGTTCCTGGGGTTCCGGGCAATCGGCGGCGTAGGCGCCTTCGTGGATGTCGCCGGCGACAAGCTGCACACGGTTCTTCCGTGGAATCATCCCGAGATGCCCTGGGTGGCGGTGTTCATCGGCGGCCTGTGGATTCCCAATCTCTTCTACTGGGGGCTGAACCAGTTCATCACCCAGCGGACCCTGGGCGCGCGAAGCCTCCGGGACGGACAGCGCGGCATCGTCCTGGCGGCCGCCCTCAAGCTGCTCATCCCGTTCATCATCGTGTTCCCGGGCATCATGGCGGCGGAGATCTACGGCGACGCCATCGCCAACGCGGATCAGGCCTATCCGGTGATGATCCGTGAGATCCTGCCGGCGGGGCTGACGGGGATCATGTTCGCGGCCCTGTTCGGCGCGGTCATGAGCACGCTGGACTCCCTGCTCAACTCCGCCGCGACCATCTTCACCATCGACCTCTATCAGAGGCATCTACGAAAGGGGGAGGTCACCCCGGCTCAACTCGTGACCATCGGGCGGATCGCCACCGGCGTGCTGGTCGTCGTCGGGTGTGCGTGGGCGCCTCTCGTGGCCCGGGCCGGCAGCGTCTTCGAGTACATCCAGATGTTCTGGGGCTTCATCTCCCCGGGCATCGTGGCCTCGTTCTTCTTCGGCCTCGTCTGGAAGAAGACGCCGCCCGTAGCCGCGTCGGGAGCCATGCTCCTGGGGATTCCCGTCTACGGATTGCTCCTGTGGACGCTTCCCAAGGTGGCGTTCCTGCACCATATGATGATCACTTTCGTGCTGCTCGCCCTCTTCATGGCGGGCGTCACGCTCTTGCGTCCCATGACCGTCCGCCCCGCCATGCCGGAGGCGCCGGACATCGATCTCACGCCCAGCCGCGGGGCGAAGACCGGTGGAGTCCTGGTGGTCCTGGCGACGGCGCTGCTGTATTTAGTATTCTGGTAGAACGGGTACGGTAGCCCCCCCCCTGCCCGCCCCGGAAAAAATGTAGATATTACCGAAAGGTTGGATCGACCGGGCACCAGGGGAGGTCAGAATGAGAGCCAAAGGGAACGGGATGCGGATCGAGCTGTCCGACTTCGTGCAGGCCCACCCCCATGGGTGGGGACACGAGGATTGGCAGCGTCTTCTCGACGGCCTGCGCCGTCGCGGGTTCAACGTGGACGACACGGAGAGCATCGGGCTGGCCCTCGAGAAGGAGCGGGTCCGCAGGCTGCTCGACGGTGTGTCGGGGCTCGGACCCAAGCGCCTCGAGGCGCTGATCGACCGATTCCCACGGATCTGGGATCTGCAGAACGCGTCGGTGGAGGATCTGTCATCGATCCCGTCCATTCCGCGGTCCATCGCCGAGACGCTGCACCAGTCGCTGCACTGATCCCCGGGGGTACTCCCCAGCCCATCACACCCTCGGGCAAGGACGGCTTCCGTCCGCCACGGGGGCCGCGAGGTAGCGTGCGCCACGGTAACGTCGAGTGGGCTGCTCCCCTGGCCGACTCGTCTCCGGAGCTCTCGTGGGCGCCGCTGGCGGCGCTCCTCGCCGTCCTCCTCGCCGCGTGCGGCGAGCCCGTGACGGAGCCCCGGAACGAGGACCCCGCGGACCCCCCGGAGGTGCCGGCAGCGGCCGCCGCCTGGCTGGACCGGGTGGGGATCCCCTTCGCTGGAGCGTCCCCTGCGTTGTCGTCGGACGACCTCGAGCCGCTGCGCGATCTCGTCGGGGACGCCCGCATCGTCGCCCTGGGCGAGAACACCCACGGCACGCGCGACTTCTTCCAGATGAAGGATCGGGTCCTGCGCTTCCTGGTGGAGGAGATGGGCTTCGGCGCCTTCGCCATCGAGGCTACGTGGCCTGAGTCGAACCGTCTCGACGCCTATGTCCGGACCGGAGCCGGTGACCCGCAGACCCTGCTCTCGGGGCTGTACTTCTGGACGTGGAACACCACGTCGGTGCTGGACATGATCCACTGGATGCGTGCCCACAACGAGGCCGGTGGCGAGGTGGGCTTCTACGGGTTCGACATGCAATACCCGGGCATGGCGTTGAACAACGTGGTGAAGTATGTCGAGGCGGTGGATCCCGAATCCGTCGCCGCGGTGACGGACCACGTGCGCTGTCTCGCCTCATACGGCAACGGTCCCGATGGCCGGTTCCCGAACAGCCGCTACGGAGACCAACCCCAGGCGTACCGCACCGCCTGTGGCGCATCCCTGGCCGAGGCACAGATCCACCTGCTGGAGCATCGTGACGTGTACGAGGCCGCCTCCGACCCGCGGGCCTTCGCCGTGGCCCTCCAGAGCATCAAGGTGGCCATCCAGTACCACGAGTCGGTGGAGGGCACCCAGAGCCGGGACGAGTCCATGGCCGAGAACACGGTGTGGCTCTCCGACTTCCTCGGGAGCGACAGCAAGCTGGTCCTCTGGGCACACAACTACCACGTCTCGACCCAGGAGGGCGCCATGGGCCGGTGGCTCAGGCAGACCTTCGGAGAGGACATGGTGGTGGTGGGCTTCACCCACGCGGAGGGCCAATTCACGGCCGTGACCCAAAGCGGGAGCAGCTTCGTGGGACGCACGGTCCACACGTTGGATCCCGTGCTGAACCTCTCCTACGAGCACCACCTCGCGAGCGCGGGCGCTCCGCAGTACTTCCTCGACCTGCGGCCCCGGGTGGAAGCGTCCGACAGCACCTCCTGGCTGGCCGGGCCACGCAACACCCGGGGCATCGGCTGCTGCTTCGACCCCGCGGCACCCAGTCGCTACTGGGGCATTCGTAGCCTTCCCGCTCTATACGACGTCATCGTCCACTTCGATCGGACCACCGCCACCCAGGTGTTGCCCTACGAGCCGCCAGGGGTGTTCTGAGGCGGGAAGGCGCGCACGCTCCAGTCCCACATCAGCCATCGGTCCGGACCGACCGGAGTCCGTCACTCCCGGGACGCGTCCCTGGTTCGCGCGGTGATACCTGCGCCACACTCCCCCGCAAGGTAGTATTCTCCGCAGATACACTCCCACCCCTCCGACGACCGTGAGCCCGGACCTCATCTCCCGCCTGAACGAAGCCCTCGAGGGCCGTTACCGCATCGAGCGTGAGCTCGGCGCCGGAGGAATGGCCACGGTCTTCCTGGCCCGTGACCTGAAGCATGACCGGCACGTCGCTGTGAAGGCGTTCCGCCCCGAGGTGGCAAACATGCTGGGCGGTGAGCGCTTTCTTCGGGAGATCGAGATCGTGGCCCGAATCGAGCACCCGCACATCCTTACCCTCATCGACTCGGGGGACGCCGGCGGCATCCTGTACTTCGTCATGCCGTACGTCAGCGGTGAGTCCCTCCGGGCGCGGCTTGCGAAGGAGGGCAGGCTTCCCGTGGCGGATGTGGTCCGCCTCATGCGCGATGTGGCAGACGGGCTGGCGGAGGCCCATCGCCACGGTCTGGTGCACCGCGATATCAAGCCCGACAACGTCATGATGTCCGGTAAGCACGCGGTGGTCATGGACTTCGGCGTAGCAAAGGCTGTCTCGACGGCAACGGGTGAGCATCACGTCACCACCGCGGGAATGACCGTGGGCACGCCGACCTACATGTCCCCGGAGCAGGCGGCGGCGGAGCCCGATATCGACCACCGCACGGACATCTACGCTCTCGGCGTATTGACCTATGAGCTCCTCACCGGAAAGCCCCCACTGCGGGGCGCCTCGGCAGCTCAGGTCCTGGCAGCTCATATCAGCACGACGCCGGACCCTGTCTCGCGGCACCGGGAGGAGACGCCACCGGCCTTGGAAGCGGTGGTGATGAGGTGCCTTGAAAAGGAACGGGAGAACCGCTGGCAGGAGACGGACGAGCTCCTCCAGCAGTTGGAGTCCATCGCGACCCCGAGCGACGGCGTTCCCTCCACTCGGGTGCCGGCTGCCTCGAAACCCGACAAGCGGGCGACCGCCTGGGCCAAGTGGGCGGGCATCACGGCTGTGGTGGCTGCCGTGGGCGGACTGTTCATCGTTCAGCAGCGACGGGCGGCGGCCACGGCCGATCTGGTGGCCGAGCTGGAGTCGGCGCTGGAGTCCGACGACCTGGACGGAGCGTACTCCACGCTCGTGGCTTCCGGGCGAACGCTGGGATCCACCGCCCTGGCCTCCATCGCCGAGGAGGTGGGGGCATCGTTGACCCTCACCGTGGAGCCGGCAGGCGCCGAGGTGCAGGTGGCGCGTGTCCCCGCGACGCTGGACGGACCACTGCCCTCCCTCGATCTCGGCGCCGCTCCGGTACAATCCCGGACGCTGCTGTCCGGCGAGTACCGGGTGACCGTCGTCGCGCCGGAGCACGATACCGCGTCCTTCTCCCTCCACCTGCACGCCGGGGAGACACGCTCCGTCCTCCGGACCCTCGTGCCTGCGGCTTGGCAGGCTTCGGAGATGGTCTACGTGGAGGGGGGTGTGGTCCCGGGCCCTCTGAAGGCGGCCTACCAGGGGAGCGCCGTGGAGCCCTTCCTCATGGATCGCTTCGAGGTCACCAACGAGCAGTTCATGCGCTTCGTCTCGGAGGGCGGGTACCGCGACGCCGATCTGTGGCCTGATTCCATGCTCATGAACGGAGCATGGGTGGGGCGTGAGGACGCTCTGGCCCGTCTCGTCGACCGCACCGGGCTCCCTGGGCCCCGGCGCTGGAGTGGTGGAACGTTCCCGGACGGGCGAGGCAGCCATCCCGTGGACGGAGTGAGCTGGTACGAAGCGGTCGCCTTTGCCTCGTGGTCCGGAAAGGACCTCCCTACGCTCGAGCAGTGGTGGCGAGCGGCGCTCGGGGACGGGGACATGCGCTTCCCCTGGGGGGACGACCTGCGGAACATCGACGCTCGTTCCAACTTCACCGGTGTCGGCACGACCCCGGTGGGGAGGTACCCCTTCGGCGCCGGGCCTTTCGGAGCCTACGACCAGGCGGGGAACGTAAAGGAGTGGATTCGCCACGACGTACCGGAAGGCCCTGCGACGGTTCTTGGTGGCTCCTGGCTCACCCCTAGCTATATGTTCGACTCACCCAACCTCGAGTCCTTCGACCCGTCGTTCGCTAGCGAGGAGGTGGGATTCCGGCTCGTGAGGCCGGTGCCCGGACGCTAGGGAGCCTGGAGGGGAGCAAGCATGACCTTCCCGCGTATCCTCGTGGCCGCCGTGGTCGCGCAGCTCCTGGCATCCGTTCCCGGAAGGGCCCAGGAACGCCCCACGGACGAATGGCTGACGCGTCCCGTAGACCGGAGCACTTTCGAGGCGTACACCGGTTTCTTCGTCTTCGACGCCGACCTCCCCTTTCGAACGGAGGTGATGGACGAGGTCGAACGCGAGGGCGTGCGTTCAGAGCATCTTCGTTTCCAGGGGACTCCGGGCCTGATGATCACCGCCCGCTTCTTCCGCGCTCAGGGTGCCAGCGTCGCGGATGCCCCGGCCGTCGTGTTTCTCCACGGCGGCGGGATCCAGGGCAAAGACGCCGGATACCTCGTTCGCCTCCAGCGCTTCCTGGCGCGGGCCGGCATCTCGGTGCTCGCGATCGACATGTGGCGCTTCGGGGAGCGGAACGACGGCTTTCTCGGTGGCGGCAGTGAGCAGGAGCGGCACGACCTCCTCTACAACGACGACCCGGTCTACCTGGAGTGGGTGCAGCAGTCGGTGAAGGAGGTGAGCCGATCGTTCGATTTCCTGGCGCGGGAGCGCGGCGTGGATCCGGCACGCATCGGGCTCGTCGGATTCAGCCGCGGCGCGGTGGTGGGGATGATCGCGAGTGCCGCGGAGGACAGGTTCGGAGCCGTGGCCCTTCTGCACGGGGGCCATTTCGACTTCCTCGAGAACGGCCACGCACCGGCCGCGTGCCCTGCCAACTACGTCGGACACATCGAAGGGCCGGTGCTCTTCCTGAACAGTGAACGGGACCAGGATTTCCTCCTGGAAAGCGCGATCCGCCCCATCCACGCGCTGGCGCCCGCGTCGGCCGAGGTGTACTGGACCTCCGCGGGTGGACACGGCGCCACCAGCGACGAGGA
>JBDHGI010000131.1:0-13695 GCA_039589955.1 Gemmatimonadota bacterium | reverse complement strand
GGAGGCAGCTGGACCGTGCATCCGTAGGAGACTTCGACTTCCGACGTGACCGGGACGCCCTCTTCGACGCACCCGCCGACAATCGGTTCATCGTGAAGGTGAACTACTGGCTGGGACTGTAGGGGCCAGCTGGACGCGCTATCTGGCCGGGGAGGTCAACCCCCCGCCTGGATCTCGGCCGCGATGGCCTGCACCTCGTCGAGTACCCTGAGGAGGTTCCCGCTCCACAGCATCCCGATCTCCTCCTCCGAGTAGCCGCGGCGGACGAGCTCGAGGGTGACGTTGAAGGTTTCGGATGCGTCGTCCCATCCCTCGACGCCACCCCCACCGTCGAAGTCGGAGCTGATGCCCACGTGGTCGATGCCCATGAGCTCGACCATGTAGTCGACGTGATCCACGAAGTCGGACACGTCCACGGGTGGTGCGACGGCGGTGACCTCGTCCATGCGGGCCGCGACAGCGTCCTGCACGGGCTGGAATGCCTCGCGGTAGGCCGCTCGCGCCTCCTCGCTCATGCCGAAGAGCGTGCGCCGGTCCACCATCTCCACGCCCATCTCCCCGGCGATGCTGGCCTGGAGGGCGCTCAGCGCCTCCCTGTGGGCCGTGGCCTTCTCCTGGTTCACGTAGCTCGCCAGCGCCACCGCCTGCACCACGCCGCCGTTCCCCTTGATGGCCAGGAGCTGCTCGTCGTCCAGATTGCGGCTCACGTCGCTGATGGACCGGGCCGAGGAGTGGGACGCGATGACCGGTGCTCGGGACAGCTCCAGCATCTGCATGATGGCGTCCTTGGAGGGATGGGATACATCGATCATGATGCCCCACCGGTTGAGCTCGGCAACGGCCTGCCTTCCGATCTCGCTCAGCCCACCGTGCTGCCAGACCCCGTCCCGCTCTCCGGTATTGGAGTCGGAGAGCTGGGAGTGTCCGTTGTGAGCCAGGGAGAGATAGAGGGCGCCCCGGCGTTGGAACTCCTCGATGCGTGACAGGTCCGTCCCGATGGGGTAGCCGTTCTCCACGCCGATCATGGCCACCTTCTTGCCCGACGCCGCGATGCGACGGACGTCATCGGAGGTCAGAGCCAGCTCGATGCGGTCGGGGGCGATCTCTCGGGTGAAGCGGTGGATGGCGTAGGTTGACCTGCGTGGGCAGGTCCATGGTGTAGTTCCGCTCGGGAGTGAAGTTGGCCGGGCTGATGTCGTCGTGGGTGTCCAGGGTGATGACCCGCTCGTGGATGCCGCGGGCCCGCTCGAGCAGGGCATCTTCGGAGTCCGGAGAGCCGGCGTCGGAGGGACCACACGCCACGACGGTCAGGGCGGAAAGGAGGAGAGGCAGCTTCGATGGAGTGGTGTTCCGGGGCATGGCGCTCAACCTTGTGGGCGACCGAAGGCGGTTCGAAGAGGCATCTTAGAGTCGAAGCCGAAGGCGCGAAAGCGAGGAGCAGGCGAGCCGGCATGGCTACCACCAGGACGGTCGACGGATGACGAGAAGGTACAGCGACAGGGAGGTCGGGATCATTCTCCAGCGTGCTCTTGAGCCGACAGCCTATGGCGAGCACCCGGAGGGGGCCGACGAGGGATTGTCACTCGTGCAGATCAAGGAGATCGCCGTGGAGGTGGGTATCGATCCGGCACGCGTCGAGATGGCGGCGACCTCCCTCCTGGAGCCGGAGGCGGCCCCCGCCAATCTCTACGCCGGCATTCCCACCACGCTGCAGCTCCAAACCACGCTGCCCGCTCGTGAGCTCGACCCGGAGCGGCTTCCGGAGATCCTGACGCTGATCCGCAGCGTGCAGCACCGTCAGGGCGTCACGGGAAGCGAGTTCGGCTCCCTCGAGTGGCGGGCGAGGGATGCTCTGGGGGCTCGCTACGTTTCGGTGATTCCCACCCCGGAGGGGGTCCGGGTGCGTGTCCTGGGGAATTTCCGGGACGGTCTCTTCCTGACCACAGCCGTGGCCGGCACCCTGGGCCTGGCGGCGGGTGCCGTGATCCTGGACGGTCTGGGCCTGGGTGCCTGGGGCCTGCCCATCCTGGCCGCGGCTGCCGCCCTCCCCCCCCGCTTCGTGTACCGCCTTCTGCGGCGCAGGGAGGACTCCAGGTTACGGCAGGTCTTCCACCGCCTGGTCAGCTTTCTCGGTGTGCCCCAGCGCCTTCCGGAGGGCGTGGCGGATAGTGAGGACCCGGCTAAACCTCCAGAAGCTCCTTGAGGCGACGCAGGCTGGAAGACAGCTCCTTGCGGTAGGCCGCCTCGACGACGGACCTCGGCATGAGCTTCATGAAACCCCGAGGCCTCCCCTCCACGGTTGCCGTGACCCGCGTGCCCTTTCCCTCAGACTCCCAGGTGACCTCGGTCCTCACGCTCGCCGCCGAGTCCCGGGTGGTCTCGGAGACCAGGCGTCGACCTGGCTCCACCTCGAGGACCACGTAGATGTTCTCTATCTCCCGCCCCAGGAACTCACTCACGTAGCGCTTCCTGGTCCCGACCCTGGAGGGTCCGGGTGGGTCCTGACTGGCGGAGCGGAGGTTGGGTTGCCATTCCTCCTCCCGCGAGACGTCGTCCATGTAGTCGTAGACTTCCCGGGGGGGTCGATCGATATGGATGCTGGCGGTCTGGCGGGTCATGTCCTCTGCTCACGAGGCCGGTCACTTAGGGAAGGCCGGGAAGTGAGGAACGACAGGCCCTAGGCAGGGGTTCCAGCGTGGCTTCGGACCGTCCCATCGGCGAGCGCTCCGCATGAACCTAATCGAGTGGATTCCATCCGCCATCGTGTTCCTGGGCTTCCTCGGCCTTATCGTATGGGCCTCGATCTACGCGCGGTCGAGCGGCGAACGGGATTGACCCGCCTGCCGGATCGGCCTCGCCAGTCCACCTCGAGCTCGGGTGTGCCCGTGGACACTCTCGTCTGCCAGCGCGACGCTTTCGACCTTCCGGATGACTACCACTATCTGAACTGCGCCTATATGGGCCCCCTTCCCAGGGTCGCCGAGGCGGCGGGAGTGGCGGCCATGCGCCTCAAGCGCCGTCCTACGGATATCGTTCCACCCACGGCCTTCTGGAAGAGCGACTCGCTGCGCGTGCTCTTCTCGGACCTGGTGAAGGCGGGAGATCCCGCCCGGGTCGCCATCCATCCCGGCGTGTCCTACGGCGTGGCGACAGCGGCCCGCAACCTCCGGGTGGCTCCCAGCCAGAACGTGGTCCTCACCCACGAGCAGTTCCCTGGCAACGTCTACTCTTGGCGACGGATCGCCGCCGAGACCGGGGCAGAGCTGCGCACCGTATGCCCTCCCGATGGTCCCCGGCGAGGAGCGGGCTGGAACGAGCGTCTTCTGGAGGCGGTGGACGGCGCCACCGCCGCGGTCGCGGTACCCCACGTGCACTGGACCGACGGGACCCGCTTCGATCTGGTGACCTTGGGACGGCGATGCCGGGAGGTAGGGGCGGCCCTCGTCGTGGACGGAACCCAGTCCATCGGGGCTCTCCCCTTCGACGTGGGGGCGATCCAACCCGACGCGCTCATCTGCGCCACGTACAAGTGGCTTCTGGGGCCCTATTCCCTGGGACTCTCCTACTTCGGTTCCCGCTTCGACGAGGGGATCCCGCTGGAGGAGACCTGGATCGCCCGAGACAGGAGTGAGGACTTCCAGAACCTCGTCGACTATCAGGACGCCTATCAGCCGGGGGCGGCGCGGTACGACGTCGCCGAGCGATCGAATTTCTTCCTGGCGCCCATCGCCACTGCCAGCCTCGAGCTGGTGACTTCCTGGGGGCCCGCCAGGGTCCAGGAGTACTGCCGGCGGCTGACGGCGGACCTCATCGCCGAGGCGTCGGAGCTCGGGTTCTCGGTGGAAGAGGAGGAGTGGCGGGGAGCCCACCTCTTCGGGCTGAGAATGCCTGAGGGAATCGATCTCGCGGCTCTCAAGGGCTCCTTGGAGCGGCGAGGCGTGTACGCCTCGCTCAGAGGCACGGCCCTGCGTCTGTCCCCCAACGCGTACAACAACGAGGCCGACGTTCAAGCTCTCCTGGAGGTCCTTCGGGAGGTCGTGGGCTGACCCCGCGGTGCCACGGGGCTCAAAGGGGGAGCTCGAAGACCGGGTTCCCTAGCGCTTGAGCTGCGGGCCCAGCACAACCTGCGCCGTCGCGCCTTCCGTGATGCCATGCTCCCCGAACCACCCCTGCCTCACCTCCAGGGCGAACATGGCCGGTGCGCTGCTCGGGTACCCGTCGGTGACGAGAGGCTCCATCTGGACGATGTCCACGACGCGATACGAGGAGTCCATGTACGCGATATCCAGTGGCACGTAGGTGTTGGCCATCCAGAAGGACCGGATCTGGCTGTCGTCGAAGACGAAGAGCATTCCCGTGCCGTCAGGCACCTCATCTCTGTACATGAGCCCCTCCGCCCTCTCGTCCGGGGTGCGGGCGAGCTCCGCCACCACCGTGTCGGCACCGAAGATGACCCACGCCTTCCCGGGGGGAGGCCGTCGCACCTGAGGCGGAGCGTCCACCCCCCGTCGGTCCGGGGAGGAGGAGGCCGAGGACTCGCCTCCCGCCGGGGCGCAGGCGGTCACCACGGTTGCCGCGAGGGTCGTCATGACGAGGACCAACGTGACTCCCGTGACCTGCTGACTATTGCGTTTCATCCCCACCCTCCCGATTCTGGGCCGACCCTGATAACTTAATCGGCTCTGCGTCTGTGCCCAGGGGGTTGGGCTTTTCCGGCCCGATGTCCGGGACGCCGACGCAGGTGTGCGTATAGGGGCGCCGGCACGGCGCAGGAGACGAGGTGCTGCAATGGTCGATCAAGAGCTGCTGGACATCCTGGTATGTCCGGAGACCAGGCAAGCCGTCCGCCTCGCGGACGGTGAGGTCCTGGAGCGCCTCAATGCTGCCATCACCGCGGGACGCACGACGAACCGGGGAGGCGAATCCGTCACGAGGCCGATCCTGGAGGGGCTGATCCGGGAAGATGGGCGCTTCGTGTACCCCGTCAGGGACGACATCCCCATCATGCTCATCGACGAAGCGATTCCCGTGCCGGGCTCGTCGGACGACTAGGCGACCAGGTTAGACCATGTGGCGGACGATGCATCCCGTGCGGCGTGATGGATCCAGACAGGAACATTCTCGTTACGGGCTCGTTCGTGGGGGGATGCCTCCGCGGAGGGACCGGTGCCATCGGGGGAGGAACATGGTACGAATCTCGACCACGCGCGTCGCGGGCGCGGTCCTGCTCCTTCTTAGCGCGGCGGCCTGCAACCAGGCCCCCACGCCGGGGCTGGCTCGCGGAGAGGCCCTCTACGACACATGTGTGCCATGCCACGGCGCCGACGGAGGCGGTGACCCGACGCTGGCGGCGCCCGCCATCGCCGGCCTCCCTCAGTGGTACGTGGAGGCCCAACTCCGGAAGTTCCAGTCGGGGCATCGTGGCGGGACGGCCTTCGACACCACCGGGATCCGCATGAAGGCCATGTCCTGGTCCCTGGACCTGGACGGGGACCTGGAGTCGGTGGCGGAGTACGTGGCCGGCCTGCCGAGGGTTGCTCCGGCGCCCACCGTCCAGGGGAACGTACAGGCCGGCGAGGCGGCCTATCAGACCTGTGCGGCCTGTCACGGCCCCGGCGCCCAGGGCATGGAGGCCCTCGGGGCGCCCCCCCTCGTGGGGCAGAGCGATTGGTACTCGCTGGCACAGCTCAGGAAGTTCAAGAACGGGATGCGGGGAGCGGATCCCGAGGACATCACCGGCGGAACCATGCGGCCCAACGCCATGCTCCTCGACGAGCAGGCCATGCTGGACGTGGTCGCCTACATCCAGACCCTCCGGTAGGGTCGGGAGTCAACATGACGCAGGACGCGATCAACACGGTGCCCAACGACGACAAGGACGCGGCGCTGGCTGCTCCTCCGGACGATCGGAACCCGGCCATCATCGATGCCCGGAAGACCTTCGTGATCACCATGGTCGGAGCCGCGCTCTTCATCGGTGCGGTCTTCGTCTTCCTATTCTGACGGCAGGAATCCCGGATCCATGATCGAGAGAATGGTTCTGCAAGCCTCGTCCTACGCGGCGTCCATCGATGGGCTCATCATGCTCATCCTGGTCCTCGTGGGCTTCTGGTTCATCCTGGCCGAGGGGATGTTCTTCTGGCTCATCTGGAAGTTCCGGGCCCGCCCCGGGGTGAAGAGCCAGTACATCACCGGCAAGGAGAAGCACCTGAAGCGGTGGGTGACCATTCCCCATGCCCTGGTGCTGGTGTGCGACGTCTTCATCATCATCGGCGCCGTGCGCGTCTGGCACGACGTGAAGCAGCAGCTTCCCGAGGCCGACTACACGGTTCGCGTCATCGGTCAGCAGTGGGCGTGGGTCTTCCAGCATCCGGGCGGAGACGGGGAGCTGGACACGGCCGACGACATCTACACGACGGACGATCTCTACGTCCAGAACGGCCGGACCTACCACTTCCAGCTCACGTCGAGGGACGTGCTCCACGACTTCTCGATCCCGGTATTCCGACTGAAGCAGGACGCGGTTCCGGGCCGAACCATCACGGGCTGGTTCCATCCCACCCAGGCGGGAACCTACGACATCCAGTGCGCCGAGATCTGCGGGATCGGCCACGGAGTGATGGCCGGTCGCATCACCGTGCAGGACGATTCCGAGCACGCCGCCTGGATCGCCGCGAACAGTCCCGCCAGCGCCCAGTAGGGAGAGGAAGCTACGATGGCTCAGGCTGCCACCGTGGAGACCCACGGTCACGAGCACGACGCCCACGAGCACCACGGGCCCCAGGGGATCCTGAAGTACATCTGGTCCACGGACCACAAGGTCATCGCCATGCAGTACCTCTTCACGGGGATGTTCATGGCGATCGTGGGTGGCCTGATGGCCTACGTGTTCCGGATGCAGCTCGCCTTTCCCGGTGTGTCGGTTCCAGGCTTCGGGGTGGTGTCACCCGGCGAATACAACGCGCTGGTCACCAACCACGGAACGATCATGATCTTCTGGGTGGCGATGCCGGTCCTCATCGCTGCCTTCGGGAATTTCCTGATTCCCTTGATGATCGGCGCTGACGACATGGTCTTCCCGCGGATCAACCGGCTCTCCTTCCAGGTCTTCTTCGTGAGTGCCGTGTTGATCCTGCTGTCCCTGGTGGTGGAGGGAGGAGGCTTCGGGGGAGCGTGGACAGCCTATCCGCCTCTGTCCGCCATCGAGGAGTACAACCTCACCAAGCTCGGTTCGAGCCTGTGGCTCATCGCGGTGGCCCTGGAGTTCGTGGCGTTCCTCCTGGGCGGGATCAACTTCATCGTGACCTTGATGAACTCCCGCGCGCCGGGGATGAAGGCCTACGACATCCCGGTGGTCGTGTGGATGATCGTCATCGCCAGCATTCTGTTCATGCTGTCGGTGGGGCCGCTCATCGCCGGGGCGGTGATGCTGCTCTTCGATCAGACCATCGGCACGGGGTTCTACGATCCGGCCCGAGGCGGCGATCCCATCCTGTGGCAGCACCTGTTCTGGTTCTTCGGGCACCCGGAGGTCTACGTGGTGCTGCTGCCGGCCATGGGAATCGTCATCGACGTCGTCGCCACCTTCGCCCGCAAGAAGCTGTTCGGGTACAAGATCATGGTGTACACGGCGGTGGCCACGGCCGTGTTGAGCTTCTTCGTGTGGGCGCATCACCAGTTCATCGCCGGCATCGACCCCCGGATGGCCAACGTCTTCACCGTGACGACCCTGCTCATCTCGGTGCCCATCGCCGAGCTCTGCTTCGTGGTCATCGCCACGCTGTACGGGGGTTCCATCCGACTCACCACGCCCATGCTCTGGGCGCTGGCCTTCGTGGCGGAATTCCTCATCGGGGGCGTCACGGGGATCTTCCTCGGTGCCAGCGGATCGGACATCTACCTGCACGACACCTACTTCGTGCTGGCTCACTTCCACTACACGTTCTTCCCCATCGCCATCATCGCGAGCTTCGCGGCGCTGACCTACTGGTTCCCGAAGATGTTCGGCAGGATGATGAACGACACCCTGGGCAAGATCCACTTCTGGGGCACCATCATCCCCTTCAACTTCATCTTCATTCCCCTCTTCGTTCTCGGACTCGGTGGTCAGCACCGGAGGATCTACAACTTCCAGAACTTCCCGGAGCTGGCTTCCATGCAGCCGGTGCGTGAGCTGGCGACCGTGGCGCTCATCGTGATGCTCGTCTTCCAGCTGGTCTTCTTCTGGAACTTCATCCAGAGCCTTCGGAAGGGTGAAAAGGCCGGGAAGAACCCCTGGAAGGCGAACACCCTGGAGTGGACCGCCGAGTCACCGCCTCCCCACGGCAACTGGCCGCCCGAGGAGCTGCCCAAGGTGTATCGCGGACCCTACGAGTACGCCCATCCGGATCGCGAAGAAGACTACTGGCCCCAGAACCTCCCCAGCTGAGTAGACGCAAGTGCAGAAGCCCATCGCAACCACACGTAGCGCCACCGGGATCCCCACCGGCCGACTGGCCATCTGGTGGGTCCTGGCCTCCGAGGTCGTGATCTTCGGAGGGCTGCTGGCCTCCTACCTCATGTTCCGTCTGGGTCACCCCGAGTGGGCCGATGCCGCGGCGGTGACCAACACGTGGATCGGAGCCTTCAACACCTTCGTGCTGCTGTCGTCGAGCTTCACGGCGGTCCTGGCGCACCAAGCCGCCGAGAACGGTGACGGCAAGCTCGCCGCGAGGTACCTCCTGTACACCATCGGCGGCGCCTGCATCTTCATCATCGTGAAGGCCTTCGAGTGGACCGAAGAGATCCGCCATGGGTACACCATCACCGCCAACGGATTCTGGTCGTTCTACTACACGGCGGCCGGGCTGCACGCCGCCCACGTCATCGCCGGTGCCGTCATCATGGGGTTCATCGCCGCGGCCGCGGCCAAAGGCCGGGAGCTCCATCGGGTGGAGCTCATCGGGATCTACTGGCACTTCGTGGACGTGGTCTGGATCTTCCTCTTCCCTCTCCTCTACATCGCCAAGTAGCGGCACATCATGGCTGAACAACATCATCCCGACTACAAGAAGATCTACTTCACCCTCCTCGGACTGTTGGTCGTGAGCGTGGCGGGTCCGTTCATCGGCATCTTCTGGGTCACGCTCATCACGGCATTCGGGATCGCGGTGGTGAAGGCCAACCTGGTGATCCAGAACTTCATGCATCTGCGCTGGGAGAAGAGCATCATGAAGTGGATGCTCACGACCTCCCTGGTGCTCATGGCCCTCCTGTTCGCGGGAGTGGCGCCGGACGTCATGAAGCACGAGGGCCGCGGTTGGGTCAACGTGGCGGCCCTCGACGCCGTGGAGCGCGGTGTGGGTGGCGGTCACGGCGAGGAGGGCGACCATGCGCTGGCCGCGGCGGAGGAGCATGTGGAGGAGACCGCCGCCACCGGGGACGGTGACGGCGAGGCCGCCATGGCACAGGAGTTCGACGCCGCCGGCCAGTACCAGGCCGTTTGCGCGACCTGCCACGGAGCCACTGGCGCAGGTGACGGGCCCGGGGCGGCGGCTCTGGATCCCAAGCCCTCGAACTTCGGCGACCCGTCCTTCTGGGCGGAGCGCTCCGACGAGGACCTGGTCAAGGTGATCCGCGAAGGCGGGGTGGCGGTGGGCAAGTCCCCCCTCATGCCCGCCTGGGGTGCTCTGTTCGATCAGGCCAAGGCCGAGGCGATCCTGGCCTACATCAAGACCTTCGCCGAAGGGTGAGCCGAGCTTGAGCGACGCCGCCTCCGCCGTGCTGCCCCACGACGGGCGTACGGAGCCCCGTCCCACCGTCAAGCTCCTGCCGGACGGGGTGATGGGCATGCTCCTGTTCGTGTTCACGGAGGCCATGCTCTTCGCCGGGCTGATCTCTGCGCACACCATCGTGAAGTCCGGAGCCGCGGGGCAGATGTGGCCTCCGTTCGGCCAGCCTCGGCTTCCCGTCGAGGAGACGGCCCTCAACACCGCGGCGCTCCTGATGAGCGGAATCGTGCTGGTCTTTGCCCAGCTGGCCTACCGCAGGCGTGCCTCCAGGGCTCTCGGACCCCTCCTCGTGTCCGTCGTCCTCGGGATGTTCTTCGTCGTCTTCCAGGGAGTGGAGTGGGTGGCCCTCATCGGTGAGGGGCTCACACTGCAGTCGAGCTCGTACGGGGGCTTCTTCTATCTCATCGTGGGCACCCACGCCGTCCACGCCATCGGGGCCATCGCCTGCCTGGCGTGGGCGTGGCTCCGGCTGAGGGCGGGACGGCTGACGCCGGCCCAGTTCGGCACGGTCCAGGTGTTGTGGTACTTCGTCGTGCTCGTGTGGCCCGTCCTCTACCTGAGGGTGTACCTGTGACGGCGAGGAAATGGCTTCCCGTCCTGGCGCTGGTGTTGGTCGCGGCGTTCCCGGATCAGGCGCACGCCTGTGCGGTGTGCTTCGACCCCCGCGCGGAGAACCGGTTCGCGTTCCTGGCCACCACCGTATTCCTCTCGCTCTTCCCGCTGAGCCTGGTCGGGGGCGTCGGCCTGTGGCTCCGGAGGCGAGCCCGCGAGCTGTACGGACCGAGCTCCGGGGGCGACGAGACGGACTTCGTCGAGCGCTGACCCAGGTAGGATGAGGGGAGCCTCGCCGTGCCGCTCCGCCAGGAAGCACAGGAGCGCACGCCGAAGGCGTCGACCGGGGGCCTCGCGGCAGCCTTGGGCTTGCGCAAAGCCCTCCCGTGGGTCAGGAATGGGGCTCCCCTGCAACGACGGAGCCCAGTTCTGAGCAACGCTTCCGGCCCAGCCTCGGGGCCCGGCCCCTTCGCACGATTCTACGCGCCCCTGGCCGCCACCAGCCTTCTGCTCACCGCCACCAATCCCCTGTTGGCGGCGGCCCTGGCCCGCACGACCGACCCTGCGGTCGCGCTGGCGGGGTATGGCGTCGCCTTCGCTCTCACGGGCGTGCTGTACGCGCCCATGCTGGTATTCCAGCAAGTGGCGGCAGCGCGCCTCCTGGACGCCGGCGACATCACCCCCGTGCGGCGGTTCGCCCTGGTGGTGGGCCTCGCGCTATCGGCCCTGGCCGCCGCCGTGGCCTTCACGCCCCTCGGGGTCTGGGTCTTCGAGACGGTGGTGGGCGTGAAGGACGTCATCCTGGACGAGGCCCTGGAAGCCATGATCTTCCTATGGCCGGTGCCGATCCTCACGGGGGTCCGCGCCATGCACCAGGGGCGCCTCGTTGCCGGGCACCGGACCGGACCCATCGCTTCGGCAACGGCGGTGCGCACAGGGGTGCTGGCAGTGGTGGCCTTCGCCCTCACAGCCGCGGGGGGTGGAGCCTGGCTTGGGGGCGTCGCTTTCACGACGGGTCTCCTGTTCGAGGCCGGCGTCGTAGCCATGGCGCCCGCGCCAACGCCCCAAGCCCCGGAGAGGGGCCCCGAGGAGACCCCCGGAGAGGATCGCCTCCTCTGGTTCTCGGGGCCCCTGATGCTGAATGTGGTCCTCTGGTGGAGCACGCCCCTGGTGATCAACTCCGTGCTGGCCCGGACCCCGGAGCCCGACTGTTCCCTGGCTGCCTTCACCGTGGTCGAGGCCGTGGCCTGGTTCCTGACCGCCCCTGTGGGTCAGCTCCAGCACGCCTCCCTCGCCTTGGTGGACTGCAGGGAGACGCACAATCGGGTGCGCGCCTTCGCGGGCACCATGGCTCTTGGCGTGACGGCCATGCTCCTGATTCTCGCGTTGCCCTCGATCCGGGAGGCCATCCTGTGGACCGGGTTCCGGCTCGATCCGTCGCTGCTCGAGCCGGCGGGGCTCGCGTTTCCCGTGGCGGCGCTCTACCCGGCCCTCTACGGCCACCGGCAGTACTACCAGGGGCTCTTCGTCAGGGTCGGGTGCACCGGCCTCGTGGGCCGGGGCGCGGTGCTGAGACTGGTGGTGGTCATCGCCGCCGCACCGATCCTCCTCGGTCCCATGGGAGACAACGGGGCGCGTCTGGGTGTCACGTTGGCGGTGGTGGGGCTCCTGGCCGAGGCGGCCTTCCTGGAGGTGATGGCACGGACCAGGGCCCTTCCCGAGCTTCCGCAGATGGCGCTGGAGGGGAGCCCCGCGGCCTCGTGACGGGGCCGGCCGCCGGGTCTCCCCTTTACGTCGTTTGCGTCGTCGGAGGAATGGCGCCCAGGGCCCAGTTTCGGACGAGGATGTCCAGTCGGTGATTCGCGCGGATGCCCGCCACGCCATGGGGACGAGCCTCGGGCGCGGGCATGTGGTGCACCTCGGTCCCGTTCACCTGGAACGAGGTTCGGCCGTCGAGGACCTCGACGGTGAGGGTGTTCTCGGGCTCGTCCCCCTCGTTCACGACCCGGCGGACGGCTTCGTGGGGGGTCCAATCCACCAGAACCTCCGTGCTCTCCCCACGGCGACGCTTCACGAGGAAGTCTCCTGTCGGTCGGACGAGGAGATAGATGTACTCCTGATCCGGTCCCTGGAGATCCGAGCCGCCGACGAAGACGCCGTAGGCCTCGCGATATCCAATGGGCGCCTCGTACTGAACGAACGTCGCTTCCGCTCGGAAGTCACCGCTGGCAACAACGTCCGTCGGCCGCCACGCGATGCCTGCCGGGCCGGTGACGATTCCGACGCCCTCGGCCTCCAGCTCGAGCTGGAACTCGGCGGGATCGCCCCTCTCGCTATCCAGGCGCATGAGATACCCCCCGGGCAGCTCCTGCCTGTCGGCAGCGGGCATCTCGTCACGAGGGGCACACGCCCCGGCCGCGAGGGCCAGGCACAGGATGAGGGAGCGACCCGCCACCGACCAATCAGCCATGTCTATGCCATTCTCCGCTTCTTGCCCTTCATGAAGTCCATCATGATGTACTGCCCCAGCGTCATCGTGCTGGTGAAATAGGCCTTCCCCCGGGCGATCTCGGCCACCTTCTGGACGAACTGAACCAGATAGGGATCGCGCGCCAACATGAACGTGTTGATGAGGATTCCCGCCTTCCGGCAGGCCGCGACCTCTTGGAAGGTCCTCCGGAGGATGAGAGCGTCGAGGCCCCCCGAGTTCGTGTAGACGCGGCCGTCCGGCAAGGTCATGGCGCTGGGCTTCCCGTCGGTGATCATGATGATCTGCCGCATGTCCTTCTTCTGGGAGGCGAGGATCCGGCGGGCCATCTCCAGCCCTTCCGCCGTGTTGGTGTGAAACGGGCCGACCTGGGCCTTTCCCAGCTGCGACAGGGGGATCTCCCTGGCCCGATCACCGAAGGTCACGACGTGGAGTGAGTCGCCGGGGAACTGGGTCCGGATGAGGTGGGACAGCGCCAGGGCCACCCGCTTGGCCGGCGCGAACCGGTCCTCCCCGTAGAGGACCATGGAGTGGCTCACGTCCAGCATGAGCACCGTCGCGCACGAGGAACGGTACTCGGCCTGATGGACCATGAGGTCACGGTATTCCAGCCGGAGCGGCACCGTCAGACCCTCACGCTCGATGGCGCTCTTCAGCGTCGCCGGTATGTCCAGGTTCAGCGTGTCCCCGAACTCGTACGGCTTCGACACCGCCTCGGCTTCGATGCCCGTGTCGAGGTGCGGCGTGTCGTGCGACCCGAAATCCGCCTTGCCCAGTGCGCCGAGGAGGCCCTTCAGTGCACGGTAGCCCAGGAAGTCCATCCCCTTCTGGGTGAGGTTGAACTGGACACGCTGCGCGGCCTCCCTGGCCTCATCGATCTGTCCC
>JBDHGI010000130.1:0-12589 GCA_039589955.1 Gemmatimonadota bacterium | reverse complement strand
ACGCGGTGCGGATCGCCCGGGAGGTGGCCGACGCGTTGGACTACGCGCACCGTAACGACGTCATCCACCGGGACATCAAGCCGGCCAACATCCTGCTGCACGACGGCCGGCCGGGAGTGGCGGACTTCGGCATCGCGCTGGCCATCAGCGCGGCGGGCGGCGGGCGGATGACGGAGACGGGACTCAGCCTGGGCACGCCGCACTACATGAGCCCGGAGCAGGCATCGGCGGACCGCGACCTGAGCGCGCGCTCGGACGTGTACTCGCTCGGCTGCGTGCTGTACGAGATGCTGGCGGGGCAGCCGCCGCACACGGGCCCCAGCGCCCAGAGCATCCTGGTGCGGATCCTCACGGAGGACCCTCGAGACGTGCTGGAGCTGAGGCGCACCGTGCCCGTCCACGTGGCGGCCACGGTGATGAAGTCGATCGAGAAGCTGCCCGCGGATCGCTTCAACACGGCGAAGGAATTCATGGAGGCGCTCCTCGACGTGGGCTTCAGGCACACGTCGTTGCCGCGGGCGCCGAAGACCACAACGGTCTCCACGACTCAGCCGCCTGCGGATGCGCCCAAGGCGCTCGTCGGCGCATTGGCCGCCACGTTGATCGTCATGACCGGCTTGGCCGCCTGGGGGTGGTTGCGGCCCACCGAGGCGGCGGACCGGGCACCGCCGGTGCGCACGCGCCTTGCCCTCGACAGCCTGGGGATCGGTAGGGAAAGCGGGAAGTCCGTCGCGATCTCGCGGGACGGATCGATGTTCGCGTTCTTCGCGAGCGATGGAGCCCGGGAAGGCATCTTCCTGCGACGCGCGGACAACCCCGAGCTCCGGTACCTCCCGGAAGCGTTGGAGTCGGTCTCCCCCACCTTCTCCCCGGACGGACAGTGGCTCGCCTTCTCGTACCACAACGAAGAGATCCGCAAGGTCTCGCTGGCCGGGGGCCCCGCGCTCCCGATCGCCTCCGGCAGGGATCCGCACTGGGGTACGACGGAGTCGATCGCCTTCAGGGGCGAAGACGGGATCTACACGGTGCCCTCGTCCGGCGGTCAGCCGACGCGTGTCGTGAGCGATGACCTCGTGGAGCGAGGTACCGCCCGCACGCCCCACCTCCTCCCGGACGGCAAGGGCCTGCTCTTTTCCGCGCTCACTCGGGACAGCACGAAGACGATGCTGCTCGACTTCGAGTCGGGCGAGATCACCGAGATCGGAATCGGAGGAGAGGGGATCTACGTTCCGACAGGCCATATCCTCTATGGACACCCCGGAGGCTCGGTGTTCGCGGTAGGCTTCGATCTCGCGAGCAAGACGGTGACGGGCGACCCGGTCCCCGTCCTTCCGGCCGTGACCGTGCTCGAGCGTCAAAGCGTCCAGATCGCGGTGTCGGCGAACGGGACGCTCCTGTATGCCCAGCCCGATGCTGCCTCGGAGGGCTCGGGACGCCGCAGGCTGGTCTGGGTGGGTCTGGACGGTAGCCAGACGCCGCTGATGGTGAAGGCCGACGATGCCCGGGGGCCACGCTTCTCGCCGGACGGTCGTCGCGCGGCCTACCAGTGGGACCTTCAAGTCTGGATCTACGACCTGAACACCCGGGCGAACCGCCAGTTCACCTTCGAGGGTGAGAATTTCGAGCCGCTGTGGTCCCATGACGGAGCGTACGTCTACTTCACGTCGATCCGGGAGGGGTCGCAAGGCGAAGACGGCTACCGCAAGGCCGTGGACGGTGCCTCGCCGGCCGAGCGCGTCTTCGCCCGGGAAGGTGAGCAGCACCTTCTGTCGCGATCTCCCGACGGTCGATGGCTCGTGCTGGCCGAGGAAGGACCCGAGAGGGGAAAGGACCTCCTTCTCGTCGACCTGGAGGCGGATCCGGTGACGATCCGCGAGTACCTCGCCGCCGATTTCGACGAAATCGAAGGTGCGGTCTCGCCCAACGGCCGCTTCATGGCCTACGCCTCCGAAGAGCAGGGCCGGTATCAGCTCTTCGTGCGCGGCTTCCCCGACCCCGTGGGGCAGTGGCGCGTGTCCGAGGCCGGCGGCCACGACCCCGTCTGGGCGCCCGACGGGTCGGCGCTGTACTTCCTGAGCGGAGGTAGCCTGTACCGCGCATCCGTGTCCACGGATGGTGCGTTCTCGAGCGAGCCCCCGTCCCGGCTCATGGCGTGGCCGTTCGACTCGGGGGGCGAGCTGCGGATCGGCTACGACATCGCGCCGGACGGTGACCGCTTCCTGGCCACCCTAGAGGGAAGCCCGGGGGCAGGCTTCGGCGACGTCTACGTCGTGACGAACTGGTTCGACGAGCTGAAACGGCGAATGGGCGAGGGCCACTGACGTGAAGGACGCCTCCCACACCACCCGCCTGGACGCGGCCCTGGCTGGCCGCTACCGCATCGAGAAGAAGCTCGGCGAGGGCGGGATGGCCTCGGTCTACCTCGCCGAGGACGTGAAGCACGAGCGGAAGGTGGCGCTCAAGATCCTGCGCCCCGAGCTGGCGGCGGTGATCGGCGCGGAGCGGTTCCTGGCCGAGATCAAGACCACGGCGAACCTGCAGCACCCGCACATCCTGGCGCTGTTCGACTCGGGAGAGGCGGACGGGTTCCTGTACTACGTGATGCCGTACGTGGAGGGGGAGACGCTCAGGGACCGGCTCGACCGGGAAGGCCAGCTCGGCGTGGAGGAGGCGGTGCGGATCGCGCGGGAGGTGGCCGACGCGCTCGACTACGCGCACCGCGCGGGCGTGATCCACCGCGACATCAAGCCGGCGAACATCCTGCTGCACGATGGCCGGCCGGTGGTGGCGGACTTCGGAATCGCGCTGGCGATCAGCGCGGCGGGCGGTGGGCGGATGACGGAAACGGGGCTGAGCCTGGGGACGCCGCACTACATGAGCCCGGAGCAAGCGAGCGCCGACCGCGACCTGAGCGCGCGCTCGGACGTCTACAGCCTGGGCTGCGTGCTGTACGAGATGCTGGCGGGTCAGCCGCCGCACACGGGCCCGAGCGCCCAGAGCATCCTGGTGCGGATCCTGACGGAGGACCCGAGGCCGCTCACCGAGTTGCGCCACACGGTGCCTCCGCACGTGGCGGCAACGGTCATGAAGTCGATCGAGAAGCTGCCGGCCGACCGGTTCGAGTCTGCGCGTGAGTTCAAGGACGCGCTGAGCGACGCGTCGTTCGCGTACGAGGTGGCGACGCGGACACGGGTCGGGGACGCGCCTCGGGGCTCTCCGCGCGCGGCGGCCACGTCGTCCACCGGTTGGACCACACAAGCTCGCGTGCTCGCCGCCACCACCGCAGTATTCGCGCTCACCACGGTCCTTACGCTCAGCCGGATAGGGGACGATGGTGCCGGCGCCTTCCAGACGCCGACGATGTCGTTCGAGCTTCTCCGCCTTCCGGGGGGGGTGCCGGCCGTGGCCATCAACGATCGCGGCGACGTGGTCACGACCTTCTTCGTCCGCGCGGACCAATTCCTCCGGCTGCGTGCCGCGGGCGCCGACTCGTTCGCTCCCCTGCCGGGCACCGAGGGCGCGGGAATCCCCGTATTCTCGCCGGACGGAGAGTGGGTCGCGTTTTCCCGTAGCAACTCCGCCCCGCAGGGCGTGTTCAAGGTGTCGCTGTCGAGCGGCGTCGTGGTTCCCCTTTACGAAAGCGGTGGGACACCGACGTCGCAGAGCCTCGGATTCCAGCCCACCGGGTTGGCCTGGGGCGACGACGGCTTCATCTACACATCGCCTCGCGGTCCCGGCGCGACGATCGCCCGGATCCACGAGGACGGCGGCGCACCGGATACCGTCCTGCACCTCCCGGACGGATTCGAGCTCCGGCCGCAAGACGTGCTCCCCGGAGGCGGCACCGTCCTCGCCATGGCCGCCGGCGAGGGCTCCTTCTCGGACGCCCACGCCGTGACCGTCGACGTGGCGACCGGAGATACCACCTCGGTGGCTCAGGGAGCCGTCCTGGCTCGCTGGAGCGAGACCGGCCACATCATTTACGCGAACGGAAGCGGCGGACTCTTCGCCGTGCCGTTCGACGTCGACGCGCTCCGCCCGACCGGGCCCCCGGCCCTGGCCTGGGCCGGGCTCGCGGTGACGGGTAGAGGAGGCCTGTCCAGCTTTGATCTGTCCGCATCCGGCCTTCTGGTCTTCGTGCGCGGAGGCGACGGGTCCGCGGTACCGCAGGGGTTCGACCTGGGATGGCTGGGCACCACCGGGTTCACCCGGCTCCCGATCGAGCCGGTCCGCCACCCCGACCCCGATCTATCCGAAGACGGGTCGAAGCTCGTCTACCTGCGCGGGAGCGAGGTCGTCGTGTTCGATCTGGATTTGGGCACCCAATTGTCGTTCGGGCAAGACGGAAGCGACCTCCACAACCCCGTCCTATCACCCGACGGTGACCGGGTCGCGGTCTTCGGCACGTTCGCGGACACGGCGGGGCTCTGGCTCCTCAGCGGGAGCGCCGGTGCCTCCCGACGCCTCCTGAACGTCGGCCGGGATGAGGGATGGCTCGCTCCGGCGCAGTGGCTGGACGACGCCACGCTCTTGTCAGGTACGCTGGAAGGGGGGGACGTCTATACGGCGGACATCGCTTCCGGGGAGGCGCGACCCATCCTGACCGCGGCATGGGCCGAGGCGATGCCCCGGGTCTCCCCGGACCGGCGTTGGCTCGCGTTCGGCGCCGACGAGGACGGAACGGCACGGCTCTACGTCCGGAGCTGGCCCGGTCTACGCGACAAGGTGCTCGTCTCCCAAGGAGACGAGCCCGTTCTGTTCGGTATTCCCGGGAACCGACTCGTGTGGTCACCCGACTCGAGACAGATCTTCTACCAGCAGGGCGGCGAACTCATGGTCGCCACGCTGGACACCGACGGCGGCTCACAGGTCTGGTCGAACGCGCGGACCGGGCTCGAGCTTCCCGAGTTCGCCTTTGTCTGGGACCGTCATCCGGTCACGGGGGAGATCCTGGTGGTCCAACTTCCTGAACAGCCGGAGGCGCGGAGTCGGTCCATCGTGCTCGTTACGAACTGGTTCGAGGTCGTGCGGACTCGATTGGCCGAAGGCGGCTGAGGAGCACTCATGACTGACTCGTCTCACACCGGCCGCCTCGAGTCCGCCCTCGAGGACCGGTACCGACCTGAGCGCAAGCTCGGCGAGGGTGGTATGGCCAGCGTCTACCTGGCTGAGGACCTGAAGCATGAGCGCAAGGTCGCCCTCAAGATCCTGAAGCCCGAGCTGGCCGCGGTCATTGGTGCCGAGCGCTTCCTGGCCGAGATCAAGACGACGGCGAACCTGCAGCATCCGCACATCCTGGCGCTGTTCGACTCGGGGGAGGCGGACGGGTTCCTCTACTACGTGATGCCGTACGTGGAGGGGGAGACGCTCCGGGACCGGCTGGACCGCGAGGGCCAGCTCGGCGTGGAGGAGGCGGTGCGGATCGCGCGGGAGGTGGCCGACGCGCTGGACTACGCGCACCGCAACGACGTGATCCACCGCGACATCAAGCCGGCGAACATCCTGCTGCACGACGGGCGTCCGGTGGTGGCGGACTTCGGCATCGCCCTGGCGATTTCCGCGGCCGGGGGCGGCCGGATGACGGAGACGGGGCTCAGCCTGGGCACGCCCCACTACATGAGTCCGGAGCAGGCCAGCGCGGACCGGGACCTCAGCGCCCGATCCGACGTCTACAGCCTGGGGTGCGTGCTGTACGAGATGCTGGCGGGGCAGCCACCGCACACGGGCCCCAGTGCCCAGAGCATCCTGGTGCGGATCCTCACGGAGGATCCCCGGGACGTGACGGAGCTCCGCCGAACGGTGCCGCCGAACGTGGCCGCCACCGTGATGAAGTCCATCGAGAAGCTGCCGGCGGACCGATTCGACACGGCGCGGCAGTTCATCGACGCGCTCGAAGACGCCTCGTTCACGCATGCATCGATGCCACGGGCTCGGCCGGCAGCCGGCCGGGTCTCGGCGGTGGCTGGCGACTCCGCAGGGACCCTGCGAAGAGGCCAGCTCGCAGCCGCCGTCGGGGTCGCCGTCGTGGCATCCGTCCTCGCCGTCATCGGCTGGCTCCGGCCCTCCGAGCCCGCACCGGTTCGGCGCATGGTGATGGTGCTGGACAGCACGCGGTCTGACTTCGGACCGAGCCTGGTGATCTCACCGGATGGGTCACAGGTGGTGTACCTGGGCGCCCGCGGCAGTCTGTGGGTGCGCCCGCTTCAGTCCCTGGAGGGTCGCCCGATCCTGGAGACACAGGGTGCGCGCGCCCCGTTCTTCTCGCCGGATGGAGAACGTGTCTCGTTCCATCGAGGTCAAGTGGGGCAGACCCAGCTGGCCACGGTTTCGCTTGCGGGCGCTCCCCCCGTCCAGGTCGCAGAGGGAGATCTCTACCCGGGAGGTACGTGGTCCGACGACGGGTTCATCTACTTCGTCGACGAAGGGGGTACGCTGTTCCGCGTCGGGGAGGAGGGCGGGCCGGTCCAGGTCGTGTCGGACTCGACCAGCGGCTACTGGTACGGGTGGCCCGAGGCGCTGCCGGGGGGTGATTTCGTCATCGTCACCGGATTCCCCCTCGATGGGGAACGTGAGTCGGTAATCGTGGCCGTGAACGTCGGCAACGGCGAGGCCAAGCCTCTGCTGGCGGACCTCACGGGTCCGCAGCGTCCCGTGATGGCGCGGTACGCGGGGGGCTATCTCTTCTGGCGCACGCAGAATCGTACCCTGATGGCCGGGCAGTTCAGCGTTCGAGCGCTGCAGTTGACGGGCTCGCCCATCGCCCTGACCTCGGACGTCGCGGAAGCCGGCGGAGGATCCGGGGAGTTCGACGTCTCCGACGACGGAACGCTCATCTATACCTTGGCCGAGGGCTCCACGATCGGGCTCGGCGAGAGCATGACGTGGGTATCACGCGAAGGCGACGCCGAGCAGATCGACGAGCGGCTGCTGAAGGATGTCGGCGACCTCGACTACGTGAGCCTGAGTCCCGACGACCGGCACATCGCAGCGGAGGTGCAGACCGGAACCGACGGAACCAGCGGCGAGCGACACCAGATCTGGATCTACGATCGGGATCAGTCGACCTTCGTCCGACTGACCCTCGACGGCGAGCTCAACCGGCAGCCACGCTGGCTCGACGCGAGCACCGTGGCCTTTCTCGCCACTCCTTCGGGTGGGGGGTTCAGCATCCAGGCGCAGTCGATCGACGGAGGCGCCCCGCAGGTCCTGTTCAGCTCCGAAAGGGAGATCAGCGACTTCGCCGTGACGTCCGTGGGCGGACGGATGGCGGTGACGCTCAGGAGTGACGCGGGTGGGAAACTCGAGATCGTCGTCGTGGATCCCTCGGGGAACGCTCATCCGACCCTGATCGTCGCGACGCGCTTCGAGGCGCGCGGTGTCGAGTTGTCGCCCGACGGCAAGTGGATGGCGTACGTATCGAACGAGTCGGGTCGCGACGAGGTCTTCGTCTCCGCTTTTCCCGGGGGCGACCGGCGCTCCGCGATCTCCGTCTCCGGGGGCATCGGCCCCAAGTGGAGCCCGACCGGCGAGGAGCTCTTCTACGTCGATGCCGAAGGCCGGTTCGTGGTGGCCGAGCTCTCGGTCGGGGAGCGCGTCTCGGTCGAGGACCGAACGGTCCTGTTCTCGGCGCTCCCGTTCGAGGTCGTGGCCGGCGGTGGCGGTGTGGTCGGCTCCTACGACGTTGTCGAAGGCGGGGCGCGACTTCTCATGACCTCGGAAGCGAGTGGAGCGAGAGGGGGCCGTCGCGTGATCGTCCTGAACGTCTTCGAGGAGCTGAAGGCGAGGAGCAGACGGTGAGCGACGGCCACACGTCCCGCCTGGAGTCGGCCCTGGCTGGCCGCTACCGACCTGAGCGCAAGCTGGGCGAAGGCGGCATGGCCAGCGTCTATCTGGCCGAAGACCTCAAGCACGAGCGCAAGGTCGCGCTCAAGATCCTGAAGCCCGAGCTCGCCGCGGTCATCGGCGCCGAGCGGTTCCTGGCCGAGATCAAGACGACCGCCAACCTGCAGCACCCGCACATCCTGCCGCTCTTCGACTCGGGCGAGGCCGACGGCTTCCTCTACTACGTGATGCCCTACATCGACGGGGAAACGCTGCGGGAGCGGCTGGACCGTGAGGGGCAGCTGGGGGTGGAGGAGGCGGTGCGGATCGCGCGGGAGGTGGCGGACGCGCTGGACTACGCGCACCGCAACGGCGTCATCCACCGGGACATCAAGCCGGCCAACATCCTGCTGCACGACGGCCGGCCGGTAGTGGCGGACTTCGGCATCGCGCTGGCCATCAGCGCGGCGGGCGGTGGACGGATGACCGAGACGGGCCTGAGCCTGGGCACGCCGCACTACATGAGCCCGGAGCAGGCGTCGGCGGACCGGGACCTTTCAGCGCGCTCGGACGTGTACAGTCTGGGGTGCGTACTGTACGAGATGCTGGCGGGCCAGCCGCCGCACACGGGCCCGAGCGCGCAGAGCGTGCTGGTGCGGATCCTCACGGAGGACCCACGGCCCATCGGGGATCTACGCCGGAGCGTCCCGGCGCACGTGGCGGCGGCGGTGACCAAGGCCACCGAGAAGCTGCCGGCGGACCGGTTCGAGAGTGCGCGGGACTTCCTCGACGCGCTCTCCGACGTCGGGTTCGCCTACACGGCGGCACCGAGGGTGGCGGCCCGATCGACGATGGCCGCGTCCGGCGCCCACGCGGGGGCGGGCTCCGGCTGGGACCTCCGCTCGCGGTTGCTGGCGGGGGCGGTGGTGGCGCTCGCGGGTCTGTCCCTGTGGCTCGGGACGCGCTCGACGGAGGCGCCGCTGGCCCCGGTCGTCTCGTTCGTTGATCATGAAGCCAACTTCTTTCGTTTCCCCGACGTCGGACCGAACGGGGAGATCGCCTATGCGAGACGAGACACGGTGTTCGTTCGCGCGCCCGGCGCCCTCGAGGCGACGCCGATCCACGTAACCGCGGGCGTTTTGACCGCAGGGCTGTCGTTCTCTCCCGACGGGGCCTGGATCGCGTTCGCCGAGCGGGAGATCGCCGGCTCGTCACCGGGTGGGCGTGTCGGTCCCACGCTCGGTGGCGCAGCGCTCCGGAAGGTGCCGAGCGCTGGCGGGCCCGCGGTGACCCTCTGGCAGGGAGACGGGTCCGCGTTCTACCCGCGCTGGGGAGACGACGGCAACATCTACTTCGCGGTGCGGCGCCCGAGCAGCGAGGGTGCCCTGATGCGGGTGGCGGAGGTCGGGGGGGCGGCAGCGTCCCTGAGCGACCTCGGCGAGACGGCGGTCATCACGACCGACGTGCTTCCCGACGGGCGCGGCCTCCTCGTCAGCCTCGGCGGCCAGCAGGGTGTGTTCCTCGTTGACCCGGTCAGCGGAGACACGGTAACGCTCGTTCCCGATGGCCTGGGGGGGCGCTGGTCCCCCACCGGACACCTCGTCTACGAGCACCCAAGTGGGGCGCTTTGGGCCGCCCAGTTCGACCTCGGGCGACGGAGGGTGACCGGCTCCGCAGCCCCGGTTCAGGATGGTGTGGCGACCCTTGGGACGTTCCCCGGCGTGTTCGCGCTGTCGCGCACCGGGGTCCTGGTCTACGTCGAAGGCTCCGCCCGTCGCCCCGGTTTGGGTCTGGGATGGGAGTTCGAGCTCGTGGGCCCCGACGGAACGACCGAGCGGATTCCGCTCGCGCCGAGCGGTCACTACGACGCCAGGATCTCGCCGGATGGGGCGCGTCTGGTCTACACGCGCGACGATGACCTGTGGGTCCTCGACCTCGACCTCGGGAACCACGATTCGGTGACCGCAGGTGGAACGGCCCCACACAACCCGGTTTGGTCCCCGGACGGGACCCGGGTAGCCTACCAAGGAGCGGACGGCGCCGTATGGCTCCGTCGCTGGGATCGGGGGGACGAGCCGGTCCGGACGATGGCGCCCTCCGCCACGGCCGAGACGGACCAGTGGCTCCCGGACGGTCGGGTGCTGTTCTCGACCGGCGGGCCGAACCAGGACGTGTTCGCCGTCAAGGCCGAGGCCGGTGCACAGCCGGAGCCGGTCCTGCGAGCCGATTGGGCCGAGTCGGGGGCGTCCGTCTCTCCGGACGGCCGGTGGATCGCGTACTTCACGTCCAGAGGCGGCGCGAGTCACGTCGTCGTGCGCTCCTGGCCGGAGCTGGCCGACGAGGTCCGGATCTCGCCGGAAGGCGAGCGACTTGGGTTCAGCAGCAACCTGCTGTGGGCTTCGGACGGGCGGACGCTCTTCTACGCGTCGATGGGTGGCACGAGCGGGGTGACGGTGCAAGCGGTGAGGGTCGACACTTCCGATGGGTTCCGCGTGGTGTCGATCGAGCCGACGGGCGTGGAGGTCCAGGGCATCCTTCAGGACCTGGCGCCCGACGGGCGCTTCCTCGTCGCGACGTCGGCGGGAGGCCGCGGGGAGGAACCGCCTGTCCCGAATCGCGTCGTCGTTGTGGCGAACTGGTTCACCGAGCTGCGCCGGCGGATGGGGCGCTGATGTCGGACGCCTCAGCACGCCTGAACGCCGCCCTCACCGGCCGCTACCAGATCGAGCGAGAGCTCGGCGAGGGCGGCATGGCCAAGGTCTACCTGGCCACCGACCTGAAGCACAACCGCAGGGTCGCGATCAAGGTGCTGAAGCCCGAGCTCGCCGCGGTGGTGGGCGCGGAACGGTTCCTCGCCGAGATCGAGACGACGGCGAACCTGCAACACCCGCACATCCTCCCGCTCTTCGACTCCGGCGAGGCCGGGGGCTTCCTCTTTTTCGTCATGCCGTACGTCGAGGGCGAGACGCTGGCGGATCGCATGAAGCGGGAGCGTCAGCTCCCCGTCGACGAGGCGCTCGGCATCGCGACGGCGGTGGCCAACGCGCTGCACGCGGCGCACGAGCGGGGCATCGTCCACCGGGACATCAAGCCGGGCAACATCCTGCTCAGCAGCGGCCAGCCGCTCGTGGCCGACTTCGGCATCGCGATCGCCGTCGGCGCCGCGAGCGGGAGCCGCCTCACCGAGACGGGCCTGAGCGTCGGCACACCGTACTACATGTCTCCCGAGCAGGCGACCGGAGACCAGGTGGTCGGGCCGGCCAGCGACACGTTCGCGCTCGCGTGTGTCCTGTACGAGATGCTCGTCGGCGAGCCGCCCTATCCCGGCGCCACGGCCCAGGCAGTTCTCGGCAAGATCATCCAGGGTGCGCCCGTGTCCGCCACCGCGGTTCGCAGGGCGATCCCGGCCAACGTCGACGCCGCCATCCGGCGTGCGCTCGAGAAGATCCCGGCGGACCGCTTCAGCAACGCGCTCGGCTTCGCGGAGGCGCTCGCGGATCCCGCGTTCCGTCACGGCGAGGATGAGTCGGCACCGGCCCTGGCCGGCGCGAGCCGGCGTTGGCGGGCCGTCGCGGCCGCCATGTCCTTGGTGGCGGTCGGCTCCCTCGCCGCCCTAGCCATCGTCGCCACTCGATCCGCCCCCGACCCCGTCACGCGCACGTACCTCCACTTCCCCGAGGGCGAAGAGCCGCGGATGGGTATCGCCGGCACATTCGCTCTCTCGCCCGACGGGTCGATGCTCGCGTACCAGTCGGCCGGCGGCGGATCGTCGGAGGGCGTCTCGATCTGGATCAAGGACCGGGACGCGCTCCACGCGCACCCGCTCTCCGGTACGGCCCAGGGCTACGGGCCGGTCTTCTCCCCCGCCGGCACCGAGCTCGCGTTCATCCAGGACAGAGAGCTCAAGAAGATGCCGGTCGCGGGCGGGCCGTCGATCACGCTCACCGAGGACATCAACGTCACGCTTCCCGGGATGGCGTGGCTGGACGACGAATCGATCGTGTTCAACAACGAGAGCTACCAGCTCGTGCGCACGCCGTCGTCCGGCGGCACGGTCGACACGCTCATACGCCAGCCCGAGCACGAAGCCCTCGTGGAACACGGACAGTTCGGGATCGCGTGGCCGACGGGCCTGCCCGGTGCGCGCGGCGTCCTCTTCGGGTCGTGCAGCTCCGGGTGTACGTCGGTGGGACTCTACGTCCTCGACCTGCGGTCGGGTCAGGTCAGCCACCTCGTCGAGGGCGTGGGGAGAGCCTTCTACGCGCCCACGGGACATCTCGTCTACGTGCGCGGCGCCGACGGGGCCGTGTTCGCGGCCTCCTTCGATCTCGGGTCGCTTTCCATCACCGGACCGGCGATTCCGGTCATGGAAGGCGTCGGGACCTGGGTCGGCGCCGGGGCCGACATCACGTTGTCGGCGAGCGGCGATCTCGTGTACCTCGAGACGGAGTCCAACTCCGGCGCCGTCGAGCGGACCCTGCTGTGGGTCTCTCCCGACGGCGAGGAGCCGGTGGACACGACATGGACGGCGCAGTTCGACTTTCCGGCGTTGTCTCCGGACGGACGTACGATCGCGGTGGGGTTGATAGAGAGCGCACGCACGGACATCTGGCTCAAGACCGAATCCTCGCCGCCGACCCGGCTCACCTTCGAAGGTCAGGTGAACATGCGTCCGTTCTGGCACCCGAACGGTGAAGTCGTCGGCTTCGTGTCCGAGCGAGGCGGCAACAACGACCTCTGGATGAAGAGGGCCGACCTCACCGACAAC
>JBDHGI010000129.1:0-12621 GCA_039589955.1 Gemmatimonadota bacterium | reverse complement strand
CAGCGGCAAGATGTGCGGATGCTGGAGGTTCGCCGTCGTCTTGATCTCGGCCAGGAAGCGCTCGGCTCCGACCACTGCCGCCAGCTCGGGCTTGAGGACCTTGAGGGCGACCTTGCGCTCGTGCTTCAGGTCGTCGGCCAGGTACACCGTGGCCATGCCCCCCGCACCGAGCTCGCGCTCGATGCGGTAGCGGCCCTCGAGAGCCGTGTTCATGCGGGTGATGGCGGAAGGGTTCACGCGGCCAAGATGCGGAACGGATCAGCGAATCGCGAGCCCCGGCTTCCTAAACTGTGCCAAAAACTGCGCCAACATCCACCGACGCTGACCGACGCACCTGACACAGAAACCCAGTGTTTCCAACGCTCACCGACGCTGGCCGACGCCAGTGGTGCGCTTGCAAAGCCGGTGCTCTCCCAACTGAGCTATGGCCCCGAGCATTGAAAGATAGTGCTCGTCCATAGGCGCCGGTACCCGGACCGGGACCTCCGAACCTCACATATGTAGCGGCCTCTCCGTGGGTGCACGCCTCGCGGCGCTGCCCGCCGGTGGGTCCCGAGCACCTCGGGAGCAGGTGCGACCACGCGGCATGCGATCTCCCCGGTGTGGCAGCAGCGCCACACCTCGGTGCCCATGCCGACCGCCCACGGCAGTCACGTCCGACCCTCCAAGGCCCGATCGCTGGAACGACTTATGCGCCAGCGCATCGCCCGCCACGATAACGGCCCTCCGAGGGTACGGAAATTGCGACAACACTCGTTTGGCCCTTCCCCAACAAAGGCGCCACGGTGCAGACCCGGTTCCAGCCTGGTTCGGATGGGGACAGCAGGGATGGCGGAACCCGAGAGCCTGGTATCATGATCGAAGACAACGGCATTTCGGTGAGCGAGGCGCCCGTGGTCTTCTTCGTCGACGACGACGACAGCGTCCGGAGCGTCTATTCGACGGTCATGCGCAAGCACGGAGTCAGGGTCCTCGAGGCCGCCTCGGCGGAAGAGGCCGGTCGTCTCGTCGAGATCTTCAGCGAGCCCATCGACGTCCTCCTGATGGACGTCAACCTCCCTGACGGGTGGGGATCGTCCGTGGCCCAGAGGCTCTCTGAATCGCACCCGGAGATGGTGGTGGTCTACACCACGGGCTTCGCCGACACGGACCCGATACTCTCCGGCGCGCTGAAGGACGCGCCGTTCGTCCTGCGCAAGCCGTTCTCCTCGACGGAGCTGCTGAACACCATCGAGAGGGCCATGCAGGCCTCCCACGGGCCCACGCCCCACTGACGGCCCCCCCCTCCTCCCGGGAGACTCGCGGCAGCCGGGAGCACCCGCGGACACCACACTTGCGCCGGGACTGGCGGCGAGGCCAGATTTGTCGCACGTTTACCACACCTTCCGTCGTGCGTGCCAGAGTGAAGCGACAGACGGCGGAGGTAGGTTGGATTTCCCCAAGCGCTTGCTGGGAAACCACTTGGGGCAGCCTTTCGGACGGACTGGTCGGACCACCGATAGCGAATCGCCCCCGTGCATGATTCGTGCAGGGGCCGTTGACGGATTCTCGTAGCTGCTCTCTTCTCGACCCTCGACACAGGGGCGTCCGGTCCAGGGTGCCCTCAATCCACATCCTGAATGAGCCCTGAACGGCACCCACTGACGCCGCTGGTCTTGCTGGTCGATGACCAGGAATGGACGGCCCGGTCCATGGAGAGCATTCTCCGCCCCAAGGGCAACGTGGTCTTGAAGGCCTACACCGGCAGGCAGGCTCTGGAGTTGGTTCGGAAGGTCAGCCCCGACGTCGTCCTCATCGACTTCCATCTTCCGGACATGGACGGAATCGACGTGGCGAGGGAGCTGCGCCAGGCGGAGCACCTGGACGCGGTCACGCCGGTCCTCATGATGACGTCCTCCACCGTGGGTCGTGCGGAGCGTCTGGAAGCGCTCGAGGCGGGGGCCTGGGATATCCTCCGACACCCTGTCGATCCCAGCGAGCTGATCCTCAGGATGGAGACGTTCGTGCGGGCCAAGCATCAGGCCGATCAGATCCGCGAGGAGGGCCTCACGGACCCGGCTACGGGCCTGTACAATCTCCGTGGGCTTCTCCGACGGGCGACGGAGGTCAGCGCTGACGCCGTCCGGCACAGCCGCCCCCTCGCGTGCGTCGCCTTCGGCCCTGAGTGGACGAGCGGACCACCCGAAGAGCCGACCGAGGATGCGGCGCCTCCCGCTCCAGCCGAGCCCGAGGCGAGCACGGCCTGGGCGTTCAAGTCCGTGACCCGACTATCGGACATGGTCGGACGCCTCAGCACGGGAGAGTTCGTCATCGTCGCCCCCGGGACGGGACGAGAAGGAGCTCTTAGGCTGGCGGATCGTGTGCTGGCGCTCGTGGAGCAGGCCGCCCGGGGGGAACAGGGAGCTGGCGTCCGAATGCCGGAGGGATACCGGCTGCGTGCCGGATTCTACGCCTCCGGTGGAGCCGAGGCCGTGAGCCCCGAGGACCTTCTCTTCAGAGCCACCATGGCCCTACGGCGAGCGCAGTCCGACGTGGGCGGGTTCCGGGTCCGATCGTACGAGGCCTGAGCGCCCCTCCCCCACGCACCAGCTGATCTGCGGGCCAGAACAGGGAGCGCCATCGCTCCCGCGTCCATCCCGTCCCGCACTCCCCCGAAGCGTCGTCCTCGGCCTTCCGCCGACTCGGTGACCGTGGTCCGCGCGCCTCAACGTGACGTGTTTCCTACAACGCGGTCATACGAGAAGCTTGCGCCGGCGCAACACCGTAATGGATCTTTGAATTGTCCTCCATAATCAATCTGGTTCGAGGGAATCGCCCTCTCAGAGCTGGTATGGGGGCAGACGTGTCTGTGGCTTCGAGCCAACAGACGACACCCGTTTCTCGAGTCAAAGCCGTACATCATGAACGGATCGTCTCCATGGACTGCGCGCCGAGCCCAAGCGGGCGCCGCTCGGGATCATCTGGGCGACGGGCCCTCGTTTCCGGCCGCGCCTGACCAGGAGCTGGTTTCTGTCGATCGGGAGGTCCGGGCGTCCATCGAGATTCTCATCGTCGACGACGAGCACTCACTGAGGGAAAGCTGCGCCTCTCTTCTGACCTCGGAGGGGTACCCGGTCACTGTGTGTGCGAGGGGCGACGAGGCTCTTCGGCTCGTTGAGAGGCGCCGCTTCGACATCCTGCTGCTCGACCTCTACATGACCGGCGTCAGCGGCCCCGAAATCATGCGGGAGGCCCTGAAGGCCCACCCGGACTCCCTGGCCATCGTCATGACCGGGAACCCGAGCGTCGAGTCGAGCGTGAGCGCGCTGCGTGAGGGAGCCTGGGACTACCTCCCCAAGCCCTTCTCGGCCACCCATTTCCAGGTGCTCGTCGGCCGGGCCGCCCACGCGGTGGTCGTGGCGAGAGAGAGCAGGAGCGTGCCTCAGCTGGAGACCGTTTCGGAGCCGACGGGGGGCCAGATCGCCCTCCTCGGTGACAGCGGCGCGTTCAGGGCCGTGCTGGACGTCGCCAGAAAGGTGGCCGGCACCGACGCTTCGGTCTTCATCACGGGAGAGAGCGGCACCGGGAAGGAGCTCATCGCCCAGTTCATCCACAGGCACAGCCGGCGCAGCAGCCGCGAGATGATCTCGGTGAACTGCGCAGCCATTCCCGAAGCCCTCTTGGAGTCCGAGATGTTCGGCCACGTGGAGGGTGCGTTCACCGGAGCCGTCCGCGAGAAGAAGGGCCTCCTCGAAGTGGCCAATGGGGGCTCCCTGTTCCTCGATGAGCTGACGGAGCTCCCGCTGCCGACGCAGGCCAAGCTCCTCCGCGTGCTCCAGGACGGCGTCGTCCGCCGAGTGGGCTCCATCAAGACCGACGCCGTGGTGAACGTCCGATTCATCGCGGCCACCAACCAGGACCCAATCGAGGCCGTACGCCGAGGACAGATGCGGAAGGACTTGCACTATCGCCTGCGGGTCGTTCCGATCCACGTCCCTCCGCTTCGCGACCGTATGGACGATATTCCGGTCTTGGCACGACACTTCATCGCCGAGTTCTGGAGCCAGCACCGGGAGCCGGGGTCGCCGCCCCCGACGTTCTCCGAAGCAGCGTTGCGGACCCTCTCCATCGCTCCCTGGCCGGGCAACGTCCGCGAGCTGCGCAACGTCCTCGAGCACCTGGTGGTCCTGGTGTCACCCGGGGCGGAGGTGCAGCCCTCTGACATCCCGTTCATCGATGATGACGCGATGGTGGCGACCTCCGGCGCTTCGCTCTTCGGTCCGTCGGTCATGTCCCTGGACTACCATGCGGCTCGGGAAAGGGTGTTGAGCGAATTCGAGACCGCCTACCTCAAGCACGTGGTGCAGAGCGCGGGCGGGAATATCTCCGACGCGGCCAGAATGGCCGGCGTGGATCGCACGACCCTGTATCGCCTCATGGAGAAGCACGGTACCAGGCGCGAGGCGCTGATCAACGGGGGCCGAGTGGCAGAGGAGGCCACACACTGATCCATGTCCGCGTCAGCCTCCGGCCAGCCCGACACCCCGTCGACGCTGGTCGAGTTGCTCGAGAGGGCAGCGCGTAGGCTCACCGCTCGACTGGAGCCCTTCTCCCCGATGGAGGGAGAGCTCAGCCGGGAGGACATCCAGGACGAGCTGGATCACCTGTTGGACCACCTTCGAGCGGCGCTGAGCGAGGACTCGTTGCACGTCCTACAGCCGAGCTCGCTTCGCCCGGGGCTACAGCTACAGCTGGTAACCGAGCTGAGCGACGAGATCGTGGCGATGGCGCTGGATGACGGCGCGCCGCACGGAGGTGGAGCGCTGAGTCTGCGCGGGGGGCTGAGGGGAGTCCGACGTGGGGTGACGGGGGCCCGAACGGAGGACTTGAGGGCGCGACTCGCCCGTCCCGACGCCTTCCAGCTGCTCGTGGAGGTCGCCCACGACATGAGATCGCCGCTCACGTCCATCCTCTTCCTGGCGGAAACCCTGAGGGGAGGTCTCAGCGGCGAGATCAACGACATTCAACGGACCCAGCTGGGGCTCATCTACGCGGCTGCCCTGGGCCTCGCGTCGGTGACCTCGGACATCGTCGACCTCGCCCGAGAGGAGCGGGGGCTCGCCGACGGGGATCCGGAGCCGTACTCCCCCGCGGATGTCTTCCATGGTGTCCTGGACCTGGTGCGGCCCATGGCGGAGGAAAAGGGCATCGAGCTCCGCCTGAGGGTACCCGAGTACGACCGGTTCTTCGGTCAGCCGGCTGCGATTCAGCGCGTAATGCTCAACCTGAGCACGAACGCCCTCAAGTTCACCGACACTGGCTACGTGGAGCTCGGAGTCAGACGCCGGAACACTGCCCACCTCGAGTTCTATGTACGGGACACCGGCAGAGGCATTCTCCCGGATCGCAGGGAAGATCTGTTCCAGCCCTTCAAGAAGAGGAACGAGCGGGCGGGGCACTTCTTCTCCGGGAGCGGAGTCGGCCTGAGCATCGCGCGGCGGCTCGTGCGCGCCCTGGGGTCCGAGCTCCAGGTCGAGACGGATCCGGACTGGGGCACTCGCTTCTACTTCATCCTCCAGACACCGCGGCGCCCCCTGGGCACTCCGTAGGTCCCCGAGGTCAGAACGAGTAGATCACACTCATCTGGACCCGCAGGCTGGTCCCGCGGTCGAGCCCGACATAGTCCGTCACCCAGCGAGACACTTCGATCCCGTGGCTCAGCCCGGCGCCGATATCGCGCTGCACGCTCGCCCAGTAGGAGAGGTTCCGCGCCCTTCCTCCCGCGGACAGGTCGGCCTCGTCCGGATCGTCGACACCGGCGCCCACGTGGAACCGATTCTCGCCCAGATCCCACGCCACCTGTGCCCAGCCCCCGCTGCCCGTCACGCCTGACGCCGTCAGGGGGCCCATGGCTACACCCTGGCCGATCCCGCCGAAGTAGTCGTCGAGATTCGTCCCGGTCCAAGCCTCCCCGGACAGCACGACGGGCCCGAGGGGCAGCGACACATCCCCACCCCACCCGGAGGACGTCAACTCCATGGGGTCACCGTAGAGCTCGGGATCCAGGGTCTCCTTTCCTCCGTGGGCGTAGAGGCCCACGGCAGCCTGCTTGTCGCCCATGGGCCAGGACAGGCCCATGCGCCCCTGGACCGTCGGCATGCCCGAATCGGTCCCCGTATCCCCCGGGTCGGACCCGAAGTCGTCGCCGATGGTCCGGGTCACGGCTCCGGTCACGGTGAGCCTCGCCGAACCCAGTGGGCTCTCCTTCGACACACGGAGCTGGGGTCGCCGGTAGCCTACGTTGCCGGACCACCACGCCACCACGTAGTTGAGCGTGCTGGGCGCGAGGGGGGAGATCACGTCTGACGCTTGCCCGGCCAGGAGCTTCCACCCCGAGGGCCACGAGGCCTCGACGTACGCGTGCCGGACCTGCAGCCCGTTCTTGTTCTCCGCTCCGCCACCATAGAAGTCCACCTCCCACAGCCCCTGCACCACGGCGCCGTCGATCTCGGACTTCATGCGTAACCCTACCCGAGTCTGTCGGGCGGTCATGTTGAAGTGGGCGTGGGGAGCGACGGTCTCGGGAGACACGACCCAGCGGGCGAAGTTCCCAGCGGATACCGCATTCTCGTCCCACGAAGCGTCGAGCTTCGTGTAGCCGTACCAGGTGACCCGCGGTCCCTCGGTCTGGGCGGACGCGTCCGCGCCCCAGATCCCGACCAGGAGGATCACCGTCGCGGCGCGTCGTACCGCCTCGCTTCTCCCTGCCGCGCTCATGACGTCACCTCTGCAAGCTCCAACGCCTCGTCGTCCGGTGCCTCGTCATCGAATCCCGGACCCTCTTCCCGGACCTCCAGACCGAGCTTCCGAATCGCCTCCTGCCGGATCTTGAACTTCTGGACCTTCCCGGTGACCGTCAGGGGAAACTCGTCCACGAACATCACGTACCGTGGAACCTTGAAGTAGGCGAGGCGCTCCCGGCAGAACGCCCGGATCTCCTCGGCGCTACATTCGACGCCGGGCCTCGTCCTGATCCAGACGCACACCTCCTCACCGAAGCGCGGATCCGGCACTCCAACGACTTGAGCGCTCTCCACGGCAGGATGGGCGTAGAGGAATTCCTCGATCTCCCGGGGATAGACGTTCTCGCCGCCCCGGATGATCATGTCCTTGATGCGTCCGGTGATCCGGTAGTTGCCGTCCGACTCCCGAAGGGCGAGGTCCCCGGTGTGCAGCCATCCGTCCTCGCCGATGGCCTCTGCCGTCTCCTCCGGCATTCCGTAGTAGCCCAGCATCACGTTGTGGCCACGAGCTTGGAGCTCACCCTGCTGCCCGTCGCCGAGCACGTCCCCGCTACCGGGATCGACGATCCGTACCTCCACTCCGGGAAGCGGCCTGCCCACCGTCTTGACCCGGACCTCCACTGGGTCGTCCGCGCGGGTCTGGGTGATGGCCGGGGACGCCTCGGTGAGCCCGTACGCAATGGTCACGCCCCTCGCGCCCATGTCCGTCACCACCCGGTTCATGACCTCGACCGGGCAGGGGCTGCCCGCCATGATCCCGGTCCGAAGCGAGGACATGTCCCTGCCCGGGAAGGACTCGTGCTCCAGCGCCGCCACGAACATCGTCGGGACACCGTAGATGGAGGTGGCTCGCTCGCGTTCCACGCAGTCGAGGACCCCCTCCGGGCTGAAGTACTCGTCGGGCACCATCATCGTCGCCCCGCGAACGGCGCAACCGAGGACGCCGATCACCACTCCGAAGCAATGGTAGAACGGCACCGGGACGCAGACCCGGTCCTCGGGCTCCAACCCCTGGGACTGACCAACGTACCATGCGTTCAATAGCACGCTGCGATGGGTTAGGAGCACTCCTTTGGGGAAGCCGGTGGTGCCCGACGTGTACTGCAGGTTGATGGGGTCGGCGGGTGACAGCTCTGCTTCCCTGGCCCGAAGCTCCCCGGGAAGAACCGTGTCGCCGATGCCCATGAATTGGGGCCAGGTGAGCATACCCCTGGGTGCGTGGTCCTTCATCGAGATCAACCAGCGGAGATCAGGAACCTCCTGCCGCACCTCGCCGGCCATGGCGAAGTAATCGGAGCTCTTGAAGCGATCGATCAGGAACAGGGCCTTCGTGTCGGATTGGCGCAGCGCGTACGCCAGCTCGTGCGTCCGGTATGCGGGATTGACCGTGACGAGTACCGCCCCGATGCGCGACGCGGCCATGAAGAGGAGAACCCATTCAGGCCAGTTCGTCGCCCACACCGCTACGTGATCGCCCCGACGGATGTCCAAGGCCAGAAGGGCCCGGGCGACGACGTCGACGTGTTGATCGTACTGGGCGTACGTCGCCCGGAAGCCCTGCTGCAGGAAGACCAGGGCTTCGCGGTCCGGGTGGTGCGCCGCCGTTCTTCTCAGGGCGGCACCTATCGTCAGGCCATCCACTGGAGGGATGGCAGTCATGTTTCCTCGTTGTTGGGTGTGCGCCGTTCTTCCGGCGGACAACTGAAATTTACCGAGGACACGGGGGAGAGGATGTCGGGATTTCCCCTACCGGGCCCTGGACCGAAGGGTCCACGGGCGCCCATGTTGAGCCCTGAGCGTGAGCGCACCGGGAGAATCGGTCATGATGAAGCAGATGCGCGGCACACGGGTGAGCCTCAAGACGACGATCCTGGTCATCGTCCTGGCCTTGATCGTGTGGGCCCTGGTGGTCTTCGTGAACGTTCGTGACTTCGTTCCGGAGGAGCTTCAGACCTCGGGGCAGGTCGAGCCCTGACCCCGTCGCCGGGGGTGGCTGGACCTGTCCCCCCTGGAGCCGTGGCAACCGGCACCCTGGGTCAAGCCGGCGAGGGCTCCTCGGCGCCGTAGAAGACCTTCTGGAAGATCGCCACGTACTCCCCTGGATCCTGCGGCTTCTGGAAGTACCCGGTGGCGCCCAGGTTGATGGCGCGCTCGCGGTCGATGGGGTCCTCGGAAGCCGTCAGGACGACGGCGGGGGTCCTCATGAGCTGAGGCATCTCCCGCATCCACTCCAGAACCTGGAACCCGGAGATGCGCGGCAGCCCGAGGTCCATGATGACCATGCCGCCCCTCAAGGCCTCAGGATCGCCCAACCTCTTCCTCAGCCAGGAGATGGCGTCCGCCCCGTCGGCGACCTGGTGAATGGCCACGTCTCCGGCCACCCGAGTCACCGCCGCCGAGATGAGCGCCTGGTGCTCGGGTGCGTCCTCGACGACGAGGGTCCATGCTAGAGCCGCCATGAGATCGTCACGCTCGCGCGAGGGTGGCCAGGATTCCCCAGAATGAATCCAAGATGGGACCGACGCGCCAGTCTGCCAACACCGGCCGCGGGCGGCGGATGTTCAACGCCGCGTCTGGCCTTCCACCCCCACCTGTCGCGCCTTCTCCGCTTCGACGAACGCTTCCGCCCCATCCGGGAGCAGGAGCCCGTCGGCGATGGCCGCGATCTCCTCGGCCTCTTCCCAGGCCCGCTCCAGCCGCCAGAGCTCCCCCTCCAACGCGCGCCGCTCCTGTTCCTCGTGCAGTGCCATCTCCACGGCCAGCCGCGTCGGTGCCGGGAGCCGGGCCAGATGCCCCCGGTACTCCTTGAAGGCGTTGCGCGCGACCTGCTGCGAGGCGGCCCGGAGAACGGCATCGGGTGAGCCCTGGTCATCCAGGAAGCGGACCGCATCCTGAACAGCCGCCTTCCGCGCCCCCGAGCGGTTGATACGGCTCGAGAGAACGCCCGCCACCCGGCGCGCCTCCTGACCTCCAAACCGGTGCTCGGCCTTCCCCTTGCGTACCACGAGCTCCCATCCGCCACTGTCCATCAGGATCTGCGTCTTCTGGAGGTCGGGGTTCTTCAGCTTGAGGACCGTCCCGTCGGGCGCTCTTATCCGCGCCACGGTTCGCCCGTTCACGAAGGCGTTCACGAAGTTGCCCGATTGGCCGAGCAAGGCTCCGCTGATCACCCCCGTCGCCAGGCCGCCGATGACGATGGTCCCCACGACCGCCGTGCCTCCCGCGGCATACAGGATCGCGCGCTTCCGGCGGCGGCCGAACTGGTCCCCGTACCGCCAGGCGGCGAACTCGGGGCGGAGGGGCTCCCCGATCCGCACGAGCTCCAGCCCCTCTGGATGCCTTGCCAGGCCGATGTTCTCCGACGAGACCCGGACGCGCGTACTCCGGAAGAGGCGCTCGCAGCCCTCCACTGCCTCCCACCGCTCCTCCATGGGCGTGAGGTTCCAGCGCTCACAGCGGGGACAGACCACCCACAGGCGGCCCTTGCCGGCGTCGAACGCCAGGCGGCGGCCCACCGGAAACGTCTCCAGGATACGATTCTCGCCCAGGGAGCGATTGCAGAACATGCACGTGGAGTACACAGCCAGGGCCTCCCTCGTAGTCGACGCCGCTACTCTCCCCTACGCGATCCACAGGACGCCTCTTCACGTTTGGGCGCCCACCCCTTGACCCCACGACGCCACTGCCGCCCATTGCCGCGTCGACCCACTCCCCTCACCCGATCTCCATGGACACCGAAACCGGCACTGCCCTCCTCAACGACCCCATGGCCGTGTTCGCCTTCCTGGCCATGCTGGTGGCCCTCATCTTCTGGGTTTCGGAGCTCGAGCGGCTCAAGAAGACCTTCGAGGTCGTCCCTCCGGTCATCTACGTGTACTTCCTCCCGATGTTCGCCACGACCTTCGGGATCACGCCGTCATCCTCTCCCGTCTATGAGTGGATGACACGCTACCTCCTCCTCTTCGCGCTGCTGCTCCTCATGATCTCCATCGACGTCAAGAGCATCGTGCGCCTGGGGCCCACGGCCTTGTTCATGGTCGTGGCGGGCACCTTGGGGATCATCGTGGGCGGACCCATCGCCCTGCTCCTCTTCAAGGAGTTCCTGCCGGCCGACGCGTGGACGGGCTTCGCCGCCCTGTCCGGAAGCTGGATCGGCGGCACTGCCAACATGGTGGCCATCGCAGAGAGCGTGGGCACGCCCGATTCCGCCTTCGGGCCCATCATCGTGGTGGATACGGTGGTGGGATACGGATGGATGGGCGTGCTTCTGATCTTCAGTGGCTACCAGACGCTCTTCGACCGACGCACGGGTGCCAGGACCGCGGCCATCGAGGAAACCAATCGCCGACTGGCCGAGATGGACCGGGAGCGGCACCCCAGCAGCCTCCGGGACCTCACTGTCATGATCGGCATGGGCATGGCCGGGGCCATCGGGGCCTTCGAGCTGGCTCAGACGCGCGCCTTCCCAGCCCTGGGAGACCCGACCATCATCTCCAAGACGACGTGGGCCATCCTTATCGTGGTCACCGGTGGTCTGATGTTGTCCTTCACCAGGCTCCGGGAGTTCGAGAAGGTGGGCGCGTCGGGCCTGGGCTATACCGGTCTGTACCTCCTGCTCGCGGGAATCGGGGCCCAGGCGGACTTGAGGGCGGTCATGCAGGCGCCCGTGTATCTGGCGGCGGGCGCGGTCTGGATCGCCATCCACGTCGGCGTCCTGATGGTGGCGGCCAGGATCGTGAAGGCGCCTCTCTTCTTCGTGGCCACGGGCAGCATGGCCAACATCGGGGGGGCGGCCTCGGCACCGGTGGTGGCCGGCGTCTACCACCCCGCCATGGCGCCGGTGGGGCTGCTCATGGCGGTGGCGGGTTACATCCTGGGCATCTACGGGGCCCTGGTGTGTGCGTGGCTCCTGGGAATCGTAGGAGGATGACGCCATGAGTGGCAGCGACCTCGCCTTCTCGCGACGACCCGGGGCCGAGCTCCACGTCCGTGGCCGCCCCGTGTCCGTGGCCTTGACCATGCTCCTGGCTCTGGCCGCTCCCCTGGACGCCCAATCGGGTGCCGATGTGGCCCGCGCCTACCGCGACGCCCATGAGGCACGCATCGTCCGGGACTTCGCCGAGCTCCTCTCCTACCCGAATCGGGCCCGAGACCGCGAGGACATCGAGCGGGCAGCCGCGTACATCCGGGACGAGCTGACGGAGGTGGGGGTGGACGCTCGCCTTCTTCGGCTCGAGGGGGCTCCGCCCATCGTGTACGGCTCCCTGACGGCGCCGGGCGCTACCCGGACCCTGGGGATCTACGTCCACTACGACGGCCAGGCAGTGGATCCGTCGAATTGGACCCATCCCCCCTTCGAGCCCACGCTGTACAGCGCCTCCATGGAGAATGGCGGAGGCGCGATCCCCTTTCCTGCCGACGGTGAGGCGGTGGATCCGGAGTGGCGCATCTACGCCCGGTCGGCCGGGGACGACAAGGCCCCCATCGCCGCGCTCCTCCCGGTGCTGAGGTCCTTTGGAGAAGCCGGTGTGACGCCGACGTCGAACCTCGTCTTCTTCTTCGAGGGTGAAGAGGAAGCCGGCTCCGCTCGCCTCCTCGACTACCTCCAGACGTATCGGGAGCTCGTCGACCCCATCGACGTCTGGTTGTTCTTCGACGGCCCCGCTCATCAGAGCGGCCGCCCGCAGCTCACGTTCGGCGTGCGGGGCAGCATGGGCATGGAGGTCACCGTCTACGGAGCCACCCGGAACCTCCACTCCGGCCACTACGGCAATTGGGCCCCGGACACCCCCTTGCTCCTGGCCGAGCTGCTGGCGTCCATGAAGGACTCCCGCGGCCG
>JBDHGI010000128.1:0-12628 GCA_039589955.1 Gemmatimonadota bacterium | reverse complement strand
CCCTGTATCACATCCAGGGCTTCACCCAGACCCTGGCCGAACAGGATCTCCTCGTGTCCCTCCTCCGCGACGCGGCCCGGAGCATGGCGGATCTCGACGGCGCGCTGGTGCTCACCGGAGAGATCACGACCCTGCCTTCCGGCCTCCAGGAGGTCGTCGCAAGGGTGACGCTTCCGGGACCGTCCGACGACGAGTTCCGGGAGCTCCTGGCCCGCCTGGTGAGGGATCTCTCCCGAAGACAGCACGTGGACGTCGCGCTGAGCCGGGAGGAGACGACCAGCCTTGTGAAGCACCTTTCCGGCCTGACCCTCATGGAGGCGGAGAAGATCCTCACCAAGGCCATCATCGAGGACGGCTCGTTGGACTCGGAGGATATCCGCCACGTGATCGACCACAAGCGGAGGATCGTGGAGCGGGAGGGACTCCTCGAGTACTATCCCGTGGAAACCACGATGGCCGGCGTGGCGGACCTGGAGACTCTCAAGGGATGGCTGGCGAAGCGGAAGGCGGTGGTGGCGAACCCGGAGCGTGCCGAGCAGTTCGGCCTGGCCTTCCCTCGAGGAGTCCTTCTCCTGGGTGTTCCCGGCTGCGGCAAGAGTTTATCCGCCAAGGCGGTCGCAGCGGAGTGGCGGCTTCCGCTTCTGAAGCTCGACCCGTCCAATCTGTACAACAAGTACGTGGGCGAGAGCGAGGGCAACTTCAAGCGCGCCATGGCCGCCGCCGAGAGGATGGCGCCCGTGGTCCTGTGGATCGACGAGCTCGAGAAGGCGTTCGCCTCCGGGGGGTCGGAGGACGGCGGTGTCTCTCAGCGGATCCTGGGGAGCTTCCTGAGCTGGATGCAGGACCGAAGGGGAGACGTCTTCGTGGTGGCCACGGCCAACGATATCCATCGGCTCCCGCCGGAGCTCCTGCGCAAGGGTCGATTCGACGAGATCTTCTTCGTGGACCTGCCGGGCGCCGGGACAAGAGAGGAGATCTTCCGCATCCATCTGCGGGACAGGGGCCACGACCCGGACCGCTTCGATCTGACGGCGCTCGCGGGGGAGACCGCGGGGTTCAGCGGCTCCGAGATCGAAGAGGTGGTGGTGAGCGCGCTCTACACCGCGTTCTCGGCCGACCGTGCCGTGGACACGGACGCCCTCCGCGTAGAGATCGGAGCCACGCGCCCTCTGTCCGTCACCATGAGGGAGAAGGTCGAGGGGATGAGAGCGTGGGCCGAGGGTCGGGCCGTGCGCGCCAACTGACGAGACGCGGCCTCAGGGCTCGAGCCCCTTCACCCGCTCGTAGTTCCGGATGACGTCGGCCGGTGTCCACCACGCTGCCACCTGCTGCACGAGCCCCGCGGGCAGGTCCTCGAGCTCGCGGAACCGGAGGCAGCACTTGCCCATGTCGCACCGCAGTCCGGCCCGATCGAATTCCTGCCGGATCCAGGCCTCCTGCTCCGAGTCCTCGTAGGCGCCCATGAGATAGAGGGAGTAGTAGCTCTTCTGGGCGGCCAGCGCGACGTAGCTCAAGGGGCGCTTGTTGTAGGTCTCGGGATACCTCGCCAGGGGCACGGCCCACGTGATCATCCCGAAGTCCATCGCTTCCTCGAAGCCGGAATCGATGTGCTCGTTCACCAGGTCTCTCACGGCGGCCACCACCTTCCTCCGGTCCTCGTCGAGCTCGTCCAGGTAGGCCTCCGGTGTCGCGGCGTCGGATCTCATGGCTCACCCCCTCCGCATGTCACTGCCGTACCTCCGCGATCAGGTCGGGATCGTCTTCCGAAGTCCGGTTGACCCGTCGGGAGACGGGCCGTCCGACAAGGGCTCCGGGCGGGGCCGGGGCGATGAGTCCCTTCAACGTCAGCGGCGCCGACGACCGGTCCAGCCACACATCGGTTCCGGCCTTGTCCAGGATCAGGGGCATGCGTCCGTGGACTCCGGCCACGTCGCCGCTCGCCGCCACCGTGAGGATGGCGAACCCGTGGTGCGGTACCTCCCCGGGTCGGGACCACCGCTCCCAGATGCCGGCCATGGACAAGATGCTCCCCACGACGCTGCGGAACCAGTGAGGCACCCTTCCCTCGGCGGCGGAGCTCCACTCGTAGAACCCGTCGGCAGGAACGACGCACCGCCGTGCGGAGAAGGCGTCACGGAACGAGGGGGTCTCCCACACGGACTCGCCCCGCGCATTCACCAGGCCTCTTCCGATCCGGTCGGCCCAGGACGGCACGAGCCCCCACCGCATCTGCCCCATCCTCCGTCCCCGCTCGTCCTCCCCCACGATGGGCGCGTCCTGACCCGGCGCGATGTTGTAGCGGGGACGGTGCTCGAAGGTCAGCTCGGGTACGTCGAAGGTCTCGACGAGCTCGTCGGGCGAGCTGGCGAGGGTGTACCGGCCGCACATGGTGACTCCCCTGCTCAGATGTCCGCGAGCTTCTCCTCGAGGAGCTCATACGCGATGGGAAGGAAATCCCGCTCGCTCACGATGCCGATGAGCTTTCCGTGCTTCACCACCGGAAGACAGGACACCCGCTCCTGACGCATGAGGTCGATGGCCTCTAGCGTGGGGGTTTCGGGGGCCACCGAGACCGGGTCTCGCTCCATGATCATCTTGACCGGCGGGGCTTCCTCGCCCCGACCGAAGTCCTCGGCCATCAGCCGAATGAGTGAGCGGTACGACACGATGCCGGTGAGGCGGTGCTGGTCGTCCTCCACCAGGACGTGTCGGATGTTCTTCCGATCCATGAGGAAGGCGACCATGTCGACCAGCTCGTCCTCGTGCACCGTGAAGAGCGACGTGGTCATGTACTGCTCGACCTTGAGGTAGTTGAGACGCCATCCACCCGCCTCGTGGATGTCGGCATTGTCCCAGGTGTGACCAGGGGCTCCATCGCTCTGGCGTCGGACGAGGGCGGCGGTGACGGCGGCGAGGCGCTCGGCGCGGGTACCCTGCTCCCGCATGGCGACCAGGGACCGCATCATCCACTGCGACCCCGTCACGCCGGACTCGACGCGCTCGTGGATCAGACCCAGATATTTGTCGATGTCGGCGGGATCCACGCCCGCGCCGGCGAGCCCCTGTCGGGCAACGGGCAGAAGCTCCTCGAGTATGAGCCGACGGGCGGAGAACGTCTCACCGTCCAGCCAGTGGAATCCGGCCTTGAGACCGTGCCGAGACGCCGCCAGGAAATTCTCTTTCGCCTCCTCGAATTCAAGACGCTCGGTCACGTCGCCGAAGCTGTCGGCTCCCCCCATGACCAGGCCGATCCAGAACGCGGCGTTGGCCACTTCGTCGCGCACGGTCGGCCCCGAGGGAAGCACCCTGCACTCGATGCGCAGGTGGGGTCGATCGGCGCTGAGACCGTAGCAGGGCCGGTTCCATCGGTAGACGGTGCTGTTGTGCAGCTGAAGGGCGTGCAGGCTGGGGATCTCCCCTCGGCCCAGGCACTCCATGGGGTCCTCGGACACCTCGCTGGTGAGGAGGACCCGAAAGCGGGCGATGTCCTCCTGGAAGAGCTCCGTCACCGACTCCCGCACCCACTGCTCTCCGAATCGGACCCGGGGGGCGAGCTCCCGCATGTGGACCGTGCCGCTGCGCGTGTCCACCGATTGCTGGAAGAGGGCGATGCGCGTCTCCTCCCACAGTCGCTTCGCGAAGAGAACCGGGGAGTTCACCGCTGCCGCCAGGACGGGAGCCGTGACCACCTGTGCGACGTTGTAGAGGTGGGCGAACTCGTCGGCCTCCACTTGGAGGTGCACCTGGCAGCTCGTGTTGCACGCCTCCAGCATCACCGAGTCGTGCTCGATGTAGAGCTCGTCCGTGCCCTCGATGCGCAGCTTGTACGGCTCCCCTCCCCGCATCTTCATCAGCGCGTCGTTCAGGGCGTGGTAGCGGGCCTTTGGCGTGATGTTCTCCAGGGTCAGGTCGGACTTGGCGAGGGTCGGGAGGATGCCCACCAAGGCTACGTCGGCTCCTGAAGGCGCCGCCGCCTGCCGCACCTGGCTCACGAGATCCCGGATGCGCGCCTCCACGTTGGAGAAGCAGCGTCCTTCGAACAGGTGGGGCTCGACGTTGGCCTCCAGGTTGAACAGGGCCAGCTCGGTGGTGAACGGGCCCTCCAGGCGGTCCAGGACTTCCGTGGACACCGGCGCCGGGCGCCAGCCACGGTTGACCAGGAACATCTCCTGCTCGAATCCGATCCGGCGCACGCCGGACTCGAACATCTGACGGTCGAGCATGTGCTCGAGCGCCTTGAGATCTCGTAGCAATGCCTTCGTGAAGGCGCGGACCGCCTCGGGGCCCGTCGGTTCTCCGGAGACGTCTTGGCCCATGTCGATCAGGAGTCGGGGAGCGTCGCGGCGTGGATGGGCATACTAGTGGAGTGTATCCGAGATTGCGATGGCATTGGGCTCGCGACGCTCGCCCGTCTCGCGACAAGCCGTCGCGATCGGAGGAAGCTCGCAGGCGCATCGGCTCGGTCGGCGATGCATCCCACTCACCGGCGTCGCTCCTCCTCGAAATGACGCTGCCATTTCCTCGCATGCGCTCGGAGAGCTCGCGACCACCGGCACGGGTGGCTTCGGGCGAACGGGCGGCTACTCGACGAAATCGGCGATGTCCTCGAGGGCCTTCTTTCCTATGTCCGGCACCCGCGCGTCCTCCGCCGGATAGCCCACCACCAGAATCAGGAAGGGCCGCTCGTTGTCCGGACGCCCCAGCACCTGGTTAAGGAACTTCATGGGAGACGGCGTATGCGTCAGGGTCACGAGCCCGGCGTGATGGAGGGCGGTGATGAGGATGCCGGTGGCGATGCCCACCGACTCACTCACGTAGTAGTTCTTCGCCCGGGATCCGTCGGAGCGGACCTCGTAGCTCTCGGCGAAGATCACCACCAGCCAGGGGGCCGTCTCCAGGAAGGGCTTGTTCTCGTCCGTTCCGAGATGGGCGAGCGCCTCCAGCCAAGAATCCGGTGCTCGTCCACCATAGAAGGCCTTCTCCTCCTCCTCCGCCGCCTCCCGAATCGCCCTCTTGAGCTCCGGATCACCGACCGCGACGAAGCGCCACGGCTGGCGGTTGGCGCCGTTGGGCGCGGTGCCCGCGGCGAGGATGCACTTCTCGAGGACCTCGCGCGGAACCGGACGGTCGGAAAAGTCCCTCACGGTGCGACGAAGCCGCATCATTTCCAGGAAGTGCTCGGCCTCCTGGAGCATCCGCTCGGGTGGGAGCTCCACGAACCCTCGGAGGGGAACGGTCCTGGCCGGGCTCAAGGCACCGCCCTGGGGCCGTGGTCGGAGTCGCCGATGAGTCGCCCGTAGAGCTCGGCCCAGGTGGCCCCCCCGCTGGCCCTGGCCAGCACGTCGCCCGGTCGCATGCGCAGCGTCTGCGCCACGATCCTGAGGTTGACGAGGTCGACGATCTCCTCGTCACGGAGCCTGACCTCACCCCAGCGGTCGGGCGGGACCTCGGCGAATCGGTCGTAGGCCCTGCCGAGCCGTCCCCGGTCCGCGGACGCCGCCAGCGCTACGTGGAAGTGCCCTGCACCGAGGTGGTAGCGGTCGACGAGCTGCGCCCAGGCGGAGCCGGAGCGGCGAAGGGCGACGAGGGCGTCCGGCGACACCCCCGCCCTGCGGGCCACGAAGAGCACCACCGGTACCTCGTCGGCAGGTAGTGACCACTCGCTCAGGATGGATACCTCCGCGGCCGGCATGCCGAAGAACTCGGCGACGGCCCGAAAGTAGGCCGCCCGAGCCGCGTCCACCTGTGCCGTCGCTGTTCCCGGGACAAGAAGGGCCACCAAGAACAGCCCCGTCTTCCCCACACGTTGTAGCATCTGCACTACATCCTCCCGGAGGATCGATCGTCTCCTCAATCTTCGCTCGACACCGTTTTCAGGCCAGGGGCCCATCCCACTATGTCCGAAGCACAAGCTCGTGGCGACCTTCCTGCCGGATTGGCAGGCACAAACGCTGTTTTTCGGCACGACTCTTGATCGAGTGTCCAATTGGAGAGGACACCGTATCCATGGAGGCTACCATGAGACCGAACGGGAGGGACGACGGCCGCGGACCCCGCGCCGCGCTCCTGACCGCGTCGGAGGCGCGAGGACCGGAGAGCGACGAGACCCGCGAGCACACCGAGGTCGTGTTCGACTTCGAGGGGCTGCGGAGGCCCGACCTCTGCGATCTTTCGCTCATTCTCACGGCCCGCCTCAAGGCCCCACCGGGAGACCGCGTGTGGGTGCGGGCACTTCCCTACGCCACCTGGAATCTGCTGGAGGCCCTCCGCGTGGATCACCTCTTCCACGTGTATCCGGGCCCCAACGAAGAGGTGGACTGAGCCCCCAGGGCACGCCTCCTGGAACAGGCGCTCTGGGCCGATGCCTGGCCCGGAGCGCCTGTTTCGTTTCGCCGTCCTCTTTGGAGGACGATTCCGGTGCTTCTTCCTCAACCGCTGATCGCCCGTCGGAGCCCCGCTACGGCCCGTCGGACACGATCCGCCCGTAGCTCTCGGGATTCCACTTCGGACGCTCATCGGCGTTGCCCACCTCGACACCGAGATAGAAGAGGAGCTTCGTGATTCGCGCCGCTTTCTCGGCGTCGATGCGCTCCGGCTCGTCGTCCAGGCCGTGGTAGTCGTCGTGGGTGCCGTTGAAGAAGAAGAGGACGGGGACACCCCTGCGGGCGAAGTTGTAGTGGTCGGACCTGAAGTAGAAGCGCTCCTCCGGCCAGATGTCGTCGATGGCCGTCATGCGGAGCTCCGGATGGCGCTCGTTGACCCTCGCCAGGGTCTCGCCCAGATCCGAGTGCTCCTTGCCTATGGCCACGATGGTGTCGGGCCAGTTCCGACCCACCATGTCGGCGTTCACATTGGCCACGAGCTGCTCCACGGGCGCGGAGGGGTTCTCGACGTAGTACCGACTCCCCCACAGCCCCTTCTCCTCGCCGCTCACCACCAGGAAGACCATGGATCGCCTCGGAGGCGTCGCTAGCGCTGCCATGGCCTCGGCGGCCTCCACCACCGCGATGGTCCCCGAGGCGTCGTCGTCGGCTCCGTTGAAGATCGAATCCCCGTTCTCGTCCGGGGCGCCCATTCCCACATGGTCCATGTGCCCCGAGAAGACGACATACTCGTCCCGCAGCTCCGGATCGCTGCCGTCGAGGATTCCCACCACGTTGGGCGCTGACGTCTGTCCCACCGTCACGCGCTGCACGAGCCTGGCCGTCCCCGCCACCGGTTGTGCCCGCACCGGCCCCTCGGCGCGGGCCTGCAGCTCCTGGAGGGACAATCCCGATCCCGCGATGAGACGCTCGAGAGAGGACAAACGTACCTGGAGCAGCGGAGCCCCTCCGCCCCCCCTTCCCTCGTTCCCGGGCCACCGTACGGAGGGGCGCAGGCTGCGTGCGGCCTGGGCGGCCCAGGCGTCGTCGGCGGCGGGACTCGCAACCATGACCGATGCCGGCCCGGCGGCCCGAACCCCCATGATCAGGCCGAACACGTCCCTGCCGAGGGTCTGCCCAGGCGCGAGCACAACGACGGCGTGCCTTCCCCGCACCTCCTCGGCGGCCAGCGCGGCCATATCGGTGGACCCCGAAATGACCACGAGCTCCGACGTCAGCTGGACGTCCGACGGCGTGCCGAAGAGGGGAAGCAGATCCGCCCCGAAGGCGAGGCGGACGGACCCCGCGGTCAATCCCGACGCCTCCCCATCCACCCTCACTTCCTCGAGGGGATACCGCTGGATGAACCCACCGTCGCCGGCGCCTCCCCGCAGGCCGAAGCGCCGAAACTCGGAGGCGATCCACTCGGCCGTCCTGTCCAGGCCCGGGCTCGGGGTGTTACGCCCCTGCATGGAATCGTGGGCGATGACACCGATCCGCCAGGCGTAGTCATCCGCGGTGATGGTCGCCGCAGCCGTCTCCACGTCGGGCTGCTGGGCGCCTATCGCCGCCGGGGCGCACAAGGCCGTGAGGACGGCGAGGGTCTTCTTCTTCATGGGAACCAACCGGCTCGGGGGGTGGGCGTGGAGGTGCGCGAACCTACAAACCTGGAATCGCCAGGCTTCACGCACCAGCCCGCGGCAGGGCGCGTCGAGCGCTACTGCTGCGCCGGGGCCAGCTCCCGCAGGACGGCCTCCAGGTCCTGGCGAGGCAGGCGCGCCCGGGCGACCAGCCAGCCGGCGCCCCTCGGCATCACCACTTCGGTCCGTCCGTCGGCGGGCACCGGTGGCATCGCCGCCGGGTCCATTCCAGACGGGAGATGGATGATCTCCAGCGTGTCCCCTCGCTCCATGCGCTGAAGCACCCTCACCGCTCCGTCCAGGTCGGCTCCCGAGAGCCACGATACGGAGATCACCTCCAGTCCGGGCACGACCAGCGGCTGGGACGTCTCGGAGAGGAACGCCGGAAGGTCGGGGAGCGCCTCCTCCTCCATGGCCAGGGCGTCGACCCGGGCGGAAGGCTGTAGATCCCGTGCCGCCCGGACGCCGGCGTCACCCGGAGACGCGGCAGGGCGACGAAGGGGCTGTAGCTGCTCCGGGGCGACGACTCGACGCTCCAGGGCCACCCCGACGAGGGAGGAGTCCCTGGCTCCCCGGAGCGTTGCCACCTCCTCGGCCGGGCGCGCGGCCTCGAGGGCAACGCGGTCGGACAGGGCGGCTCCGGCGTCCGTCGTCTTCTGCTCCGGCTCCCCGGCGAGGTTTTCCGCCACCCGCGTGGCGACGAGATCGGGATCATCGTGCACTGCGCCCCTCCGGCCGTCCACAGGCCCTGCGGAAGCGACTTCGCGAGCCTCCGACACGTCGGTCTCGCGCTCTCGCGTGGAGCCGAATGCCTCGCTTCTCCCGCCCTCCGTCGTCGCGACGGGGGGACGAGAGGGCGACCCCTGCTCCTCCGGCGAGGTCGGCAACACCTGGACCGCGGGAGCGCTCAGCTCCGCACTGTCGGGCACCGAGGCTCCACGCAGCATCCATCCCGTCCCCAGCGCGAGCACCATCGAGGCCGCCCACGCCAGCCGCTTCATCCTCCATCCTGCCGACGGCGACCGGGCCATGGCCGCCACCGCTCGGATATCCTCGAAGGGCGGCATGTCCTCTACCTCCGGAACGGCATCGGCCAGGACCGCCGTCGCCTCGTCGCGCCAGGCTGCTTCCTCCTCCAACCGGCGGGCGCACGCGCCGCACGATGCCAGGTGCTCGCGGACCCGCGCCGCCTCTGCGGATCCCAGGGAGTCCAGGGCTCCGTCCAGGTAGGTGTGTAGCGTGCCATCATCCACGTGCGACATCGTTGCTCTCCCTCTCTCGATGAGCCTCGACGAGCCTGCGGCGCGCCCGCGCCAGCGTCGTTCCCACGGCCCCGACCGCCAGCCCCGTTTGGCGGGCGATCTCGTTGTAGCTCAGCCCCGCATCCCAGAGAAGCAGGGCCTCCCGATCCCGCGGCCCCAGGGCCTCCAGGGCTTCCTTGACCCTATCCCAGCGCTCCCTCCGTGCGAGCTCGGCGGCGGGATCCGGAGCTTCCGGCTGGGGGGCTTCCGATTTGAGGAGCGCCAGGTGCCGCTTCCGTCTGAGAACCGTCCGTGCTTCGTCCTTCGCCAGATTCGCGGCGACCTGAAACAACCAGGGACGGGGACGCCGAGGCTGGTGCCGCAGGGCCCGGACGAACGCCTCCTGGGCCAGGTCCCGGGCCCGGTCCGGATCCCACACCTTGCGGTGGAGGAACCGGACCAGGTCCGGAAATGTTTGCCGGTAAACGTCACTCCAGTCGGTGCTCACGGAGCTCCTTCGAGGTTCCTGAATCGTCTCACCAGGCGCTCGAGCTGTCCGTCACTGAGGGATTCCTCTCCACGGGAGTCCACCCGAATGCTGACCTCCCGCCCGGCCACCAACACCGTGGCCAGCTCCCGGAAGACGGGCCGGAGCTCCCGAAGGCTCTCGAGGAGCCGGAAGTAGGCCGGGCTGAAGGCACGGATGTGAATCACCTCCGTCTCCGTGGAGTGGGCCGCGTCCATCCATACACCGTCCTCCAGCCGGAAGATGCGCCCGGCCACCACACGCGCGGGCCTTCCGTCGACGAGGGCGAGGCGATCCGCCATGTCCTGCTCCATCTCGGCGAGGCTTTCCGACGTCTTCGCTTCCCGCAGGACCCGGGCCTCCTGCGCCAGCCGGACGGCGGTGGCGCCGACGGCGGTGGCTGCCGACCGAGGGGCGGGTGCCATCTGTCTGTCCCGCCGGCCTTCGCCCGGTCTTCCAGCGGCGGGCAGGATCCGCATGCCTGCAGGCAGGTCCGCCACGACGTCGGGCTCCTCGACCAGGTAGGAGGTATAGGGGCTCGGCAGGCCGTACCGGAGCGCCAGGCTCCGGATCTCCTCCACGAGGTCGCCCGTTTCGCCCTCCGTCCAGATCTGCCGGGTCAGGTGTCCGAGCTTCCTCGATGCCCACAGTCGGGGGATGTAGTCGTTGGCGCCCGCCGTGCGGGGGAACTCCGCCTCCACACCGAAATCCACCGCCCCGCCCCTGCGCCTGCCCTCGAGGCGGACTCGTCCCTCACCCACTCCCCGGTACCGCCCGAAGATCACCAGCTCCTCGCCGGCGAAGACGTCGGGCAGTCGGACGGGGTAGACCTCGTCGAATCGGACCGGCGAGCCCGCCAGGACGACCTCGGTGAGCACCGGGTGGCGGATCTTCGCACCCAGGAGGGCGATGGCGCGTTCGACGTTCTCGCCGGGCTCCACGTACTGGGTGCTTCCCCGGCCCGCCTCGCCGAGACGGTCGAGGAGATGCGTGTTCACGTCGTGCCCGACCCCGAACGCAAACACCCGCGACCGGCCCGCGCTGGCCTCGGCCTGATCGGCCAGGCGCTCGGGCGACTGCTCCCCCACCGACGGCAGCCCGTCCGTGAGGAAGATGACCACCGGCAGCCGATCGGCGCCGCTCCGGAGCCGGAACGCTTCGTCGAGGGCACCGCCGATGTTGGTGCCGCCGTCGGCGACGAGGTCGTCGACCCAGCGCCGGGCTCGGTCCAGCTCGGAGCGACCGGGGCTTGCCCACCCTTCGTCGAAGATCCTCACCGCGTTCGAGAATGCCACCAGTCGGAAGCGGTCCTCGTCCGTCAGCGTCTCCAGCAGGCCGCGCAGCGCTGCCTTCGCCTGTCCGATCTTCTCACCCGACATGGAGCCCGAGACATCCATCACCACGGTCATGTCGCGGGGCTCGGGGCGCTCCACCGCCCGTCCCGGCGACAGGGTGAGCATGAAGTAGCCGTCCTCCCCAGGCGGCCGATGGGTCGCCACCGAGAGACCGACGTCTTCGCCGGCGAGAGGCAGGAAGAGGGATAGCCGCCCCCGGATCTCTTCCTCCACTCGGACGACGAGGCGCGAGCCCCGCCGGCGGACTTCCACCGCGTGGGTCGGCGAGAACGGATCGAGGAACGCGTCCCCGTTCTCCGCAACCACCTCGAAGCGGGTGTCCACGGCCTCGGCCACCGGGCGTCGCTCCGTCCGTCCGTCGTGGGCGCCACCACCCCGCACCGCCCCGGCGTACACGAGCTGGAGGGCGTCGCCGGCCCGACTCAGCACCTGGGTGTACCGGAGGGAGACCTTGCGCTCCCGCCCGGGGTCGATGGGAAAGACCCGTGCCCGGAGCAGACCGTGTCCCGCCAACTCGATGAGCGCCGGGTCCGCGCGCCGACGGACGATCTCCTCATAGATGGCCCGGGCGCGCTCCGCATCCATGATCTCCCCGCGCAGCTCCGCGTCGCCCTGGAAGAGGGAGAAGCCCTGGAAGACGGCTTCGTTCGGCAGGGGATAGAGGTAGTGCCCCTCCGCCATGCGAGGTCCCGTATTGCGGAACCACTCGGTGACCTCCACGTGCGCCACGCGGCCTTCCACTCTCACGCGCACGTCGCTGCGGACCTTCTCCACGAATGGTGCGCCTGGTCCATCCCTCACGGGCTCGATCCAGCCCTGGGCCGCTGCCTCCAGGGGAAGGACCATCGTCAATACGGCCACCAGGCCGACAACGCTTCCTCGTCGCATCAGACTCCTCCGCTGCTCGGGGCGCCCACCCTCGCGCCCGTCATGGTCGATACGACCCGTGTGACGTCTCAGCGCCTCCCCCTTGCACACCGACGCCGGAATCGACTGATTCTCCCTCTGGAAACGTGCGATCCTCAGGAGGTTTCTTCTTGGACATCGTGGTGCTTGGAGGCGGCCGCGTGGGCGGCGCCATCGTCAGGGACTTGGTTGCGGTCGAGGACTTCACCGTCACGGTGGCGGACGTCGACCCCGTCGCCGTGGGGCGGCTGGAAGAGGACGGTGCCCGCGGCCACTGCGTCGACCTCTCGGATCCGGACAACGTGGACCGGGCCGTCGCGGACGCGGACCTCGTCGTGGGCGCCGTTCCCGGATTCATGGGCTACCGCACCATCGAGCGCGTCCTCGAGAGGGGGAAGCCCGTGGTGGACATCTCCTTCTTCACCGAAGACCACCTGGGTCTGTCCGAGGCCGCTGAGAAGGCCGGAGTCCCCTGCCTGGTGGATTGCGGTGTCTCGCCGGGGCTCAGCAACCTCGTGCTGGGCCATCTCGAGTCGACTCTGGAGACCACCGAGTCCTACCGGTGCCTGGTGGGTGGCCTTCCCGTCGAGCGCACGTG
>JBDHGI010000127.1:0-12645 GCA_039589955.1 Gemmatimonadota bacterium | reverse complement strand
GCTCCGGGGGGACCGACGCGCGCTGCTCGGTGACCGCCTGGGGCACCTCCGTCACGTGGGCGCTGAGGACCTGCTGGGGGCTACGGCCGGCGAAGGGAGGGCGGCCGGCCAGCAGCTCGTAACCCATGGCGCCCACGGCGTAGATGTCTGCCCGATGGTCGATGTGCTCGTCGGCGGCCGCCTGCTCCGGGGCCATGTAGGCCGGTGTGCCCAGGGCCACGCCCGCCGTGGTGAGCTGGTGGCGGCCCGTGGCCTCGCTCACCGCCTTGGCCACCCCGAAGTCGGTGACCATGGCATGTCGGCCGCTGAGGAGGACGTTGTCGGGCTTGATGTCGCGGTGCACGACGCCCATGGCGTGGGCCGAGGCCAGGGCGTCCACCACCTCCTTCAGGATTCTCGCCGCCTCGGGCACGGGCAGCTCCCCTTCCCGGGCCAGACGGTCCCGCAGGGACTCGCCGTCGAGATAGGGCATCACGTAGTAGAGGAAGCCGTCGGCCTCACCCGAGTCGAAGAGGGGGAGGATGTGGGGATGCTGCAGGTTGGCGGTGACCTGCACCTCCTGGAGGAAGCGCTCGGGACCCATGGTGGCCGCCAGCTCCGGCCGGAGCACCTTCAGGGCCACCTTCCGGTTGTGCTTGATGTCCGTGGCCAGGTAGACGGTGGCCATGCCACCCGCCCCGACCTCCCCCTCGATGGCGTATCGGTCCCCCAGGGATTCGCGGAGACGATCTATGGCAGAGTCGTTCATCGCGATCGGTGGTGCGTGAGGGAATCGGGAGCACGGGAAAGCTCACTCAAACTAGGTCCCATGCGCCCCCGTCGCAGCACCTCTGTCGGCCCGGTCGTCGTTTGCCCCCCGACCTCCCGCTGCGCACTATCCCCGCAGCACCCCACACCCCGGAGGTCCCATGCGCATTCCTGCCCTCGCCGCCGCGGCCCTGACCGTCACGTTCGCCGTGCCCGTGTCCGTCCACGCCCAGCTGTCCGAGGCCGTCCGCTCCGTCACCGCCGTGAAGACGGGCCCCGTGGAGACCAGGCAGTTCGGTGATCTCGCCGAGGGCCCCTACGACCGTCTGGTCATCCGGGGGGCCATGGTCATCCCCGGGCACGGGGGCCCGCCGGTGGGTCCATACGACATCGTCATCCGCGGGAACGTCATCGAGTCGATGACGCCCTTCGACCCCGTCACGGCCGAACGGAGGGGTGATACGGACAGGGCCACGGGGGACCGGGTCATCGACGCAACAGGCATGTACGTCATGCCCGGGATGATCGATCTGCACATGCACCTCCGTCAGGAGCCCATGGAGATCGAGTACCCGTACTATCTCAAGCTCGCCCACGGCGTCACCACGCTGGTGCCGGCGGCCGACCGGGGTCTGGAAAGCGGGATGGCCGAGGCGGCCCGCAGTGCCTCCAACGAGATCCTGGCGCCCCGGCTCTTCCCCATCTGGGGATGGGGGCAGGGCGTGAATGCCACCCGGGAGGAGTTGGAGGATCCGGCCCAGGCCGGGCGCATCGCGCGGGAGATGGCCGAGGCCGGCGCCCACGTGGTGAGCCTGGGAAGCGTCACCTGGGACCGTGAGCTCTTCGGCGCAGTGGCCAAGGGCGTCACCGAGGCGGGAGGGCTCACAACCATCCACCTGCCGCCGTCCACCAACGCGGTCGTGGACGCCGTGAACGCCGCATGCCTGGGCGCCACCATGATCGAGCACCACTACGGCTACGCCGAGTCGGCGCTGGGACGGCAATCCCAGGACTTCCCTCGGGACTACAACTACAATGACGAGCTCAAGCGCTTCCGCGCCGCCGGCAAGGTCTGGCAGGAGGCGGACGCCACCGCCAAGGAGCGACTTCTCACGACCGTGGCCGACTCGCTGGTGGCGTGCGGAGTGACGATGCTCCCCACGCGGGTGGTCTACGAGGCGAATCGCGACATCCTGCGCGCCCAGAGCCTCCCATGGCACGAGAAGTATACCCACCAGTCGCTCATCGAATGGAACCTACCCAACCCGGCCTACCACGGCTCCTACCACTACGACTGGTCCAGCGAGGACGAGCAGTACTGGTACGACGCCTTCGACCTGTGGGGAGACCTCATCTACGAGTTCAACAAGAGGGGTGGCCGCGTCGCCTACGGGACCGACGACAACTACATCTGGGCCACGCCGGGCTTCTCCAACATTAGGGAGCTCCAGCTCCTCCGGGAGAGCGGGATGCACACCCTGGAGGTCCTCAAGTCCGCCACCCTCAACTCGGCCGAGACCCTACGCACGCCCAAGCTGGGCCTGGTGCGGCCCGGCCATCTGGCGGACCTGGTCATCGTCGACGGCAATCCGGCGTACAACCTGCGCTTCCTCTACTCCTTCGGCGCGCTGACGCTTGACGATGACGGGGAGATGGTGCGAACGCTGGGGATCGTGCACACCATCAAGGACGGCATCGTCATCGAGAACGCCCGCCTCATGGAGGAGGTGGCGGAGATGGTGCGCAGATCCAAGGAGGGGGTGCCGCCCAACGTGGCGGAGGAGCCCTTCGTGGTGCCCCGCAGGCCCGTGGGGGAGCGGTAGCGAGTGAGGGGCGGACTCCCAATGAGTCCGCCCCCTTCTGTCACGCAAGGGGCCGTCTCAGTCCCCCGCGCGGCCTGCCCTGCGGTCTACTCGAGTCTGCGTTCCTGCACCCGTCGGGTGGCATTCCGGCCCGTCGCGTTGTCTCTTAGGCGGCCATGGTCTCCAGGATCCGACGGCTACCCACGCCGGTGACGCTCGTGCTCGCGCTGGCCTTCGCCAGTGCCGGCGAGGCCCGCGGCCAGAACGGCCTCTCGCCCGACGGCGTCGACATCAACCGCGGGCGGGACGCGCCGGTGAGTACCGGCGTCGTGGATCTGCAGCGGCTGTCGGGCCCCGTCACCCTGGACGGCATCTCCGACGAGGATGCCTGGAAGGGCGTCGACCCCCTCGCCCTCACCATGTACGAGCCGGAGTTCCGGGGGCTCAGCGACCGCCGCATTCAGGTGCTGGTGGCGTACGACGACGAGGCGCTGTACGTGGCCAGCCGCTTCTTCCACGACGATCCCTCCGTCATCCGGGCCTTCTCCCTCACCCGGGACCAGTGGAACGGCGACGACGGCTTCGGCGTCCTCTTGGACACCTTCAACGACAACGAGAACGCCGTGCGCTTCATCGGGCTGCCCCTGGGCGCCCGCATGGACATGAGCATCACCGGCGACGGTCGGGAGGAGATCGGGGCGACCACGGGGCCCAGCGGCCTGTCGTGGAACAGCCACTGGGACCTGGAGACGCGCATCACCGAAGACGGGTGGTTCGGGGAGATGCGGATCCCCTTCACCACCCTGCGCTTCGAGACCGGCCCCGACGGATCCGTGGTCATGGGGATGATGGCGTACGCCTACGAGCCCGGGGCGGAGACACGGTGGACTTTTCCGGCCATCCCACGGAGCGCGTTGTACACGCAGGTCTCGGCGTTCCAGGACGTGCGCCTGCGGGGAATCGAGTCACGGAACCCGATGTACCTCTCGCCCTACGCCCTGGCCAACTCGTTGCGCAGCAGCCGGTTGAACGAGCCCGGCACAGCGTACCAGGACTTCACCGATCGGGGGTGGGAGCTCGGCGGCGATCTCAAGATCAACCCGACGCCCAACCTCACCCTCGACCTCACGCTCAACACCGACTTTGCCGCTGTGGAGGCGGACCAGCAGCAGGTCAACCTCACCCGCTTCTCCCTCTTCTTCGACGAGAAGCGGCAGTTCTTCCAGGAGCGGGCGGGCATCTTCGCTTTCGGTACGGGCACGGAGCGGGGAACGCTCTTCTACTCCCGCCGCATCGGCCTTTCCGCCGACGGCCAGCCCATCCCCATCCTGGGGGGCGCCCGCCTGGTGGGCAGAGTAGGAAGCTGGGACGTGGGTATCATCGAGATGCAGACCGAGGCCCAGGGCGACGTCCCCTCGGAGAACTTCGGCATCCTGCGTCTCCGCCGCCGGGTCCTGAACGCCAACTCCTTCGTGGGGGGGATGGCCACGACGCGGGTGGCTTCGGGCGGGGGGCACAGCGTCACGTACGGTGTGGACGGCCAGCTCCGGGTGTGGGGGGACGAGTACGTGACGATGAAGTGGCTGCAGACCGTCCAGGGGGGAGACCCGGTCCGGGACGCGGCACCCACCGGCACCGACGCCGGGCGCTTCGTGCTCGACTGGACTCGTCGGCGCTTCCAGGGGCTGAGCTACCAGAACGTCTTCGTCCGGTCCGGGCCCGGGTACGACCCGGCGCTGGGGTTCGAGGAGCGGCGGGACTTCATGCGGGCCCAGAGCGACTGGAGCTACCAGTGGTTTCCGGGCCTGGAGTCGCCCTGGCGGAGGATCTGGCTGGGGCTGGAGAGCAACGCCTGGGTGCGCAACGTCGACGACGCGGTGGACACGGGCCAGCTCCGGCCTTTCCTAACGCTGGAGACCAACGCCGGCCTCACCATGACGGTGAACGCCAACACCCAGTACGAGGACGTGCCCGAGGACTTCGCCCTGTCCGACGCCGCCGGCGTCCTTGCAGGGAGCTACTGGGCGACGGAAGGAGCCTTCCGATTCGAGGCCCCGAGGGGATGGCCCATCCGTCCCAACGTGACGGTCACCGCCGGGCAGCTCTTCGACGGTCGTCGCATCGCCGTGAGCAACGACTTCGACTGGCCCCTCGGCGCCTACCTGCAGCTTCGGGGCGGATGGGAGTGGAACCGGATCCGCTTCGACGAGCGGGGGCAGGCCTTCGACGCGAACCTGCTCCGCCTGACCTTGAGGGCGGCCCTGGACACTCATCTCTCCCTGAACCTGTTCGCCCAGTACAACTCCCTCACCGATCAGGTCGCCACCAATGCCCGGCTGCGGTACAACTTCCGCGAGGGCCAGGACCTCTGGCTGGTGTGGAACGAGGGGCTGAACGTGGACCGGGACCCCCTCGGCGTTCCGCGTCTGCCCAGGAGCCAGGCGCGCGCGCTGTCGCTCAAGTACACCCACACGCTGATCTTCTGAGCGCTCTCGGCCGAGGGTGCCCTTGCAGGGTGACGACGTGTGTGCGATCTTGCTATATCCACTATAGTCATTACCACTAGAGTGATTCTGTCATGTCCACTCCATCCGGGGCGGAAGCCTTCTTGCCCCTCGCCGAGCTCTCCTTCCAGATTCTCCTGGCATTGGGCCGCGGAAGGGCCCACGGATACGCCGTCGGCAAGGAGATCGAGGAGAGGACGGACGGCAGGCTCAACCCCACCACCGGGAGCCTGTACCAGGCCCTTCGGCGCTTGCGGGAGCGGGGTCTCATCGTGGAGACCGAGGCGCCGTCGGACGACGACGCCGGTGATGCCCGCCGCAGGTACTTCACCCTCACCCCCCTTGGCCGTGAGGTGATGGCCCGTGAGGTGAGTCGCCTGGAGGGCCTCATCGCGGTGGCGAGAGAGCGGGCCCTGGCCCCGAAGCGGGCCTGAGGGAGGACAGCGTGGAGCGCGGTCCCGCCCACCGGCTCTTCAGGGTCTGCCTCCGGTGCTATCCCCGCGCCTTCCGGCGCGAGGAGGGCCCCGACATGGAGGCTACCTTCGGCCTCCGCCTGCGGTCCCTACCGGATGGCCGAGCCCGGCGCTGGACGTTCCTGGCTCGCGAGTGTCTCGGCGCGGTTCTGGGAGGCCTGGGCACGCGGGCGCGGCACGCTGGTGGCAGGGTCCCGTTCGCCGGCTTCCGCAGGGACCTTCTGCACGCCCGGCGGGCCTTGGCGAGACGGCCCTGGGTAGCTGCCCATGCCACGATGGCCCTGGGGCTCGGAATCGCTCTGCCCACGGTCCTGTTCTGCTTCGCGTATGGAGCGCTTCGTCCGCTCCCTGTCCCGGACGGACACCGGATCGTCCACCTCGAGCACGCCAATCCGGCGCAAGGGCTCGAGGAGCTCGACGTGAGCATCCACGACTACCTGGACTGGGGCTCGGCCCAATCCGCCCTGCAGGACATGGCGGCATTCTATCGGGGCACGGTGAACCTGAGCGGCGGCGACCGGCCAGAGCGATACTTCGGGGCGTTCGTCACGGCGAACGCCCTCGACGTGCTCGAGGTGCGGCCGGCGCTGGGGCGCGGGTTCCTTACCGGCGAGGACCATCCCGCTGCCGAGCGGGTGGCCCTCGTGTCGCACGCGGTGTGGCGCAGCCGGTTCAACGCTCGCCCCGATGTCGTGGGCTCGGTCGTCCGGGTGAACGGCATCCCCACCACCGTGGTCGGTGTGCTCCCCGAGGGCTTCGGGTTCCCCTACTGGGACGACGTCTGGCTGCCCCTCCGGATCGATGCGGCCGATCTGGATCGGGGTGAGGGTCCCGGCCTCGAGGTCTTCGGACGGCTGAGGGACGAGGTGACGCTGACACAGGCCCAGGCCGAGTTCCGAGGGATCGGAAGCCGTCTGGCCTCCAGATGGCCGGACACGAACCGGGGCCTGGTGCCCGTCGTGGAGGAGTACACTGCGTCCTACCACGAGCAAGACTCCGACGTCGCCCTGGTGTTTCTCCTGCTCACGGGGCTGGCCGTCCTCCTCATCGCCTCCTTCAACGTCACCAACCTGCTTCTGGCGCGAGCCGTCAGCCGCACACGGGACCTGGCCATTCGGGTGGCGGTGGGGGCCAGCCGCCGTAGGGTGGTGGCCTCGCTCCTGTACGAGACATCCCTCATCGCGTTGGGCGGGGCGGTGCTCGGCACGCTCATGACCGTTGTCGCCGTGGCGGTCATCCACCGCCTGATCGTGGACGCTGCCACCTATCCTCCGCCGTTCTGGATGGAGTTCAAGGTCGACGCTCCCATACTGCTGTTCGTCCTCGTCCTGACGGCGGTGGGCACCCTGGCTTCGGGGCTGATCCCTGCTCTGAAGGTGTCGCGTGTGGACGTGCACGGGCTGTTGCAGGACGCGTCCCGGGGAGCCACCTCCCTGGGGATCAGCCGTGTCAGTCGGGTCCTCGTGTTGGGAGAGCTGACCGTCTCCGTCATGCTTCTGGTCGCGGCTGGCCACGTCATGGAGGAGCTTCACAGCGTGCGCAAGGCCGACTACGGCTATCCGGTCGACGAGGTTCTCACCGCCCGAGTGGGACTCTTCGACGCCGTGGTTCCGGACCGCGAGGGGCGGCTGTCCTTCTATCGCGACCTACAGGGAAGGCTGGGAGACCGGTCGGAGGTGGTGTCCGTTGCCCTGGCGACCACGCTTCCCGGTCAGACGGCCCCCACGGTCACGGTCCGCGCCGAGGGCGCCTCGTACCCCCGGGCCGTGGGGGCTCCGCCCGCCCGCGTGGCCTCCGTCTCGCCGGCGTTTTTCCGGGCGTTCGATGTAGTGCTCGACGCCGGTCGGGACTTCACGCCGGCCGACGAAGCAGACGCGATGCCCGTCGCCATCGTCAACCGAAGCTTCGCTGAGCGGTTCTTCCCCGGTGAGGACCCCGTCGGGAGGCGTATCCGCCTGGGAGCCAGCGACGAGGAGACCCCATGGCGTACCGTCGTGGGCGTCGCCCCGGACCTCAACATGGACGGTGCCCTGGAGCCCGAGGGGACTCCCCAGGGCGTGTACGTTCCCATCGTCCAGTCTGACGCGCACTTCGTGAGCATCGCCGTGCGCGGCCGGGGTGACCCCATGGCGCTGGCTCCCGCCATACGGGAGGAGGTACTCGCCCTCCAGGAGGACACCCCGGTGTACTTCGTCCGCACCCTCAGGGACGCGGTGAATACGAACCTGCTGGACACGCTCCTGGGAGGCGGCCTGTTCGTGAGCTTCGGCGCCGCCGCGTTCTTCCTGGCGGTGGTGGGGCTGTACGGGGTCACGGCCTTTCTGGCGAGTCGCCGAAGGAGGGAGGTCGGCGTGCGCATGGCGTTGGGGGCCAGGAGCAGCGCGGTCCTGGGTCTCGTCTTCCGGCGGGGCTATCGTCAGGTCGTTCTGGGACTCGCTGCGGGCGTCCTGCTGGCGGCCCTGGCCAGGGAGGGCATGCGTGGGCTGGGGGCAGGAGTAACCGACTGGAACCTGGGGGTGACGCTGGTCGTGTGCGGTGTGCTGGGCGTGACGAGCCTGGCGGCGGTGCTCATCCCGGCCTGGAGGTCGTCCAGGGTAGACCCGGTGCTGGCCCTCCAGTCGGACTGACCGACTTCCTCGTGATCGTTCTCGTCCGGTCGCGCGCCCTCGGGTCTTGCAGCGTGAGCCGGCGCGACCGACTGTGAGAGCGTTGCCGTCTCCGTTCACCAGCTGCCAGACCCTCCGATGCTGCGCGTCCTCAAGATCCTCGGTGGCCTCCTCGTTACCTTCGCGATCGTCCTGTTCGGGATCTACCTGTGGGCATCCGCCAAGAGCAACAGCCTACTCTCCCGAACCATCGAAACCCACACGGCGGACTTTCCGGTTCCTTTCCCCTTCTCCGAGGAGGAGCGGATCGAGCTCGGCCTCACGGAGGAGGAGGCTCGGGGCCTGTCGCTGGAGCGGGCGGTGGACCGGGGTCGGCATCTGATCGAGGCGCGCTACGCTTGCATCGACTGCCACGGCGGGGACCTCAGTGGCGGCGTGATGATGGACGCCCTGCCCGTGGCCCGGCTCTTCGGTCCCAACCTCACGACGGGCCAGGGGAGCCGTACGGAAGGGTACGGCCCGGCCGACTGGGACCGAATCGTGCGTCATGGCGTCCGCCCCGACGGTAGCCCCGCCAGCATGCCCTCCGGCGACTTCCAGCGCATGTCCGACCAGGAGCTGTCGGACATCGTCAGCTACATCCGGAGCCTGCCCCCGGTGGACAACGAGATGCCTCCGGTGGTCCTGGGCCGCCTGGGAAAGGTGCTCGTCGCCACCGGCCAGCTCCCCTTGTCGGCCGATCTCATCGGATCCCATCACGAAGAGCACCCCCCGATGCCCCCGGCGGCGGAGGTCTCGGTGGAGTTCGGGAGACATCTCGCCGGCGTGTGCACGGGGTGCCACGGGTCGGACTTCGCGGGCGGCCCCATCGCCGGAGGAGACCCGAGCTGGCCGGCGGCACGCAACCTCACGCCCCACGAGCGGGGGCTGGGTCCATGGTCCTACGAGGACTTCGTGACGGCCATGCGCCAGGGACGCCGTCCCAACGGGTCCGAGCTCCGGGATCCCATGGCGTCCATGGCCCCGGCGGCGCAGCGCATGACGGCGGTGGAGCTCGAAGCGCTGTGGACCTATCTGCGGTCGTTGGAGCCGCTCCCCTGACCGCTGATACTTTGCGGTATGCTTCGCACGTGATCACGATCTCAGGGTAGTCCCGTGGACCGACGCCGCTTTCTCGCCGCCCTGGCCGCCGGAGCCGTGGTGCCGCGCAGGGCCCTGGAGGCCCCGGCCTGGCTGCAGCTCGGCGCATGGACGTCGGGGACGGAAGGCCGCGGCGGAAGCGCGGGGGAGATCTACGCGCTGGTCCTGGGCAGCGTGCAGGACGCGGGCCTGCCGCAGGTAGGGTGCTACACGGAGCGGTGTGACGACGGGCGTGCCCTGCACGCCGCCGGCCGGGGCCGGTACGTATCGTCCTTGGCGCTCGTGGAGCCCGAGGCGGAGCGGTTCTACCTCGTGGACGCGACGCCCGACATCACGAGGCAGATCGACCTCATCGTCGAGCCGGGCTTCCGGCTCCGGGCCGGCGAGCGGAGGCCGTTCGACGGGATCTTCCTGACCCATGCCCACATCGGGCACTACACCGGCCTGGCCGTGCTGGGGAACGAGGGCCTCGGAGTCCGCGATACCCCGGTCTACTGCACGCGCGCCATGGCGGAGTTCCTGTCCTCGAACCAACCCTGGGCATTCCTGGCGGACCAGGGGCGTATCGAGCTCCGCCCCCTGGACCTGGACCGATGGCACCGGATCGACGAGCACCTGGAGGCTCAGCTGTGGAAGGTCCCCCACCGCGACGAGCTCGCCGACACGGTGGGCTTCGTGTTCCGGGGACCCACGGCCACCATGCTCTTCCTACCGGACATCAACTCGTGGGCTCTCTGGGAGCGAGACGTGGCCGAGGCGGTGGCCAGCGTGGACGTCGCGCTGCTCGACGGCTCGTTCTGGTCGGCGGACGAGGTGCCGGGACGGGCCGTCGAGGACATCCCCCATCCTCTGATACCGTGGACCATGGATGCTCTGCAGGGTGTCGTGGACCGAGGTGCCGCCCGGGTCGTGCTCACCCACCTGAACAACTCCAACCCGGCCCTGGACGAGGACGGACCTCAGCAGGCGGAGATCCGACGCCGCGGATTCGATCTCGCTCGCGAGGGTATGCGCTTCGAGCTGTAGGTGTCCAGGGGGATCCCCCTTAGGGGATGAAGACCACCTTGGCCCATCCGCCCTCCCGGGCGGCGAACCGCCTGTACGCCTCCACTCCGTCGGACAGGGGCAGGCGGTGGGACACGAGGGCTGCCATGAGGTCGGCGTCCCTCTCCGCGAGGCCCAGGGACGACGGCATGTAATGACGCGCCGGACAGCGCCCGGCGGCGTAGCGGAGGTTCCGGTCGTAGATCTCCCCCGGAGGGATGGCCAGGTGGGGTTCGGTGTGCACCCCCAGTGCGGCGAGGGTCGCCCCGAACCGGAGCAGACCCACGGCCGTGCGCGTGGCCTCCGCCGAGCCCACGGCCTCGATGGCCGCATCCGCTCCGCGCCCCTCGGAGCGCTCGCGCACGAGGGCCAGGGGGTCTCCCTGCTCCCGGTCCGCCGGCGTGGCTCCGAAGCGCCGGGCGAGGTCCAGTCTCGAGGGGACCGAGTCCACGGCGACGACCTCGCGGGCCCCTTTCTCCAGGACGGCCCGGATGGCCAGCAGGCCCACAGGACCGCATCCAACCACCACCACCAGGTCGCCCGCCCCCACCCCCGCCAGGTCCGCGCCGTAGGTCGCGGTGGACAGGACGTCTCCGGCGAGGAGCGCCACCTCGTCGTCCAGACCATCGGGGACGCGCACCAGCGTGCCGTCGGCCAGGGGCACCCTCACGAGCTCGGCCTGGCACCCGTGGAGGCCCGCTCCGTCCTGCACCCACCCGAAGAGCGCTCCTCGCTCGCAGCGGGCGGTGAGGCCGGTGTGGCAGTAGAAGCACGACCCACAGCTCGTGGAGAATGGAGCGACAACCCGGTCACCCACGGACAGGGTGCGGACGTCGGCTCCGGCCTCAACGATCTCGCCGACGAGCTCGTGGCCCATCACCGTGCCGCGGTCCAGCCCACGCTCCCTGCCGAAGTAGGGGTGGAGGTCCGAGCCGCACAGGCCCGCGGCCCGGGTGCGGACGATCACGTCCGACGACTCGATGAGCACAGGATCGGCGACCGCCTCGTAGGCGAGGGATTCTACATCCTGGAAGGTGATGGCGTTCATGGAGCGACCCTGTCGAGTCGTGGGCTATTCCACCTGGGGGATTCCAGTCCAGATCATGATAGCTCCGGCCTCGCCGCGCACCCCGTAGAGGGTCTGAGCCTCGAAGGGGGTGAGGACAGCCACCATCTCGATGCCCTCGGGATCGATGATGGACAGGACCTCACCGGTGATCTCCATGCCGTTGAGCACGACGATGGCACAGCCCGGTCCACCGAAGCTGACGCCGCGTCGGAAGTAGTAGCACGGGCCCTGGGGGGAGCCCGCTACGTGCAGCCCTGGAACGGGATTCCAGGTCAGGATGGAGCTGAAGTTCCTCTTGAACGGGGGCTCGGCGATGACGTCCCGGGTGATGAGCCGCCTTCCCAGGGCCTCGGGCCTGAGGCCGAAGTGCCGCAGCTCGCGCTCGGCCTGCGCTCGTACCACGCCCCGCTGGACCGTGATCTCGAATCCCTCCAGACCGACCGGCAGGGGCTCCACGAACAGGTCGAGGGGAACCTCGCCGCCCACAGTCAGGGCCAGCAGAGGAGATCGGGTCTCCCCGTAGCCGATGCGGCGGGCCTCCAGGTAGTACTCCCCTTCCTCCCTGGGTGTGATGGTGAAGCGGCCGAGGGAGTCGGACAGCACGTCGGCGTGGAGCTCTCCCTGGACGTCCACCAGGCGAATCAGGGCGGTGGGGACCGGGCGTTCCGACCCCTCCTCCAGGACCCTGCCGGCTATGGTCTGGCCCTCCGCGGCCATGGGCGTAAGGGAGATGACGAGGAGCACAGCCGGGGACAGGGCGTGAACCGAGAGCGGATGTGTCTTCATGGGCGGACTTCGCGACTCCTTTCACCATCCTGTACAGAGAGCCTCGGATCTCCACGCGGGAGCAAGAGCGGTGCCGCCGTCGGAGCCAGGGAATCCCGCCACGTGGGGCGCGCCGGTGTCACTCGGACGACGCACCGGCGTCCGCCCTCGGTGACAGAGGGTGGGATGCAACGGATTCGCCGGTGGGCACATCTCACTGGTACGACACCCTACCTAGGATTCTAGATTAGGGGCGAGCATGGGCCGCTGGTTCAACCTCACCTACCCGACCGCTACGGTGCTCCTGGCCATTCGTGCCGGGCACCGCTACGGCTTCGACATCATGGACGCCACCGGGCTCCCCGACGGGACGGTCTACCCCATCCTGCGTCGCCTGGAGCGGGGCGGGGTGCTGGAGGGGGCCTGGGAGGACGAGGCGAGGGCGCGCAGCGAGCAGCGTCCCCGGCGACGATACTACCGCCTCACGTCTGTGGG
>JBDHGI010000126.1:0-24008 GCA_039589955.1 Gemmatimonadota bacterium | reverse complement strand
GACTCCCGGTCTCAGTCCTCGTCGATGTAGCCGTGCTCGACGAGGAGGCTTCGAAGACGAGGCTCCCGGTCCGCGAGGGTGGTACGCGTGACGATCCGAGCGAACTCGATGCGGTGAGCCTCCGTCACCTTGTCGAGCACCGAGATCGGAGCGCCGTAGCGCAGCAGGATGCGCTTCGCGTCGATGGCCACAGTGTCGGTCAATTCGCCCCCTGGTTCACAGCGCCGTGAAAATGGTGGAAAACACTCAACGATAATCAGATACGGGCCTCGTTTGAAGCGGTGCCCCCGGATATCGTCAATTCATGGACTCGAGGTCGTCCGGGTCCGTCGAGCGCAGGAGGGGCGCGTTCAGGTGGAAGCGCGGCACCGGTACGCGGAATAGCTCACCCCCCGGCCTCACGAAGGTGTAGTGCCCTTCCATGTACCCGGCCGGAGAGCGGAGTACGCAGTAGCTCTTGTACCGATGCGAGGCCCCGGGCTGAAGCTCGGGCTGCTCCCCCACCACGCCCTCTCCGTCGACCTCGGTGTCCTCTCCCACGGAGTCGTGGATTCTCCAGTGGCGGAAGAGGAGCCGGACCGGGACGGGGCTTTCGTTCGCCAGCTCGATGCGGTAGGCGAACACGAAGGTCCCGTCCTCCGGCTCGGAGTCAGCGAGGGAGTAGTGGGGCTCGACCCGAACTCGAATGCCCTCGGTGGCCTGCTCGTAGCTCATGTCGCGGGATGGGGGATGGCTGTCCGATCGTCCCCTGTGCTACCCCCCGACGAGTCCGGGGTCCCTCGCGGGCCGGGCTCGACGTCCCCGGGAGCCCGGAGTAGTTTGACCCCATGTCACCCAGCGAACCCGGCCTGTCCCGCTCCGTCGAGGACTATCTGAAGGCGATCTACGGGATCTCGGAACGCGGCGTGGTGGCGTCCACCAGCGCCATCGCGGAGTCGCTGTCTGTCCAGCCTGCCTCCGTGACCGGGATGGTCAAGAGGATGGCCGAGACCGGCCTCGTGGAGCACGTCCCCTACCACGGTGTCCGGCTCACCGGGCCCGGAGTCCGGGCGGCCCTGAAAGTCCTCCGGCGGCACCGCATCATCGAGACCTATCTGTGCGAGCGCCTCGGTTTCACCTGGGACGACGTCCACGAGGAGGCCGAGCGACTGGAGCACGCCGCCTCGGACCACCTGGTGGAACGCATGGCCGTGGCCCTGAAGTACCCCAGCCACGACCCCCATGGGGCGCCCATCCCGACCCCGGGGGGAGAGATCGAGGAGACCGACTTCTTCACCCTGGCCGACGCCGCGCCCGGGTCCGAGGTGCGGATCCGGGCCGTGCGCGACGAGGATGCGGAGCGCCTCCGGTCGATGGAGGCCAAGGGACTCGTGCCCGGCGCCCGCCTCCTGGTGCAGACGGATCAGGACGCGCCCGGCGTGGTCGCGCTGCGCATCGTGGGGGCGCGGCCCTCGTCCCACAGCGTCCGACAGGACCTGGCCCGCCGGATCTACGTGGTACCGGACGAGGAATGACGTGAGCGGATCCGTCCGCCCCGTGGTGCTGGGCGTGGCAGGAGGCAGCGGAGCCGGGAAGTCCACCGTGGTCAGGGAGCTACGGAGGATCCTGGGCCCGGCCAGGAGCTCCGTGATCCATCATGACGCGTACTATCGCGATCTGTCGCGTCTCTCTCCATCCGAGCGCGCGGCGACGAACTTCGATCACCCCGACAGCCTGGAGACCGAGCTCCTGGTCGACCACCTCCGGCTCCTCCGGGATGGATTCCCGGTGGAGGTGCCCGCCTACGACTTCAACACCCACACCCGGAGGGAGGAGGCCCATCCCCTGCGGCCCCGCCCCGTGCTTCTCGTCGACGGTATCCTGGTGCTGGCCGACACACGCCTTCGCTCCCTCATGGATATCAAGGTGTTCGTGGACACCGACGAGGAGTCGCGCCTCCAGCGCCGGATCCGGAGGGACACGAGGGATCGGGGGCGCACCCGCGACTCGGTCCTGGCCCAGTTCAACGACACCGTTCGCCCCATGCACCTGGAGTTCGTGGAGCCCAGCAAGGCGCACGCGGACGTGGTCATCCGGAACGGCGCACAGAACCGCACGGCGGTCTTCTGCGTCGCGAATCGCGTGCGCCGGCTCCTGGCGCAGCGCCTGCCCCCTCCGCCGGTCCTCTAGAGGGGCCGTCTCGCGAGGTACCGGGACCGGCCCCTCGGGCCGCGGGGAAGGCTCGGGCTACCCCTCGGAGCAGCGGGGAAGGCCCACCGCGGCGGAGTCGGCGGTGATGTGGATCCTGCGCACGACCACCGCGCCGAAGAGCCCGGTCCCCTCACCCCGCAAGCTGGGGATGCGCACCTGCCCCGACGGGTTGAAGCTGCCCCCCCGCACCCAGTTCACGTAGTTGTCCTCGGCGGCCGCGATGGATACGTCGGCTTCGGCGCCGGCCGGCAGGCCCCGCTGGAGCGCCAGGGCCAGCCCCTGGTCCAGCTCGAACCGGTTGAAGATGCCGAACTCCCCCGGAAAGACGATGGTGGTGTCCTCGGCCGACGCGGACAGGCCCAACAGATAGAGGGGGTCCTCGTCGACCTGGATCCCCTGGCCGGCGAGGGCTTCCACGAGGCCGTAGATGAGGGTCTCGTTCACGTAGACGGACGTGCCGGCGGACCGGGTCCAGCGAAGCTCCAGTGGAGCCTCGGGCGCCACGGAGCAGCGCTCGCCCAGCTCCTCCACGAGCAGATCGAACGAGCCCGGCACCGTGAGCGCCCCCACCAGCCGCCCCCCGTCACCCAGGGAGACCTCCACCTCCATCCGGTCACCGGGCCGGAAGCGGGCGGCGGTCTCCGGCGTGGCCCAGAAGCAGGTGCCCTGCCCGTCCACGGGCGTGGTGACCACGCAGGTCTCGAGGGTGGTCTCCGCCATCTCCACCTCGAGGCCGTCCGTCCTGCGCACGACCACCCTCGCGCCCGACACCGGCCGGGATTCCCCCGTGCCGGCCGCAAGGGTGCGGTGGAGGAGCGCCGTCAGCTGATCCGGCCGGCCCCCGTCGGCGGCGAGCTGGAGCAGGATCTCGGCGACGACGACGTCCCGGGCCTCCACCAGCGTGACCTCCTCCAGCTCGCAGCCGAGGATGGCGCCCATCGCCAGCGTCGCGACGAGCCACCGCGCTCGGCCGGCGAGGCGGCGCGCCTCCCTGGTCAGGCTCATCGGAACCTCACCTCCAGACCCACCGTGGGGATCAGCGGGAACATGGACACGCCGGACCGCACCGGCGGCGTCTCCTGGTACTGGTAGAAGTAGAAGAGCACGTTTCGGCGGTTGTAGACGTTGAGGACATCGACGTACGGCACGAGGGTCCCCCACGACTTCCTGATCGTCTTGCGGGCGCTCACGTCCAGGCGGTGGTAGGCGGGGTAGCGGGAGGCGTTGCGATCCTCGAGGTAGACGGCGTATCCGCCGAAGTCGTCGGTGGCGTCGTTGGCCCCAGCCCACTCCAGCCGTCCTCCGTTGCTCACGAAGCGCGGCGAGTAATAGGCGTACGAGCCCAGGGCGCGGGTGTACGGGGTGCCCGTCCCGACGTTCAGGCGAAGCCCACCCTGCCATCCCCAGGGCAACGGGTACCGGAGCACCAGGTCCGCGTCGATCCTGCGATCGAAGATGGGCGAGTACGCGACCTCCGGCTGGGGGTCGAAGGGCGCCAGCACGTCCGGAAAGGTGCGCTCGGCCTTGAGGAAGGAGAGGGCCAGCCATCCGTTGACGCTGCCTCCGTCCTTTCGGGCGAGGAGGTCGGCCCCCCAGGAGAACCCACGTCCCGCCAGGATGTCGTCCAGCTCGTCGTTGACGTCGTCGCCCGGGTTGAAGGTGACCACGCCGTCGAAGTCGCGGGCATACCCCTCGAGGGAGAGGAACCAATCTCCTGCCAGGTAGCCCTCCACGCCGACCTGCACCTGGTCGGACACCACGTGGGGGGCCCGCTCTCCCGAGAGGACCCAGACATCCAGGCCCAGAGGAAGCTCCTCGTCGCGGAGGGAGTGCACGTACTGGGTGTAGCGACCGGTGGCGAGCTTCACCGCACCGTCGCCGCCGGCGATGAAGCGCTTCACCGCCAGCCGGGGCGCGAGCTCCGCCACGGGGTCTCCGGGATCGGGGCGCCAGGCGTCCAGCCTGAGGCCGGCCTCCACCAGCCACGCCTGGGGACGGGACCAGGCGGCCTGGGCGTAGGTGCCGAGGAGCCACGCCGTGCCCTCGCCACGGGCGAACTCGGTGCCCCCCGTCGCCGCCAGGTTGTCGTAGCCCAACCGCTCGGCGCTCCCTCCCACCTCGAATCGCCAATAGGGCGAGGGCCGGGCCTGGTAGTCGAGGCGAGCCTGCGTCTGGCGGATGGCCGTCCTGAAGTCGGTGTCGCCGAAGTCCGGGAAGGTGAGCCCACTCCGGAACCGCGACCAGTTGATTCTCGAGTCCAGGGAGCCCCCTCCGCGGAGCGGGCGCGTCCATCGGAGCCCGGCCAGGTCGTTGCCCCACCTCCAGTCGATGCGCAGGGGGAAGTCCTCCGCATCCAGCCTCGTGAGGTCCAGCACGTCGTCCCCCGAATAGGCCGTGAGCCGCACCCGGTCCCCGGAGGTGGTCCATCCTTCGACGACGCCCTGGTAGTCCGTCAGGTGGTAGGGAAAGTCGAGGAATGGCTTCAGGACCCAGTCGAAGTAGGAGCGCCGAGCCGACGCCCTCCAGCGCAGGTTGGCGTGACGGAGCTTCCTCGCGAGGTCATCCGGGAGCCCACCGCCCACGGCGACCCGGGAAGCGAGCAGCGAGACCCCGGCGTCCACGCGGAAGTCGCCTCGGCCGGGATCGCTCTCGATCTCGAGCACCGACGACACGCGCCCGCCGTGCTCGGCGGGGAATCCGCCGGACTGGAGCTCGACCCGATCGAGCATGTCGGCGTTGAACACCGAGAAGAGCCCACCCAGGTGGAAGGGGCTGAACACGGGGACGCCGTCCAGGAGGATGAGGTTCTGATCCTGGGAGCCGCCCCGGACGTGGAACGCCGCGGAGAAGTCCGACGTGGACACGACCCCCGGCAGGACCTCCACCGCCCGGAGGGGATCCGCCTCGGCCACGCCGGGCACCTGCTTGAGATCGGCGAGATCGAGCTCACGGATGGTGGCCCCGCCGATCTCTTCGAAGCGGACCCGCTCCCGGCTGCGCTCGGCCTCCACGGAGATCCCTTCGACTTCGATGGCGCGGCGGGGCAGCGAGAGCTCCACCTCCACCACCTGGCCCGGCCCGATGCCGACGGGTCGGGAGAGCTCGCCGTAGCCGAGGCCCGAGGCCGAGATGGTGTAGGCGCCCACCGGCACGGGGCCCAGGCTGAAGAAGCCGAGGGGGTGCCGGCCTGGGTGAGGAGGACCAGCGCCCCGAAGACGGCCGATCCCTCGTCGTCCCGGACGCGTCCCTCCACGCGACCGTCCTGGGCCGCGAGCGGCCCCGCCACGCTCAGTCCGGCGATCAGCGTGAGCGCCGCGGCCCGCCTCGATCTATGAGCTCTCACGGTCGCCTCGATTCGATGCCGTTGCCTCTCCCCTTCACCCCCCGGGCCGGCTAACGTAGGCCACCCCGAGCGACGGCTTCCGTCGTACCGCCCAATCGCCTACCCGTTCCCCCGCGGATGAACGTCTTCCACTGCGATCAGTTCGACCTCCCGCTTCCCGAGGGGCATCGGTTCCCCCTGGAGAAGTACCTTCTCCTCCGGGCCCGGGTCACCGCGTGGAACACATCTTCCCTCCGTGTTCCCGAGGCCGCTTCGGACCGGGAGCTCACCGGCGCCCACGACGAAGCGTACGTCGACCGCGTGGTTTCCGGCAGCCTCACCCGAGACGAGATCCGACGGATCGGCTTCCCCTGGTCCACACAGCTCGTTGAGCGCTCGCGCAGGTCCGTGGGAGGCACCCTGGCGGCGTCGCGCTCGGCCCTCGTCGACGGCGTGTCGGTAAGCCTGTCCGGGGGCACCCACCATGCGTTCGCCGACCGGGGCCAGGGGTTCTGCGTCTTCAACGACGTGGCGGTGGCGGCCCGGGCCCTCCAGACTGAGGGCAAGGTCGGCCGGGTGGCCGTCCTGGACCTGGACGTCCACCAGGGGAACGGGACCGCTTCCATCTTCCGCGGCGACCCCTCGGTCTTCACCCTCTCCGTGCACGGCGCCAACAACTTCCCCTTCGAGAAGGAAGCGAGCGATCTGGATATCGAGCTTCAAGACGGGAGCGGGAACGACCCGTACCTCTCCGCCGCGCGTGACGGCGTCCGGACCGCCCTGGCCTCGGGGCCCGAGCTGGCGTTCTACCTGGCCGGCGCGGACCCCTTCGTGGGAGACCGCCTCGGTCGACTCTCCGTGTCCAAGACCGGATTGGCCGAGCGCGACGAGCTGGTCTTCGACCTGTGCCGGAGGGCGGGCGTGCCCGTGGCGGTGGTCATGTCGGGAGGCTATGGCCAGAATGTCGAGGACACCGTGGACATCCACTTCACGACGGTACGCACAGCCCTCCACAGCGAGACGGCAAGGACCTCGGCATGAGCACTGAGACTCCCCTCGACCGCCTGCGGGCCTGGCCGCGGCGACCGTTGGCCGCGCTACCCACCCGCCTCGTTCCGGCCGCGAACCTCGCCGCGGCCCTGGGGGATCCGGCACCCGATCTCTGGATCAAGATGGACGCGGAGACCGGCTTCGCCCTGGGGGGCAACAAGGTGAGGAAGCTGGAGCTCGAGCTGGCCCCGGACCGCCTCGAGGGCGTGACCCACCTCATCACCGCCGGAGGGCCCCAGTCCAACCACTGCCGCGTCACCGCGGCCGCGGCCGCCCACCTCGGTCTCCGATGCGTGCTGGTCCTCAACGGTCCGGAGCCGGACACGCCGAAGGGGAACGCTCGGCTGCACCGGCTGTTCGGCGCCGACATCGTCACCGTGAAGGACCGCGACGGACGCGCGTCCGCCATGGAGACCGTGGCGGCGGGCATCGAGGCCGGAGGCGGACGTCCCCTGGTGGTCCCCATCGGGGCTTCCACGGGCCTCGGCGCCCTGGGGTACGCGCGGGCCACTCTCGAGATCGCGGACCAGCTCGAGACGCTGCCCCCCCGGGAGAAGACCTGGCTCTTCACGTCGGCGTCTTCCTGCGGGACCCTGGGCGGGCTCCTCCTGGGGGTGTCCCTGCTGGACCGGCGGGACATCCGCCTGGTGGGGGTGAGCGCCGACGTCGGCGCCTGGGAGATCCGGAGCGAGAGCGTTCGCCTGGCCCGAGAGGGGGCGGCGCTCCTCGGCTGGGACGGCGAGGTGCGCGAGACCGCCCTGGCGGCCGCCGACGAGTTCGTCGGGGAGGGATACGGAATCCCAACCGCTGCCGGCCGGGAGGCCCTGGACCTGTTCGGGCGTCTGGAGGGCGTCGTCCTGGATCCCGTGTACACCGCCAAGGCCGCCGCCGGGATGATCTCGTGGATCCGCAGGGGCTCCGTTCCCCCCGATCATCGGGTGGTCTTCCTCCACACGGGAGGGCATCCGGCCTTCCTGGTCTGAGGCCCATCGCCCCCCGGCGCGACTTGCCGCGCAGGGGTGCGGCGTCCTACACTCGACCTGTCGGCGGCGGGCGGGCCTCGCGCTTCGGCCCCCGCCCCCCTGTCTGTCGAGCCACGGTCGAGCTCGCCTCCGATGTGACGGTGACCCACGCGCACCGCTCGCTACCCACGCCCGGAGGCCGCCGTGAACGCCGCGACCCGGAATCAGATCAGCCTCATCGTGCTGGTGATCCTCGCCTTCCTTCCCTCCATCCTGCTCTACCGGTATGCGAGCAACAATCTCAGGGCGCACGAGCTGGGGCAGCACGAGACGGAGCTTCTGCAGATCGCGCGGGTGACGGCGGTGGAGTACCAGCTCCTGGTGGAGGAGAGCCGCCAGCTCCTCGGCGCCCTGGCGGAGTTCCCGGAGATCCGTGACGGCCAGGGGCGGGCCTGCAACCAGCGCCTGGCGAGCGTCCTTCGTCACACGCCGCAGTACACCACCCTCTCCCTCATCGGCCGGGACGGAAACATGGCGTGCGGGTCTCTCCCCGTGGACGGCGGGCTCTATCTGGGAGACCGGGCCTACTACCGCCTGGCCACTACGACGGGGGAGTTCAGCGTGGGGAACTACGCCCTGGGGCGAATCACGGGGAAGCCCACCGTGGGCGTGGCCTACCCCATCATGGACGCCGACGGATCCAACACGGAGAGGGTTCTGGCGGCGTCCATCGATCTGTCGGCGCTGGGTGAGCGGGCGCGGGACCAGGAGCTCGCGGAGGGGACCACCTTCACCGTCCTGGACCGGGAATCCAACGTGCTCGTCCGGATCCCCGACGGGAGGCACCCCCTGGGTCACGACACCGTGGGCGCCGTGGCGCCGGAGACCTTCCTCGAGGCGCCGCTGGACGTCCGAGAGCCCTTCATCGCGGCGGCCATCGACCTCGACGGTGTGGACCGGTTGTTCGCCGTCGCTCCCCTCCGCGGTGGCGGCCAGCGGGTGGGCGGATTCCTGGCGGTGGGCCGCGAGCGGGCGACGCTGTTGGCCGACGTGGAGGAGGTGGTCCAGGCCGAGTTCCAGTTCCTCGCCATCGCGGCCGTGGGCGTGTTGATCCTGGCATGGCTCTTCGGACACTACGCGCTGATCCGGACTCCGGTGGCCCCGGTCGAGGAGTAGCGCTCAGTCGAACCAGCCGGTGAGGCGGTCCAGGGCGGCGAGGAGATCGGGCTCCAGGTCGAGGACGGGACGAAGCGGATCGTCGGCCATGCGCTTCATTCGCCGGGGCAGCGTCGCGAGGGTGTGGCTGCCGATCTTCAGCCGTCGGTTGACCTCGCTCCACTTCAGAGGAGCCGAGACCGTGGCGCCGGGAAGGGGTCGCACGGTGAAGGGAGCGGCGATCAGCCGACCGTGGCCGTTCTGCACGAAGTCGATGTAGACCTTCCCCTCCCGCCGCTCGGGGTTGCGAGTCAGCGTCGCGACGTCGGTGTGCTCCGCCACCACCACCCGGGCCAGGAGCTGGGCGAGGGTACGGGACTGCTCGTAGGTGAGCCTCCGTCCCAGGGGCACGAGGACGTGGATCCCCGATGAGCCGCTGGTCTTTGCGAAGCACGGCAGTCCGATCTCCTCGCACAGATCGTGGACCGCCCTGGCGATCCTCACCACGTCGGAGAAGGGCGCCTGCTTGGGGTCCAGGTCCAGGATGCACCAGTCGGGCTGGGAAAGGGTGCCCACCCGGCTGGACCACACGTGGATCGGGATGGTGCCGAGGTTGACCACGTAGAGGAGGGACTCGAGGTCGTCGGCGATAAAGTACGACAGCTCCCGCTCTGACCCCTCGCTCCACACCGTCTCCCGGCGGATCCAGTCCGGAGCGTAGGGGGGCGCGTCCTTCTGGAAGAACGACTTGCCGTGGATGCCGTCGGGGTAGCGGGTCATGACCAGGGGGCGGTCCTCGAGGTAGGGCAGCATCCACCGCGCCACCTGTCGATGGTACTCCATCAGGTCCCCTTTCGTGTAGCCCTCCTCAGGCCAGAAGACCTTGTCGGGGTTGGTGAAGTCGATCCGCTTCTCCTCCTGGACGCGCACGGGCGCCGGGGGGTCACGGGACGCGTCGGCGTCCGCCGGACCCGCCACGCGGCAATCGGTGGGCGGCTTGTCGTCTCGGAAGCGGGAGAAGCTCGGCTGGCGGAGAAGGTCCTGGTCGGTGAGCTCCTTGTAGCGGACCTCCACCACCAGCTCCGGACGGACCCAGTGGTTCTTTGTTCCACCGGGCACCGGGCCCGTGGTGCAGGGGCAGGTGACCACCTCCAACTCCTCGAGCTGCCCTGCCACCTCCTGGAGCTGGGCGTCGGAGAAGCCGCTTCCCACGCTGCCCATGTAACGGAGATCGTCGCCGTCGTGCTGAGCCACGTGGAGGGACCCGAACCCCGTCCGCGAGCCCTGGGGCTCCTTCCATCCCACCACGACGAAGTCGTCCACCCGCACGGTGCGGATCTTCAGCCAGTGCGTGGAGCGCCCCCCGCGATAGGGCGCGTCCGCCTTCTTGGCGACGATGCCCTCGAGACGCATGGCCTGGACCTGTCGGAACATGGCCTCGCCCTGGACGGCGATGTGGTCCGAGTACCGGATTGGCCCCACCGAGGGGACGATGCGCCGCAGGATCTCCTTCCGATCGGTGAGGGGCAGCCCCCTCAGGTCGCGTCCCTCCACCCCCAGGAGATCGAAGGCGTAGTAGGTGGCGGGTAGCTCCACGCTGGCGCGCAGGGCGTCCGTCCGGCTCAAGATCCTGCCCCGCCGCTGAAGGCGGGAGAACGAGGGCAGCCCCGCGGCGTCGTGCACCACCACCTCGCCGTCCAACACCAGCCCCTCGTAGGGGAGGCCCCGCACCGCCCGGGCGATCTCCGGGAAGGTGGCCGTGAGGTCGTGGCCCGCCCGTGAGCGGAGGTAGGGCTCCCGGGCCGTCCGTTCCGCCAGGAGGCGGTACCCGTCGTATTTGAGCTCGAAGACCCACTCCTCCCGGGAGAACGGCTCCTCCCGGGAGGATGCGAGCATGAGGTCCACGTCGTCGGCCCGCACGGGACTTCCCTTGGCGCCCCGCTCGTCCACCTCCGCCGCCAGGGCCTCGGCGATCTCGTCGGCCCGGGGAAACTCGTCCACGGTGAGGCCGGAGTAGACGGAGTCGTCGGGGTAGTCCTCAGTACCCTTGTCCGGATCCAGGTAGGCGTCCCGCTCCTTGATGAGGAGCCAGGAGTTCGGCGCCTGCTTCGTCTTCACCAACGTCCACTTCCCGAGAAGCTTGTGGCCTTGGAGCTCGAAGAGGAGCTTGCCCTTCTCCAGGCCCTCGTGGGGATCCTCCACCGGGGTCCACACCCCCCGGTCCCACACGATCATGGCGCCCGCGCCGTACTGCCCGTCGGGGATGACCCCCTCGAACTCGGCGTACTCGAGGGGGTGGTCCTCGGTCTGCATGGCAAGACGCTTGTCCGCCTGGTTGGGGGAGGGTCCCTTGGGCACCGCCCAGGACAGCAGCACGCCGTCCAGCTCCAGACGGAGATCCCAGTGGAGCGAGCGGGCCGCGTGCTTCTGGACCACGAACACGCTCCCGCCCATCACCACCTCGCCCCCGAAGGGCTCGGGGGTCCGGCTGGCTGTGCGCTTCTCGCGGTAGGCGGCGAGGCGCTCGTCGCGGGAGGGGCGGGAGGGGGTCATGAGGCGAGGAGATCCGCGGCAGGGAGGTGCGGGCGCCCCTCGGCTCACCTCCCTCTTCCCAGCACCTCCTCCAGCTCCGTGAACCAGTTCTGGACGAGGATCACCTCGGCTGCCGCGTCGCCGGCCTCAGACGCAGCCAGCATGATGAATCGCTCTCCGGAGGCTGAGACGTCGTAGTCCCTGTGGTTCGCCGCAGCGCGAAACCGGCCCGCATCGAAGAGCGCTTCCCGACCGAGGACGGCGAAGGTCGAGTCAGCCTCATAGGTCGTCGCGACCATCCACCCGTCCCCCCGTCGGTAGAACAGCTCTCCACCGGCAGGACTCCACAGCGGCTCGGTTCCGCCGCCCCGGGACACCGTCCAGAGGCCCGACGCCACGTCGGGGAAGGGGCGCACGAACACCTCGTCCTGGCCGCCGGCGTTCGACACGTAAGCGAGCCACCGGCCGTCGGGCGAGAGGACCATGGCCTTCTCGCTGAACTCCGTGGCGAGGAGCTCCGGATTCACCGTGTCCGTGGACAGGTCCTTGAACCCGATGTCCATGCCCGCCGCAGCATTGCCGTACCGGAAGACGAGGCCACGGCCATCGGGCGTGAAGGTGACTTCGTTCGAGAAGTAGCCGTCCACGAGCACGTCGTAAGCGCCCACTCCCTCCCGGATCATCACCAGCAGCTCCGCCATCTCCCGGGCCTCCGGAGGAGGCAACCTCCTACTCCGGCCTCATGGCCTCCACGGGGTCGGCTCGGGTTCCCGAGCGGGCAGGGTTCAGCATGCGCTCACTCTCCCGGGCGTAGGTGATCCGAAAACTCAACGTGGCGCTCGCCGCGGATGGCCCGGTTGCCCAAGGCCACCGTCACGGCGGACTCCCATCCCACCTGTTCGTCCGCGAAGGGCCGCTGGTCGCTGCGTAGCGCGTCGATGAACGACGCGCTGGCGATGAGGTTGGGGTCCCCGGCTTCCTCCGGAGGAACCTCGATGGGACGGCCTCGCCCGCGATAGGGCATGTCGCCACGGACGCTGAGCGTGGCGCTCGTGTTCACGCCGCTCTCGACCATCTCCTCGGGCACGGCCGAGTCCGCACGGGCCGGCTCGTAGAAGAAGGCACCGGACTCCAAGGTCAGCTCGATGGTGCCTCCGGTCCCGTAGACGTTCACCTGATAGCCCACTTTGTGGTTCCCGATGATGGAGCTGAAGACGTGGGTCCCACCGCTGGGGTACTTGAAGACCGCCTGGATGTTGTCGTACGTCTCGCGCCCGTCGGGGTAGAACGTCACGTCACCGGTGCCGATGACGCTCTCGGGCATCTCGCCGAAGATCCAGTTGGCGATGTCGACCTGGTGGGAGCCCAGCTCCGCCAGGAGCCCGCCGGAGAACTCCCGGTACAGCCTCCAGTTGATGAGGCGCTCCAGAGAGGGGTCGGGCACGGCCCGTCGCCAGTTGTAGTTTCGATGCCAATAGCCGTAGACGTGGGTCACGCGACCGATCTCGCCCTCGCGGATTCGCCGGACGGCCTGCTGGCACCAGGGCGCGTACCGATACTGGAAGCCGGTCTGGAAGCGACGGCCGCTCGTCCGTACGGCTTCGGCGATGGCGTCGCAGCCCTCCACCGTGTAGGCCATGGCCTTCTCCCCGTAGACGTGGAGGCCCCTCTCGAGTGCCGCCACCGCGTGCTCGGCGTGGAGGCTGAGGGGGGACGCCACGATAACGGCGTCCAGGTCGAGACCCGAGTCGAGCATCCGCCGATGGTCCCGGAAAGCGGGCGTGTCCTCACCGGTGATGGCCCGACCCTCTTCGAAGCGGGGCTCGTAGACATCGCACAGCGCGGCGATCCTGACGCCCGGCACCCGAAGGAACTGCCGCATCATGAACTTGCCCCGGCTGCCGGGGCCGATGACGCCCACGTTGATCTGGTCCGAGGGCGAGGTCACCTGTCGCGCAAGGGTGTCGGCCAGAGCTTCGAAGCCGAACAGGGACGTGCTCGCCACGGCCGCCGACCTCGACACGAACTCTCTTCTCCTCATGATGGGGCTTCTCCTCGGATCCGGTCCCGATGCTCACCCGCCAGGGGCGTTCACCGTCGCCGTCCAATGGATGGGGATGATCTGATGGTTGCCACGGCCATCGGCGACCAGCAGGGCCGCAGCGCCGTGGGTCCGTCCGATGAGCTCCGCTGCCTCCGCCGGTCCGAGCACGAACAGCGTCGTGGACAGCGCATCGCTGACGGTGGCCGACGCCGCCGTCACCGTGACCTGCAGCGTGCCCTCCGACGGCTCCCCTGTGCGGGGATCGATGATGTGGCTGTACCGACGACCGCCGAGGTCGAAGTACTTTTCACTGTTTCCGGAGGTCGATAGCGAGCCGTCGCGCAGTCGCACCGTGGAGAGCACCTGTCCGGGTTTCGTGGGATCGGGTACGGCCACGAGCCATCCTTCGGTTCGTGGCGGAGCCCCGAGCGCGTAGTAGCTGCTCCGTCCCGCGCCGATGAGGGCTGTGGTGACTCCGTGGTCCCGGAGCACCCCTGCGGCAGAGTCCAGCGCCCATCCCTTGCCCACGCCGCCAAGGTCGAGCTGCAGGCCCGGGATGCCGAAGCGCACCGCGCGATGGACATCGTCTAGGAGAACGTGGCGCCATCCCGTCGCCGAGCGTGCTTCCGCGAGCTCCTCGGGCGTGGGCAGCCGCCCCTCTCCCCGGGAGAACCCCCAGGCCCGGACCAGTGGCCCCACTGTGATGTCGAAGGCTCCACCGCTGGCTGCGCTGAAGGCCAGGGCCCGTCGCAGCAGCCCGAATGTCTCCGGATCCGTCGTAACGGATGTAGCACCGGCGGAGCGGTTGATGCGAGACAGCTCGCTGTGGGCCCGGTACGTGCTCAGAGCGGCCTCGACCCTCTCGATCTCTGCGAAGACGGCCTCCATGAGGACGGCGGCCCTCGTCGCCGAGGGCGCGTAGAGGTAGACCTCCACGTCGGTGCCCATGGCCGATCGGGTCTCGTGATACAGCGAGTCCGACGCAGGGTGAGGGTCCGACAGGGTCGCGTTACCGCTCATCCCCGCGACCATGAGCACCCACCACGGGAGCAGTACGCCGGCACGGACGTGCCGGACGGGCGAGCTGCTTCGAGGCATCGCCGGGGATGGCATGAGCATTCGGGCACCGGTTGAGGATCGGGGATAGGTTAGGAGCGGGGTGCGTGTGGTCACAAGGTGCTGCGGGGCTGGCGGCCCGAGATTCCCACCTGTGGTTCTTTCGTTCGCATACTGCGGCCCAAGCCCCCCTCGCCGAGGAGGCCATGGAGGCCATTCGCCGAACTGAAGCACCGTTCCTCTCGACGGCGGTCGCGACACTGCTGGCACTCCTCATGGGGGGGTGTGAGGGCGGTCCGCCATCGGGCCAACCGGCGAAGGACCCACCGTATCCGCGGTCGGCGGAGGCCTTCGCCGCTCTGGCCTCGGATGGAGCCTGGTGCTGGTTCGGAGACCCCCGCGGCGTACGCTTCCAGGGAGCCCACGATCAGGTCTACACCGGATGGGTGGACTCCCGGGGCAGCATCGTTGTGTCGAGTCTGGACCTGGGGAACGGGGAGGTGCTCCGGCACGTCGTCCAGCCGGAGTTCAACCGGGACGACCACGCCAATCCGTCCCTCCTGGTGCGCCCCGACGGGACCCTGGTGGTCTTCTATACCTCCCACGGCTCCGACGTGAGCGACGCCATGTACTACCGCGTCTCCCAGCGACCGGAGGACGTCACCGCATGGAGCGAAGTCCGGGAGATCGGCACCAACACCGAAGGGCCCCGGGGGCACACGTACCCGAATCCGGTTCAGCTCTCCGACGAGGGCGGCCGGATCTACCTCTTCTGGCGAGGCGGGAACTTCAAGCCCGCCTTCAGCTTCACCGACGACCTGCGGACGTGGGCTCCGGCGCGCACGCTCATCCAGTCCGACGAGGCAACGGTGGTTCGCCCATACGTGAAGATCGCCTCCGACGGGCTGGGGACCATCCACTTCGCGTTCACCGACGGACACCCCCGCAACGAGCCGCAGAACAGCATCTACTACATGCGCTATCGGGACGGAGTCTTCACACGGGCTGACGGTTCGACGGTGGGCACCGCGGAGGATCTCCCACTGGTACACGACCGGACGGACCTCGTATACGATGGACGGACCACCGACGTTCGCGCGTGGATCTGGGATGTGGCGGAGGACCGGGAAGGTCGCCCCGTCATCGTGTACACGCGCCTTCCGGAGGAGTCGGACCACCGATACCACTATGCCCGATGGGATGGGGCCCGGTGGGTCGACTACGAGATCACGGCGGCCGGGGGTTGGTTCCCCGAGACGCCCACCGGCACCGTCGAGCCCGAGCCTCACTACTCCGGCGGAATCGCGCTGGACCACCAGCACCCGTCGGTGGTCTACCTGTCACGCCAGGTGGATGGCGTCTTCGAGATCGAGAGATGGCACACGCCGGACGGCGGCGCCACGTGGCGATCCGCGGCGGTGACGAAGGGCTCCGTCAACGACAATGTGCGCCCGTTCGTCATTCGTGACCACGGCGGGTCTTCCCCCACGGTCATATGGATGGAGAACCGCCGGTACCGACACTACCTGGACTACGAGACGGCCATCAGGATGGATCGGGTCGCGGGGTAGCGTCCGCGTCCAGATCACCCAGAGCGTACTGGATTCCCGCCAGCCAGTGCAGCAGCACTACAGGATCCGTGTAGACCTGGAACCGGTGCCCCAGGGAGGAATAGAAGACGCGTCCCGCTCCCTCTTCTCGGATCCAGCTCACGGCGAAATCCCCGTCCTCGCGAAAGACCCCGTCCCGCTCCAGGTCGAGCGTCGTCGTGTCCAGGGAGACCAGCACCCTCAGACGGTCGCGGGAATACGGCTCGCCGAACTGGTAGATCTCGTCGGCCACCTGGTAGCGTGAATCATCGAACGCTGCCGTGACCGGGTGCTCGGGGTCCTCGATGCGAAGCGTGACCTCCTCGTTCCATGGGTGGTTCACGAAGTACCCGCCGATCATCTCCCCGAACTCCGGCCACTCGAAGAACCCGTCGGAGGCGGCGTGCACGCCGGCCACTCCGCCGCCTCCCCGAACGAAAGCCAGCAGGCTCGCCCGTAGCGCCGCGTCCTGGAAGGGTTCGCCGGTGGTGTTGTTGAAGAACACGGCATCGAAATGGCCCAGCCGCTCGGGCCGGAACATGGTGGTGTCGCTGCTCACGACCGCGGTATAGGCGCCACTCTTCTCGCCCATGCGGACGATGGCATAGTTGGCCCACTGGATACTCTGGTGGATGAACCCTGTGGCGAAGCCGAAGACGAGGAGGGAGCGAGGCCGTCGCGGGGTCGCCACGGGGACGTCGGGCAGGGCGGCTTCGATGGCCGTCCTCTGGTTCAGGGTCATTTCGGTCTGTGCCGCCCCGGGCGCGGTCGCGAGCACCAAGGCCGCGAAGCAGGCGGCCGTGCCGGGTTTGGATCGGATTCTCTTCATCGGGTGGTCAGGACTCCTTGTCGACGGCCTCGGCCAGGCGGCTGATGTCCTCGACGATGCGTCGAAGCGTGCCCCCCTCTCTACGTGCGGGAGCGGACCACAGGCCCCGGGCCATCAGGTACATGGCCAGGGCCAGCGGGATGAGCAAGAGCGCCGTCGGATCCCCGGCGGCGCCGAGGACGTTCAGCAGCGGGATCGGAGTCGCATCGCCATCCACCCTGATCCAGGAATCTCACCTTCCACCCGGTGGTGAGACAGACCGACGAGTTCGGGATCCGGCGAGGATGACCTGCCCCGAGGCTCTTCCTGCGGACGCCCTACTCCGGCCTCATGGCCTCCACGGGGTCGGCTCGGGTGGCCGTGCGAGCGGGCACCAGGGTCGCCATGAGCCCGGCGAGGGCCAGGGTGATCAGGATCGCGCCGTACACGGTGGGATCCACGACATCCACATCGAAGGTCACGACCCGCATGGGGCGGGTCAGGCCGTAGCCCAGCGCCATGCCCAGCGCCATCCCGATGCCGAGCTGCAGCAGCCCTCGGCGCAACACCATCCGCAGGATCCTCTCGGGGCCCGCTCCCAGCGCCATGCGCACGCCGATCTCCTGGCGGCGTTGGCTCACCGAGAAGGACATGACGCCGTAGAGTCCGACGGCCGCCATGAAGAGGGCAGCGATCCCGAAGATGGTGAACAGGGACCCGAACAGGCCGAAGGCCCAGGTCGACTGTTCCACCGCATCGTCCATGCCCCCGAGCCAGTACACGGGGAGATCGGGGTCGATCTCCGTGACGATCTCCCTCAGGCGGGGGGCCATGGCCGTCGGCGGACCCTGGGTCCGCACCAGGGCGCTCATGAACCGGACGTCGAGGATCGCGGGCGGCACGTAGAGGTGCTCGGGGTCGATGAGGTCGTCCCCGATGCCCCCCACGCCTCCGCCGACGTGGAGGTCCGGCACCACGCCGACGACCGTCATCCAGGGGAGCTCCGACCCGCTCCCGCCGAGGCGGATGCGCGCCCCCACCGGGTCACGATCCCCCAGGACCCTGGACGCGAAGCTCTCGTTGACGATGGCCGGAGGATCCGACGCGTCCCACACCTCGCCCGGGGCGAAGTCCCGGCCCCTCTGCAGGGGCACGCCGAGGGTCGTGAAGAAGCCGTCGGTGATCACCGAGCCATTCACCACCGGGTAGTCGCGGTCCTGCAGGTAGCTGTCCCCCTCCACCTCCACGACCCAGCGGGCCGCGCCGAGGGCCGGCAGGGACGTGGCCAGAGCGGCGTCCACCACGCCGGGCTCGGCCTCGAGGCGAACCTCGAGCTCGCGGAGGAACTGCTCCCGGTCGACACGGCGTGGGTAGTCGGCCTCGAACAGCCCCACCCGTCCGGTGAGCACCGTCGACGGCTCGAACCCGAGGTCGAGGGTACGCAGGTTCGCCACGCTCTTGATCATGAGACCCGCGGCCACCAAGAGGCTGCAGGACACGGCGATCTCGCCCACGACCAGAGCGGTGCTCAGCCGCCCGAGGCGAAGCGAGGAGGTGCCGCGACCTTCGTCCTTGAGAAAGTCGCCCATGCCGAGGCCCGATGCCCGCCACGCCGGGATGGTCCCCGCCGCGAGGCTCGCCAAGGCGGTGACACCGAGAGCGAACAGGAGGGCCGGGGGATCGACCCGAACGTCGATCCAGTAGGGTCGCTCGATCCCTGCCAGCGCCTGGTTGAAGATGTCGACGCCGACATACGCCAGGCCGAGCCCGAGCAGGCCGCCCAGGCCGGCGACCACGGCTGCCTCCACGAGGAGCTGCTGGATCACTCTTCTCCGGCTGGCTCCCATGGCCGTGCGGATGGCCACCTCCCGGGCCCGCACGGAGGCCCTGGCCAGCAGCAGGTTTGCCACGTTGGCGCACGCGATGAGCAGCACGCCGAACGTCGCCGCGAGCATGACCCACAGGACCGTCGTGATCTGGCGCGGCATGAAGCGCTCGGCGAAGGGCCGGACGCCGAAGCGCACCCCCGCGTTGTGCTCCGGATACAGGTTCTCGAGACGGGACGCGATGGCGTCCAGCTCGGCCCGGGCGATGTCGAGGGTCACCTCGGGGCGGAGACGAGCGACGAGATCGAGATCCTGACCGCCCCGTCGCTCCAGCTCCGCAGGGTTCATGCGGTGCGTCAGCCAGACCGACTCCCGGAAGGGGAAGGCGAATCCCTCGGGCATGACGCCGATGATCTCCGTGGCGGCGCCGTTGGCCCGGATCGTCCGTCCCACGATGGACGGGTCACCGTTGAAGCGGTTCAGCCAGGTGTGGTACGCGAGGACGATGCGCGGTGGGGAGTCGAAGGCGTCCTCGCCCTCGCGAAAGGTCCGACCCATGAGGGGGGGGACCCCGACCACGTCGAACATGTTCGCTGTCACGAAGGCGCCAGCGAAGCGCTCGGGAGGCGCGTCGCTCCCTGCCAGGTTCACGGTGCCCTGGTAGAAGGCGGCCAAGTCCTCGAACACCGTCTGCTCGGCACGCAGGTCCAGGAAGTCGTGGAGAGGCACCTCCGTGGAGGCGATGCCCCGGGGCTCGATGCTCTCGTCCAGGTTGACCAGGCTGCCCTCGTCCGGGACCGGGAGGCCCCGCACGACGGAGCCGTACACGGTGGAGTAGGTGTGGGTGGTGAAGCCCACCCCCAGGGCGATGGTGAGGATGGCCACCGCCGAGAGCCCCGGGGTCTTCCACAGCATGCGCACGGCATACAGCACGTCGGTCCACAGCGTCGCCATCATCTCCTCCCTCGTTGGGCCCCGTCTTCCGTGCGTCCAACGCCGCCCGACCCGCAGCGCCACGTACCGTCCCGCCAGGCGCAGCGCCTCCCAGGCGTACCACAGCCGGGGGAAGCGCACCCGACGCGAGCGCACCAGGTCGTCGAGCTCCAGGTGGAGATCGGCGATGATGCTCAGGCCGTGGGCGCCGGGCGGGAGCACGCGCTCCAGCAGGCGGTCGGCCCAGCGTGGCGGCTCGACCCGCGGTGTGCTCACGACGGCTTCAGCACCCCCTCCAGGCCCCGCCACAGCGCCAGTAGGGTCTCCCTGGAACGGCGCAGCTCGTCGAGCCCCGCAGGCGTCACGTGGAAATGCCGTAGCGGAAGGTGAGAGCCCCCACCCTCCGGCACCCGGATCTCCCGCCTCACGTACCCCTTTCGCTCCAGGCGGTCGAGGGTCGTGTAGAACGCCCCCTTGGACACGACGCGCCCGGCTGTGCTCTCCAACTCCCTACGCACCTCGTATCCGTTGGCGTGCTCTCCCCGCTGCAGGATCGCCAGCAGGACCATCTGCTCGAACTCGCCGAGGTAGCTCTTCGCGGCCACGAGGCCTCCCTGTATCGGTCTACTTTGTAGTCCCCATACGGACAGGTCACGCGGCGGGTTTCACCCTGGCATCGACCTCCGCCTGCGATGAGCCTAGCTTTGCCTCCTGCCTGGATCCCCGGGAGGCACATGGTGTTGCGGAACCAGAAGACACGGGCGACGCTCGTCTACCGCGCGTGGCGCTACAGGGTGCTTCTCGACCGGATGGAGATCCGGTGGATGCGGAGCGTGCTTCGCCCAGGTGACTTCGCCCTCGATGTGGGGGCGCACAAGGGCGCCTACACCTACTGGATGCGCAGGACCGTCGGCCCGCGAGGCAGGATCGTCGCCATGGAGCCCCAGCCGGACCTCGCCGGCTATCTCCGGGACGTGGCGGCCACGGCGGGTTGGCGGAACGTGGTGGTCGAGAACATGGGCCTGTCCTCCTCCGACGGGACGGGCGAGCTCCTGGTCCCGGGGGAGGGGACCTCCCCGGGGGCGACGTTCCTCCCGGGAGCGGCTCCCGAAGGCGCCCGCCGAATGACCGTGCCGGTGGCGTCGCTCGACGGCTACCTGGAGAGGACCCACCGGGGGCACCAGGTGCGCCTCGTCAAGTGCGACGTCGAGGGGGTGGAGCTCGAGGTCTTCCGTGGCGCCCGACGCACCCTCGTCAGCCACCGTCCGCTCCTGCTCTTCGAGTGTGAGGCCCGTCACGATCCGACCCGGGACGTCCAGGACGTCTTCGGCTTCCTTCACGGTCTGGGCTATGCCGGCTACTTCTTCTGGAAGGGGCGGAGGTGTCCCCTGGAGGACTTCGACCTCGCCGTGCATCAGGTCGTGGGGCGGCGGCCCTACGTCAACAACTTCGTCTTCGAGCCGGGCCGGGCCTGAGACGGGCGGGGCCCGAGCCGGGTCGGCCCCCGCCGACCCTCAGCGGGCTCTCCACGCTCCCGCGCCGAACCCCACGACGGCCGACCCGGCGATGAAGCCTCCCGCGGCCACGTACATGGGCGCCTCGGCCCTTCTCCCGAACCGCCGGGTCAAGACGGCCCGGACGAGCAGAGCCGCCGCGGCGGTCCACCCCGCCACGGGGTTCACGATGAGGAGCCCGGTGGCGAGGAGGATCCCCATCTGCCGGGACGGCCCGCCCAGCGCCTGGATCAGGGCGCCGGGCACGGCCCACAGGAGGAGCGAGCGGGCCAGCTCGGGGCTCGCCCCCGCCGCGATGGTGGCGGCGTAGACCCGATCCACCGGCGGGACGAGGTCTGCCGCGAAGTAGCGGGGATAGACCAGGAGGACGAAGACCGCCGCCACCGAGAACCCGAGCAGCTCGGCCAGGTACTGCTGCTTCCGCCCCTCCCGCTCCAGCTCCGGGTCGGCTCCCCGCCCACGGAGGATCCAACCGGCCTTGAGGTCGTAGCCCATGTCGGCGAAGGCCGGGCCCGTGGCGGCGGTGAAGCCCACGAGCACCGCCAGCGGGACGGGTGGAAAGGCCAGGAGCATCCCGAGGACCAGGAAGATCAGCGCTGTGGCGAAGGCCGGAAACCAGCCCGCGTGCATGGCCGAGAGCCCCACCACCAGCTCGGAGACCAGGGCCGCCGTGGCCGCGAAGAGGACGAACCCCGCCAGGACGCCGGGCGTCATGTCCGCCCACGCGCCGGTGAGCCCGGCCAGGAGCGTGGCCACGACCAGGTAGGCGCCGAAGCCGCCTCCCAGGGCCCGGCCGAACGCGTGGCCGCCCACCGTCAGGCGGGAGCCCGTGGCCCCTGCGGCGGGCGGGTCGCCTTCCGCCGGGTGTCCCACGCCCGGGCCTGGACCGCGCGCGTCGCTCCCCCGCTCCCGCACCGCCCAGGCCATCTGGACCAGCGCCACCACCCCGGCGCCGATCATGATCCCGTGGGGCACGTATCGCTCGCCCAGATCCGTGGCGAGGAGCTCGGGTGCGTATCCCCGCAGGAGGAGGCCCACGGCGAACATGGACAGCGCCCACACGTTCCCGATCCAGCAGACGCCGAAGACGTCCATGGGAATCCCGAAGAGCTGTCCCACGCCTCCCACCACGCCTCCGGCCCCCAGGAGGCGGGCCCGTCGGCCGCCTTCGTCCCCGGCGATGAGGACCTCGGCCGTCGCCACCCCGGACGGCCACAGCCCGGCGGCGGGAAAGGTCCGGGAGTCGAACGTGCGATACAGGAGGGTGGCGTCCACCAGCATGGCCAGGAACGCGCCGGCCAGCATGGCGGGAATCAGGTCGGGCCGTCCCATCAGCCAGGGGATCCCGATGGGCAGGAGGAGCGCGTTGGCGCCCCCGAACGTGGCTCCGGATATGACGGTCTGGAGGAGGTTCTGCCGGTGGAGGCTCCCGAAGGGACGAAGCACCGCCAGGGGGAGGCGGGCCAGGGCGATGGCGAGGACGGCCCCGATGACCGAGCTGTTGGGCGTGATCCCCACGCGGGTGAGGAGCTGGATGCCGATGATGGCCCCCAGCACCGCCAGCCCCGAGGCCACCAGCAGCGTCGTGGGCTCGAAGAGCGACGGATGCCGGCGGGAGCCGGGCCGGGCCGGGGCGTCCGTCACAGGAGCTGGGCGAGGGTCGCGCCGACGATGCGCCGGGCCAGAAGCACGGGACGGTCCGACGACTCCACGACCCTCCGTCGGTGCTCCTCCGCATATCCCATGCAGTGCATCACGACGACGTCGCAGTGGGCGAGCTCGCTTCCCGCCGCCTCGAACCGATCCTCCTGGTAGGGCGAGGCGTGGGCCAGGTGGAGCTCCTGCCCGGGCCGGGACCTCCAGTGGAAGTCCTCGGCCTGCTCCTCCAGGGGGAGCATCAGCCCGATGCGCGACATTCCCCCACACACCGCCTCCACCCCGTGATCCACCAGGTGTTGGGCGTCGAGGAAGATCGGCGGCCCCCGGAGTCCCTGGAGCTCTCCGGTGCACAGCAGGACGGTGAGCGTGCGCGGGTCGGGCTCGAGACCGTCCAGCACCTCCTGGAGACGGGTCGCCATCCACGCCTTCCCCACCACGGCCTGCGTCCCGTCGGCCAGGCGGGTGACCAAGCGGGGCTCCGAGTCGGCGGGGAAGCGGGCCGCCACGGCGTCGGCGGACAGCCCGTCCAGGGCGCCCACTTCCCGCACCGCCGTGCCCGTCGGGAGCCACGACACCAGCTCGGGGATCAGATCGGTGCGGGGCGTCTGACCGATGGTGACGAAGGTCACGGTGCTGAGCATGGCGCACAGAGTAGGCCGTGGCTACCCTAGCCGCCACATGGCCACGCGACCCCTTCTCGCCGACGAGCTGGTGCCCCTGGCGACCGGCGCCTGGATTCTGGGAGCCGGCGGCGGCGGGGACCCCTATCACGCGCTCCTCAACCTCCAGAGGCTGTACGGCCAGGGTCGCCACGTCGATCTCATGGATCCGGAGGACCTGGACGACGACGCGCTGGTGGCGGTGGTCTCCACCATGGGCGCGCCCCTGGTCGGGGAGGAGCGCCTAACCGACCCGGCGGTCGCCGCCCTCGCGGTACGCCAGATGGAGGACCACCTGGGCCGGAGCTTCGACGCGGTCATGTCCCTGGAGATCGGCGGAGCCAACTCCTTCCAGCCCCTCATGGTGGCCGCCGAGATGGGAATCCCCGCGGTGGACGCCGACACCATGGGGCGTGCCTATCCCGAGGCCCAGCACTCCAGCTTCGCCATCGGCGACCTGCGTCCCTATCCGCTGACGCTCGCGGACGTCCGGGAGAACGCGGTGGTGGTCTCCCGGGTGGCGAGCTGGACGTGGATGGAGCGGATCAGCCGCAAGGTTTGCACGGAGGTCGGATCGGTGGCGGCCACGTGCAAGGCGCCGCGCACCGGCGCGGAGGTGAAGGCGTGGGGCATCCTGCACACCGTCACCCAGGCCATTGACCTGGGACGCGCCGTCCTGGATGCCCGGGCCCGGAAGGGGAATCCCGTC
>JBDHGI010000125.1:0-14362 GCA_039589955.1 Gemmatimonadota bacterium | reverse complement strand
GAAGTGGTAGCGACCGGACTCCCGTGTCGTCACGAGCTCCGAGGCGCCACCCGATGCGGACACCCGCCCGATTCGGTAGGTCAGATGCGTGAACAGAACCTCGTCGTCGCCGAGCCACGCCAGGAACGTTCGCGCGGAATCGGCGAGCGTGATGGCCGCGCCTCCCTGGAGGGGGCTGAGCCGGAGCCGCCCGACCTGCTCGAAGATCACCGATGACCCATCCGGGGATATGGCCGGCCCCCTCACCCCGTCCGTGCCCGGCAGCGGCTGCGGCTCGAGCTGCTCCCGTAGCTTGACCCACAGCTGTCGGAGGCCGGACTCCCCCGGGCCGGCATACGCGATGGCCGAGCCGTCAGGAGCCACCGCGAAGGTCGTTGCCGCGGGTAGGTCGATGATGTCCTGGTCCACCGGGAACGCCAGCCCGAACCGCGCCACAGTCGCAGGGGGCTCCGGTCGCATCCAACCCCACGCGGTGAGCACGGCCAACACGGCGGCCACCCCGACGCTCGCCGCGCCGAGCCATCGCCAAACGCCGACGCCGGATGCCGATGCCTCGGCAGCGCTGGGCCCCCCGTGTCGGAAGGATGGGTCGGAGAGGGCCTTGGCGAACTGGTCCGCACCAGTGAAGCGATCCGCCGGGAGCTTCTCGAGGGCCTTGCGGATGGCGGCGTCGACGTTGGGGGGAATCGAATGCCGGATCTCCGTGGGCGACACCGGTGCCCCCTGGATGATCTTCCCGAGCACCGCCTGCGCCGTGCTGCCCACGTAGGGGGGATCCCCCACCAACATCTCATAGAGAACGCACGCGAGGGCGTAGGTATCGCTGGTGGCACCGATCACCTGATCGCCCGTCGCCTGCTCGGGGCTCATGTAGTACGGCGTGCCCACGCTGAGGCCCGTCTCGGTCAGCCTGCTCCCGCCGGCTGCGCCCACGGCCAGCGCGATCCCGAAGTCGGCGACGAGGGGCTCGCCACGACTGAGCAGGATGTTGGCGGGCTTGATGTCACGGTGGACGATGCCCGCCTCGTGCGCCGTGTGGAGGGCGTTGGCCACCGCGATGGCGATCCCGAGGGCCTCGTCGATGGGGAGCTGCTTCTCCCGATCCAAGCGGTCTCGAAGCGTTTCGCCCTCGATGTAGGGCATGACGTAGAAGAGAAACGAGTCCGCTTCGCCCGAATCGAAGAGCGGCAGGATGTGGGGGTGCTGCAGGTTGGCCGTCGTCTTGATCTCGGCCAGGAACCGCTCTCCGCCGACGACCGCCGCGAGCTCGGGCTTGAGCACCTTGAGCGCGACGCTTCGCTCGTGCTTCAGATCGTCAGCGAGATAGACCGTCGCCATACCCCCTTCGCCGAGCTCACGCTCGATGCGATAGCGACCTTCCAGGGCTGCGTTCAGCCGAGTGATAGGATCGGACATCCCGCGAACATGCGTCACGGACCAGCGAATGGCCAGCGGCCCATTCCTGTGTGGGCTTTGTGTACCGACTCAGCCACAGAGAGCTGACCCGACGAACGAGGGGGCCACGTCGGGTTGGATCGTGGCCCCCTCGCTGATCGCTGGCCTTCCGCGACCCGTCGGCTGCCTCAGCCCCCGACTTCCCGGGCCGTGGGGAAGGGCGGCGCCGGGTACGTGCCGAACAGCTCCTCCTTGTACTCGCTCGCCCAACCTTCCTCGGGCCGGTCACTGTCCTCCACCGAATTGCTCTGAGGTAGTAGTCCGTTCTTCAGGTAGGTCGCGATAACCCGGATGTCCTCGTCGGCCATGTGGCGCAGCTCCATCCAGGGCATTCCCGGCGCCAGATAGTCCGGATCTTCCGGGAAGTTGTCCGGCGTGATCTCCATGTCCGGCGTCCCACTGGGGCGCAGCCCGTACCGGATCGCGTTGAAGATCTGCCGCTCGGTGAACCTTCCGAGGCCTGTCTCCTCGTCGGGAGTGAGATTCCTGGGCCGCATCATGAAGCACGGAGCCGACGGGTCCACGAGGCACGGACCGAAGGGGAAGACCTGGATGGGGTCGGTCACACCCATGAGGTATCCTTCCCCGTCGGTGTTCTGGAAGCCGCCGTGACAGTCGCCGCATGCGTGCTCGAGCACCATTTGCCGACCGTAGGCGACCTGCTCCGCATCCACCGACGAATCGGGTGTCCTCTCGCGGGATGCGGGAAAGGGCTTGGCCGGGTAGGTCCCATACACCTCATCGGTGTAGTCGCTCTCCCAGAAGTCTGGTGGGCCTTCGCTGTCCTCCACCTGGTTCGAGACCGGCTTGACTCCGTGTTTCAGATATGCAGCGATGGCCCATAGATCCTCGTCTGGCATGTGACGCCACGCGACCCACGGCATCGGCGGTGCCAGGTATTTGGGGAACTCGGGAAAGTTGCCCTCACCCGGTACAGCGGACGTGATCTCCACATCGGCTGTCTCTCCGGGACGGAGGCCGTAACGAAGCGCGTTGAAGATCTGACGCTCGCTGAAGCGTCCCACACCCGTAGTGTTGTCCGGTGTCAGATTCCGGGGACGTGTGCGGAAGCACGGCGTCGCGCCCGGCTCGACGGCGCACGGTCCGATGAGAAACTCTTGGGCGGGGCTGGTGAGCCCGACCATCCAGTCTTCTGCCTCGGGATTGGCGAACCCGCCGTGGCACCCCCCGCATCCATGCTCCAGGACCAGTTGTCGGCCTAGGAGAATCTGCTCCTCGTCGACCTCTTGGCCCGACCCGGCGGGCAGATCGCCGGTGAAGGCGACCACGGTCGCGGCCACGGCGGCAATCCCGATGACCGCCGCAGAACGCCTGAGCCAGGGTGTACCGCTCGACACTCGCATTCAGTTGCTCCTTTCTACCGGACTTCGAGGATCCCCATCATCCCTTCCACCTCGTGATCCAGGATGTGGCAATGGAACATCCACTTTCCCGGGTAGTCGTCGAATCGCACGATGAAGCGCACCGTCTCGTGCTTCGGCACGTTCACCGTGTCCTCCCACTTGGGAAACGGATCGGGCACGCCGTTCCGGTCCAAGACCTGGAAGCTGAAACCGTGCAGGTGGAACGGGTGATCCATGCCCACCAGGTTCTCGATCTGCCAGATCTCCGTGGCCCCTAGTGCCGCCGTCTCATCGACCCGCGCCATGTCCATGGTCTTTCCGTTGATGAAGCCCTGGGTGAGGGCCATCACTCGCGTCGATGTAACGTCGGCGGTGTCCAACCACTCGATCTTCCGAAGTGTCGCGGGAATCTCGACTCTCGCGACTGGTGGGTCGGCGGTGTATTCGAGGGTCAGCAGGTCCCTCGGCTTGTCCCAGTCCGCGGGCCGGGTCTGCGGGATATACCGGTCGTAAGGCAGATCCTGCAGCGTTGTGCGAGTCCCGGGCGCTTCTGTTCCGCGCACGAGGATCTCCACCCGCTCCGAATTGGCGATGATCACGTCGTCGGTCGCTACCGGCTTCTCGAACAGGCCTCCGTCCGTTCCGACGTGGAGCAGCTCGTGTCCGGGAATCGCCAGCCGATAGACGCGGGCGGCGGACGCGTTGACGATTCGCCACCGCTGGACCTCGCCTGCGCGGATCGGGATGGTAGGCATGATCTGCCCGTTGATGAACAGCACGTCTCCCTCCCGACCGTTCTCGAAGTCGATTCGGCCCTGCATGGAGCGGCGCTCGGGAAGGTCCACCGATCCGTCGTCGAGGAAACGGTTATCAGCCAACACGAGAAGCTTCTCGGTCATCTCAGGGAGGGGGTCGTCCGCTGCCCGGACGATGATGGCTCCGTAGAGACCCTTCGCCACCTGGTACGCCGTGCGGTGGTGCGGGTGGGGATGATACCAATAGGTGCCGGCCGTACCAGGCATGATGGTGAAATCGTAGACGGCCTCTTCGCCCGGGGCGATGGGGTGAAAAGGGCTTCCGTCGGCAAACCACGGAAGGTGGAGTCCATGCCAGTGCACGGTCGTCTCTTCGGGTAGCTCGTTCCTGAGATGGATGATGAGCCGGTCACCCTCCCACACCTCGAGCGTGGGACCTGGGACTTTGCCGTTGTAGGCGAAACCATCCGTCTCCAGCCCCGGGATCAGCGACAGCTTCATCGGTGTCGCCGTTAGCGTCACCTCGACCGTGCGTGGCTCCCGCGACACGTTCGCCAGTACGCTGGGGGCCCTCAGCGTGTCACGAAACTGAAGCGGAGAAGCCCGGACAGGCGGTTCTGGAGGCTGGTTCGCGGACGCCGGAGGGGTCAGCGCTCCCGCGAGAAGCAGGAGCGCCACGATGGGAGGGTTCATGGCAGGGCTGTCGATAGGGCAGGTCGGCCGCCATGCGGCCTATTTGCATTGATAGGTACCACGCCGCGGGAAGACTATGCAAGGACGGCTTTCCTACCTAGCGACAAGTTCTCCGCTCGGAGCGCCCTCGATGACGCACCGGTAAGGGATGCTCCAACGCATGGTTCGGAGGGTAATCACCTCCCAGCCGCTCACATCGACCGAAAGAGTGTGCCGGTGTCCCGAGCACCCGCTCAGAAGCCCCTCCCTGCCGCGATTCCTGTGTGCCGCTTTGTGTGCCAACTCAGCCACACAGGGCCGGCCTCAGAAGAACTCAACCGAACAACGGAGGTCCCTAACCCCTTGTCGCAGAAAACCCTAGCCTAACTCAGACGAGCTCAGCCGAACCTAGGAGAACCAGGAGGGCCTTTCCGGCGGGGTCTTGGGGCTCATCAGGGGTAGGCGGCGGTGGTCACGGGTCCGCCGTTCGGACGCCGGGGAGAGCAGGCTAGGGAATGGACCAAGGCGACGAGGGCCTGTCTGAGGCTGGTCCAGCGGGCTGAGGGTCCCGGGCTGTCAGGTTGGGCTCTGGTGCCCCCGTGGAGTTCTGGCTTCCTGGAGCGGCTACACCAGGCTCACGGCCTCCATCCGTCATACCCCACGATGGCGTGACCCTGCTCAGTGCTCCACATCATCGGCGTACTCTTGGAGCAGTGCCTTGAAGCGCGGATGTTCACGGAGCGGGTCCCAGATCGGATCGACTTCGAGGATGTGGACCGTCAGCCACGACGGGGCCGGGAGCATCTCCTCGAGAAGATCGATGGCCCGGTCATGCTTGCCGAATTGGGCGTAGATGTTGGCAAGGATCGGACAGAGCGTGAGGCTGTTGAAGTACCCGCGGCAGTCCCAACCCTCGTACGGCCGGCCTCGACGCTCCCGAGGCGCTGCCTCCGGGTCCTCGACGGCCATCTGCTCCTCCCACCATCGAGCCAGCTCCAACGCCGCGTCCTGATCGTCCAACCCCATGTAGGCCAGGGCAAGGTACTCGCGGCGGCGGGGAGACTCCCGGCCTTCCAGGTATGTCGTCAAGGCTCTCCAACCAGCTCGGGCCGCGTCCGCGTGTCCCATGGCCGTCTCATGGATCGCGACGTTGGTCAGTGTGTCCAATTCATTGGGATGAGGCCTGCTACGATACGCCCTGAACGCTGCTTCGCGCTCCTCCGGGCCGAGGAGACGTTCGGGCAGCAGGTATAGGTGTTGGTTCGCATTGAAGTTGTAGAAATTGTGAGGTGTCTCACGGAGCATCCGAGCGATTGCCGTCCGCGCTCGAGCCGTGTCGCCCCTCGCGAGATGGATGTACGTGCCTATGCGATTCGGCGCTCCGTCCCCGTCTCGTGCCACCGCCCTCCACTGAGCAAGCCACTGGAGTGCCTCGTCATACTGATGTCTGAAGACGTGGACCGTGGTCAACAGCACCGGGGCCCCCCTGTTGCGCGGATCCAGGTGCAGCACGCGCTCCCATGACTCGATGGCCGTCTCGAGTTCTCCCGCCCCTCGTTGGACCTGCCCAACAAGCCCCAGGATCGACGGATGATCGGGTGCGATCCGTTGCAGCGTATCGAGCTGAGCTGCCTTCTCCTCTCCCTCCGGAAGGGCCCTGAAGAGGGCGAGTCTGGCCTCGACCAGCTCGGGCTCGATGGCCAACGCCCGTCGCGCCAACCCCATAACCTTCTCCGGCACCCCGTCCGTGTAGAACCGAGTTTGCCAACCCAACAGCGCAAGCCGGGCCATGGCCAACGAGAAGTCGGGGTCGAGCTCTACTGCCTCCTCATACCACCGAATGGCAGGGCTGTTATTCCACTCCCCAGTCCAAATCCCGCTCGGTCCAGCGTCATTGCCTCTCAGATAGGCTTCGAAGGCCTCCAGGCCGTGTGTCGGCACCTCCTGCAGCCACTCCCTGTCGTCGGGCGACAGCACCGCTCGCAACTCGAACGTGACGGCCTGCACGATCTCGGACTGGGCCCGCACATACCCCTCGGGCGTGTAGGGCGCGTCGAAATCACCTGCCCACACCTGGACGCCCGTGTCGTCCATCAGCTGGACGGTGATCCGCACCGAATCCCCCCACAGCCGCGCACCCGCTCCGATCAGGTAGTCCACCCCGAGCTGCCGAGCGATCTGTGCATTGGAGGGACGGCTTCCCGGCGGACCGTACTGTTCGACCGACGACGGATCGATCACGTCGATCGTCGGAATCCGGGTGAGCTTCGTCGTGAGATCTACCTCAACTCCCCCGGCGAAGAACGAACCGGCTGAATCGGGACTCAGGTTCTCGAACGGCAGCACGGCAACGAGAGGCCGGGCTCCTTCCTCCGGGGAGCCGAACGTTGACCACGTGGTCCACGCCCCGACGAGGGCGATCAAGACGATCGAGCCGATCAACGCGGTCTTCCTCACGGGCCGCCCCGGAGGCCGCACGGGCGGCCCTGGAGCCCGGAGGCCCTCGGCCAACGCCGCCCGAAGCTCATTGGTGGTCTGGAATCGGTCGGCGGGGTTCTTCGCCAACGCCCGGTGGAGGGCAGCCGCCACGCCCTCGGGCACACTGGGTCGGGCCTGGGTGACCGGGTTGGGCTCGACCGTGAGGTGCTGTCGCACGACGGCTTCCGCACGAGCGCCCCGGAACGGAGGCTCGCCGACCAGCATCTCGTACAGCACGCACCCCAGGGCGTACTGGTCGCTCCGTCCGTCCAGCGCCTGCTCGCCCGACGCCTGCTCGGGGCTCATATAGGTCGGCGTGCCCAGCGACGTGCCCGTCTGGGTGAGCTGCGTCCGGTCCATGTCCGCCACGGCCTTCGCCACGCCGAAGTCTGCCAACACGGCGTGGTCCGCCTCCAGCAGGATGTTCGCGGGCTTCACGTCCCGGTGGATCACGCCTTCTTCGTGCGCATAGGACAGTGCGTCGGCGATCTCCCTGGTGAACCGGACCGCGTCCTCCACCGGCAGTTCCTTCTCCCGCCTCAGGCGATCCCGCAGCGACTCGCCCTTCACGTACGGCATCACGTAGTACAGGAGGCCTTCCGCCTCGCCCGAGTCGTAGAGCGGCAGGATGTGCGGGTGGGTCAGGCTCGAGGCCGTCTCGATCTCCTGCAGGAAGCGTTCGGCCCCCAGCGCCTCGGACAGGTCCGGGTTCAGGACCTTGATGGCCACCCGTCGCGGATGCTTCAGGTCGTCGGCCAGGTACACCGTGGCCATGCCGCCACGCCCGATCTCCCGTTCGATCCTGTAGCGGTCCGCCAGGGCGGTCTGGAGTACGCCTGGGATTTCACCGGGGGCGGACCTCTCTTGGCCTGCGTCTCCCGATGGCTGGAGCCCCTCCAAGGCACGCCGCAACCCGGAGCCTCGGCCATCCGCCGCCTCCAGCAGCGACTCCACCTCACGGCGCAGCTCCTCGTCGTCCCCGCAGGCTTCGGTGAGGTACGCGGCGCGTTCCTCCGGCCCTAGGCCGACGACCTCGTCGAAGAGATCGCGGATGCGGTCCGAGTGGTCGGCGCTACTCATGAGGCCCCTGGGCGCACCGATACACAAGGGAGGGACTTAGGCGACCGGCGGGATTGGGCATGGGCACCTCATGGACCGAGGAACCGTGCCCCCAGAATAAGGTGCGGATCGGCCTGACGCACGGGACCTCGGTGGGAGCCGTGCACTTCTCATCTGTCCTAACCCTTCGACCGACCCGAGCAACTTGATGACCTGATCCTGGTCAGGTATCCTGATTTTGAAGGCGGGCGAGCCCAGCCGGTGACGCTCGCCTTCTGTTGCTTGAGAGTCTTGAAAGTCCGGCCCACGAAGTGGGTGGGGGCGTGCGCTTTGAATCCGACAGCTTGGCGGGCGCGCTCCTGATCACGGCACACCGCCTAAAGCGTCGAGAGGCCCACCGTGTCACGCCGGCGCGGGGGCCTTTCGGCTTCCTGATATCCAGCTACAGGAGGCTACCATGCCAGCAAGACTCACCACCAGACCCCTGCGGCGCAGTGGATCCAAGAGGACGTGGAAGGTCTTTTCCGCGAAGGGGTTCTATCCGGAAACGAACGACCAGCCGGCGGATCCGGGTCGCCAGCAACCGTCCGCACCGACGTCGTGGAGACGGCGGGCGCTAGAATGGGCCGCCGGTACCCTGCGTCTGAGGAAGGGTCAGAACGACACCTGAGTAGCTCTGCGGAGGCCGGCAGCTCAAACTGCGCCGAGGGTGGGCCGCCCAGCATGAAATTGCCTGCCTGAGCCTGCTCTGGGCCGGCTGAGGAGTTTCAGAAGGGCGAGCTGGGGTGGGATACCCTCTGGGGCCTGACGGGCCCTGGCCCGCCTGCGTCACGGACCGCCACGTCCCGCCCGGCGTGCCTGCTCCTCCTCCGCGTCAATCTGTTCGATCTCCTGGTGGATCTGTGCCGTGCGGGCCTGTCGCTCCTCCAGCTCCGCGACTGCCTTCTGCTCGGGTGTTGGTGTCTCGGCCATGCTCCTCGCTCCCAGAATCCGCAGGGAAGTTCATGCGGCGCTGAGATCGTAGGCCAGGGTCGCAACGCAATCCAACGTCACGGTAATCGAGGTAGACGCCCATCGGTGGACTCCAGGGGGTGAGTGTCAGCCTGGAAGATCAGGCCGGACTCGTCGGTGGACATGTCTGGATGGGACAGATTTCTGCTTGCGAATCCGTGAATCGCAGCCTATCGTGAGGACCCCACCCGCCGCGACGCCTCCCGCCAGGGCGTTGCGCCAACGGAAGACCTTCCGGGCCCCCTCCCTCTCCTCGCCGGCATTCCCGTGGCGAACCTCCAGCCCGTTCAAGAATGCGGTCACCCCGACGATGGGAAAGCCGATCGCCAGGAGGATCAAGGCGTACGAGAAGGCCCACCCGGGCAGACCCAGGTTCTGCGCCAGCACGTCGATCACCTGGATGATCGCCCACGAGACGGCGACGTAGACGACCAGGGCCTTCATCATGGAGCTCTTGCTCTTCATGGGCCCCAAAGTGGGCGGAAGTCGAGCGTCGCGCACGTGCCAGGCGCAAGAAGATCGGTGCGGGTCAACCCCGCTCTACAGGCAGGATCAGGCAGGTGGGTCCCCCGGCTCCTTTTCTGAACTCGGACAGGTCCAGGCGGTGCACGCGAATCCCCTCCGCCTCGAGGATCTGGATGGTGGGTAGATTCTCGGCGGCGTTGGCGATGACTTCTTCGGGCCCGAGGCAGATGACGTTGGCCACCGATGGCGCGAGGTCCCGGTTCGGCACCTCGATGACGTCGAAGCCGTCGAAGTAGCCCTCGGGGAAGACCCCGGCGCAGGCCAGGACGGTACCCGGCCCGATGATGCTCATGGCTCCCCCGCTGTGCAGGTACCGCCGCCGAACGTCGCACACGCGCACGTCGTATCCCACGGGCTCCAACAAGGCGCTGAGCTGGGCGATGCCCTCTTCGTTGGTCCGGCTCGAAAGACCCACGAACGCCACGTCCCCGGCCAACGCGACATCGCCTCCTTCCACGGTGCCGGGCGCGCCGATGGCGCCCAGGGAGGCCTCTCCGAGGCCCTCCAACGCCTCGGCCATCCACGCTGGCTCACCCCGCCTCGCCGGAAGACCCATGCGGAGCTGCACATAACCAGCGGGCGTGCACAGCGCCGCGTCGCGTGTGAACGTGCTGTTGGGATGATCAGCGAGCTCCGCCACGTTCACGACACGAGCGCCGGCCTCTTCCATGGTGCGGACCAGCGCGCCGTGCTGTCGTCGGGTCGCCCCCGGATCAGGCACCTCGTTCATGTTCTGCGCTTCCAGGTCGGCTACGCCGAAGTACGCCGGTCCCGGGGTGCAGGTCACGACGGTATTGAGTGGGTCACCCTCGTTGCGCAGCATGCTCCTTATCCTGCCTGCCTCCGCCAATAGAAGTACACTGGCACACCCAGGGCGGCGATGCCCAATCCGGTCAAGCTCTCCACCGGACGGGCCACGGCGGTGTTCAGTAGGATAGCCACAGTGGCCGCAATGAAGAGCCCCGGTACCCAGGGATATCCCCACGTGCGATACGGTCGTTCGAGATCCGGACGCTTGTGCCGCAAGGTGAATACCGCGGCCGTCGTCACCGCCCAGTAGATGAGGGTGACGAACACGACATAGGTGAAGAGCTGCTCGTACGAGCCCGTGATGGTCAGCAGCCCGGCCCATATCGCTTGGGCGACGATGGCAACCGCAGGCGTGCCGAAGCGGGGATGGACCTCGGCGGCCCTTCGAAAGAACACCCCGTCCCGGGCCATGGCAAAATACACGCGGGGCGCCACGAAGATGGCTCCGTTCAGCGCCCCGAACGTCGAGATGACGACCGCGCCGGAGACCAGCGTGGCGCCGGTGCCCCCCCACAGTGCGGTGGCCGCCTTTTCGGCGATGCGTAGCTCACCCACTACCTCCGCCATGGGAAGCGCCTCCAGGTAGACCACGTTCACCAAGACGTACAGGGTGGTGATGATCACCGTGCCGCCGATGAGCACGAGGGGCAGGTTACGCGCTGGCTGGCGGATCTCGCCGGCGATGTAGGTGATGTTGTTCCACCCGTCGAAGGCCCACGACACCGCGACGAGGGCCACGCCGAATCCGACCACGAGGCTACCCGAAGGGAGAGGAGGTGGCGCCGCTGCCTCACGGCCATCCAGTCCTCCACCCAGGGCCAGGCCCACGATCACGAACAGCACCAGCGTGGCGAGCTTGAGGACCGTCGCGAAGTTCTGGATACCCTTCCCGTACCCCACCCCCAGGTAGGTGAACGCCGACAGGAAGACAATGGTGGCCAGCGCCACCAGTTGCCCCGACGAGACGGGCACGAAGGGCAGCGCCAACACCACGCGGTCGGACGCCACACCAGGAATGAAGTAGCCGAGGTACTCCGCGAAGCCCACGCCCAGGGCCGCGATGGACCCGCCCATGGAAACCAGGAAGAGGATCCATCCGAAGAGAAACCCCCACATGTGCCCGTACGCTTCCCGGAGGTACACGTACGGGCCTCCGGCCTCGGGCAGCGCGGCGCCCAGCTCGGCGAAGGTGAGCGCCCCGGCCAGCGTGAGCACACCTCCCACGCCCCACGCGAGCAGCAGGAGCGGGGTGGAGGGGACGGATTCGGCCATGATGCCCGTGGTCAGGAAGATCCCCGAGCCCACGACGATGCCCACCATCATCATGATGGAGTCGAAGGTGCCCAGCCTGCGCTCGAGCTCCGGCCGCTCCGCCGCCTCGCTCAGCGTTCGTTCCAGTCGAGGGAGCCGTGGACGGTACGGCCCCCCACCATTGTCAGGAGCACCTTGGAGCCCATCTCCAGGATCTCCTCCGCATCGGCCCCCGCCAGGTCCGCGTCGAGCACGACGAGATCAGCGTACTTGCCCGGCGTGAGCGTGCCGCGCACGTCCTCGTCGTAGGTGAGGTACGCTCCATTGACCGTGAAGGTGCGGAGCGCCTCCAGCAAGGGGATCGTCTGGTCCGGGCCATGCACTTCGCCCGAGATCTGGAAACGGCGGGTCATCATCTGGTAGACGCCGATCCACGGGTCCGGCGAGTTGTTGGGATAGTCGGAGCCGGACGCCATGACGATACCGGCATCCAGGAAGGTACGGTAAGGGGTGTGCCGGGCCATGCGCTCCGGGCCGAGGTTGCGCAGGAAGGACTCACCCTCGAAGTACAGGTTCGCGGGGTTGATGGCGGCGATGATGTCGTGGTCCGCCATCTCGCTGATGACCGACGTTCCCGGCTCGTCAGGCATGTAGCAGTGGATGATGCTCCATCGTCGGTCCCCCCAAGGGTCCGCTCGCTCGAGGGAGTCCAGCAGGATCTCGTAGACATCCATGGTCTGCCTGATGGCCGCATCCCCGGTGGCGTGGGTGTGAAGCTCCCAACCACGGCTGGCCAGCTCACTGAACTGCTGAAGACGGAGGCTCGCATCCGGATCCCGATACGCTCCGTGATTCCCCTCTCCCAGGGGGTCCTCCGGGATGGCGAGAAACGGGACCGACACCGCGGCGCTTCGTGAGCCTACGCCCCCGTCCGCCGAGGCCTTGGCGCCTCTCACCCTCAACCAGTCGTCACCTCGGCGATTGAACCCCAGAGCGTCGAGGCGCGCGGCGATGGCTTCGGGATCGCCGAGGCCAGTGGGGTCCCTGCTGCGATACCAGCCATCGTACACCACGGCCCGCAGCGGCAGACGCCCCTGTGCGTGGGCGGCCTCGTACACCTCCGTCACTTCGCCCATTCGGCTTCCGGCCTCCACGATGGCCGTGATCCCGAGAGACGCCAGAACCCGGAGGCCGTCCTCGAGGCTCTGCACCCGCCGCTCGAAGCTCTGCTCGGGAATGGCACCCGCCACCAAGAGCGGCGCCGTCGAGCCCACGAACACGCCGTCGGGCAGGCCTTGCTCGTCCCGGAAGATGACGTCGCCCGCCACGAAGTCCCGGGGGTCCTCCCGGAACCAATCCGGGTGCGTCGCGGGATCGTCGAAGTCGATGCCCATGAGCTCGAAAACCCGTGTGTTCACGGCGACGCCGTCGTAGATGCGCGTGGCGGAGATCGGCACCTCCCGGGACACCTGATCCAACTCGTGACGATCGGGGAACCGGCGTTCTTCGAGGCGGTCCTGCGTCCACCCCAGGCCGAAGAGCCACGGGCCCGTTTCGCCCGTGCTCGGGTAGGTCCACCCGCCCAGGCGATCCTCCGAGCGGAGCTGGTCCAGACGCTCGGACAAGAGCCGCTGTACGTCGGCCGCGGAGCGGGCGGGCTCCAGGTTCACCGCAGTGGTCTGCTGGAAGCCCAGGTCGCGGACGTGGATGTGTGACTCGTTGATGCCTGGGATCACGGTCCGGCCCGCCAGGTCTCGCACCTCGGTGTCGTCTACCACCAGATGCCCCATCTCGTCGAAGCTGCCCACCGCCAGAATGCGATCGCCGACCACGGCGATGGCCGTGGCTTCCGGCAGCTCTTCATCCATGGTGATGACCCGGCCCCCGCGCAGGACGAGGTCGGCCGTCGCCTCCGAGTCGGCGCCGCAGGCCGGCAGCGACACCAGCAGCAGCAGCAGACAGGGAAACCGGCTCGGGCGACTCCGAATCCTGGCTGTTCCCATGCTGAGTGACATGTCCGTCCCCCTGTTCCCACCGGTGCCACCATCGGGGTGCTTCGCAAGTTCCCGGAGGCCATCAGCCCGGCGCAAGCTGCAGGTGGCCGTCGAAGTCCGCCAGCGCCCCTTCGAGCACCTCTCGCAGGTCGTGCCGGACGTGGATGAGGCGGTCCTTAGCATCGCGTGCACCTCGCCCTGCCGATAGGTGGGGGGCGAGGGCGAAGCGAAGGCTTGCTCGTCCGTACGATACCCGCGCATGATCCTCCCTGTTGGTGGTCGGCGACTCCCTCCTCTCGTGGGACCAATGCGATGGCATCGGACCATCACGACGAAGAACACCCCGAAGCCGCGGTTGCTGGGGGCCGCATGCGCCCCTACCGACTCATCCGTCTCCTAGGAGAGGGGGGATACGGGAAGGTCTGGGAGGCGGAGGATGACAGGAGCGGGCGTCGCGTCGCTCTGAAGGTGCTCACCGAGGTGAGGGCCACGTCCGAGGAATCGCGCCAGCGCTTCCTGAGGGAAGGTCAGCTTGCAGCGTCGCTGAACCATCCTCGGTGCGTCTTCGGGTCCGGGTCCGAGGAAGTGGACGGACTTCCGACCATCAGCATGGAGCTCGTGTCGGGAGAGACGCTCCTCGAGCGAGTCCGGCGTGGGCCGATGACGACGGCGACGGCCGTCGACACGATTCTGCAGCTGCTCTCTGGACTGGAGGCCGCGCACGACCTCGGCATCCTCCATCGCGACATCAAGCCCTCCAACTGCTTCCTCGACGAACACGGAGGCGTGAAGCTCGGTGACTTCGGGATCTCGAAGACACTCGGGATCCCGAGCGAAATCAGCCGCACAGGGGCCTTCCTTGGTACGCCGGCGTACTCCTCTCCCGAGCAGATCCGGGGCGATGAGCCGGACTTCCGGGCCGATCTGTATTCGATGGGAGCCACGCTATACGAGTTGTTGACCGGCCGGGCTCCCTTCATCGGATCGA
>JBDHGI010000124.1:0-15678 GCA_039589955.1 Gemmatimonadota bacterium | reverse complement strand
GGGTCCAGGTGGGGTAGACGGCGCCTGCCCCGAAGGTCAGTCGGGTCTTGAGACCTCGGACCAGGTCGACCACGTAGACATCACCGCGGTTGTCAGGACGCTCTTCGAAGGTGATGCGATCGCCTTGTGGGGAGATCGTGAGGCCGAGATCGCTCCTGACCGAGATGTTTCGGGTCGCCCGCACGCCGTCGCGGGAGACGGCAACGAGATTCTCCGGATCCTGCCCCGGGTTCCCTGGGACGTAGACCAGCGTTCCCGATCGGGAGACGGTAATCAAGGGCACGCCGATGTAGCTTGTCAGACTGGTACCGCCGAGGAGGTCCACCGCCGTGCCACTCACTGAACCCGTCTTCGGGTCCAGCCGCTGCCCCAGAAGCCGTCCGTCATCGACCCATGCCAGGTATTCGTCCTCGACGACCCAGGCCTCCCGACCTGCGTGGATGCGGGTCAGCTCACCGGACGCGAGGTCCAGGACCCCGACGGACTGGTCCAGCGGACTCTCGACGATCAGTGCGTTCGCCTCGGGCAGGTCCGCCCGGGGAAAAGCGAGCTCGACACCCTCCGCGAGTGAGATCGTTTCGGGCTGTGATCCGTCCGGGCGAACGCGCTGGAGGGCCCCCTCGAGATCGGTGTAGTAGATCCAGTCGTCCCGGCTCCACAGGACGGTGGAGATCTGCTGGACGTGCGAGGTGAGGATCGCCGTCCCGCCTCCTTCGCGCCCCTGCACGCGGAGATTCGCTCCGTCGTGCAGCAGAACCTGTTCCGAGCTCGGGGAGAACGCGGCTTGCACGATCTGAGCGTCGAAGATCCGGCGTGCCTGATCCGACGCCAGATCGCGAGCGTAGGTGCGCAGGGAGCCCGACGGGTCGTCCTGCATGTAGATGAGGGTACGACCGTCGGGGCTGATCGAGAGCGAGCGGGGGATGTTTTCGGCAACCCCGGCCTCGTTCCCTGTAGGGATGACGAGTCGGGTGACCTGCCGCTCCGGCTTGCCCCGCCCTGTCCATGCCAGCACCGCCGCCACCGTCATCACGGCGGCGATCCCCGGCCAGACCAGCCGCTTCCACCCCACGACGGTCCCGGCCGGCGTTGCCGGAGCCGCGCTGGCCGCGCGGCGCGCCTCGGTCGCCCCGGGGTCCCGGAGTGCCTTCCCGAACGCCTCGGCCGTGCTGAACCGGTCGGCCGGGAGCTTCTCCAGTGCCTTTCCGAGCGTGGCCTCAACGTGCGGTGGTACCGACTTCCGAACCGCCGTCACCGGCTTGGGCTCCTCGGTCAAGATCTGCATGAGGACGGCCTGCGCCGTGGGAGCCGCGAAGGGCGGGGCTCCGGTGAGCATCTCGTAGGTGACGCAGGCGAGGGCGTAGATGTCCGACTGAGCGTTGAGCTCCCGATCCGCAGTGGCCTGCTCGGGGCTCATGTAGTGCGGCGTGCCCAGGCTGAGTCCGGTCTCGGTGAGTCGGCCTCCGCCCGCATTGCTCACGGCCAGCGCGATCCCGAAGTCCGCCACCACCGGCTCCCCGTCGTGGAGCAGGATATTTGCCGGCTTGATATCGCGGTGGATGACCCCCTGCCGGTGGGCGTAGTCCAGCGCGCTCGCCACGTGAGACGAGATGTGCACCGCTTCGTCCACGGGAAGTTGCTTCAGGCGGTCGATCCGGTCGCGGAGCGACTCTCCCTCTACGTACGGCATCACGTAGAAGAGGAAGGAATCCGCCTCGCCCGAGTCGAACAGCGCCAGAATGTGCGGGTGCTGAAGATTGGCGGTCGTCTTGATCTCGGCGAGAAAACGCTCGGCGCCGATGACGGCGCTCAATTCGGATTTCAGGACCTTGATCGCGACCTTGCGGTCGTGCCTCAGGTCATCCGCCAGGTAGACGGTGGCCATGCCGCCCTCACCGAGCTCTCGCTCGATGCGGTAGCGGCCGTCGAGGGCCGTGTTGAGGCGATGGACCGGATCGTCGGACATGGGCAGAACCGCGAATCCATTGAGAGTGGCCTACGATAGGGCGGGTGGGTCGGTTCGGGTAGGTCTTCCTTTTCGCGATTCGCCTGCGCACCACCATTGCCTGCCCGGGCCGCGAGTCGAAATGTGCCGGCCTACCCGCCTCCCCGACGTGGCACCGTCACCGCCTCGCCGGGGTCGGGCCGCACGCCTTCCTCGTCCAACATGGCGTTGAACGTCGGCATCCTCTCGGTGATGATGGCGTTGAGGCGCTCGATGAGCCCCGGCGCCGCCTCCCACGCGGCGTCCACCTGCCAGAGCTGATCCTCGGTGGGCAGGGTGGAGGACTGCTGGATGGAGTTGGCCACCCGGGCCCAGCCCCGTACCTCCCCGAGATCGTCGTCGATCTCCTCGAGCTCCTCCTGGATGGCAGAGAGGGTCTCGGAGAGGGACTCGGGCACGTCCTCGTGCTCCTCCAGGAGCCCCTCGGCCTCGTCGAGCTGGTCGTTCAGCCGCCGCACCGCTCGGGTCGCGTCGTACAGGGGCTGCGCCATCTGGTGGAGGCTCATGAGGGCCTCATGGCGGGCCATGCGGTCGGCGTGGGTCATGGGGCGACGGGGGTCGGCTTCGATCCGCAGCGTTCCGGTGAACGTCTCCTCGCCCACGGTCATGCTGACGGTGTACGTGCCGGGGAGGGCCACGGGGCCCTGGGGAGCACCGCCGAAGAAGCCTCCTCCTCCGCCTCCTCCCTGGCCTTCTTCCGGCTCGTACGGCGCGTCGTGCCGCCAATCCCAGAGTGCTTCGTTGATGCCGGCTTCCGAAGGTGCCTCCAGGGTGCGCACCACCTCGCCCTCACCGTCGGTGATGGTGAGCGTGAAGCCCCCGGGTTCGCCCGAATCACCGTCTCCATCGCCTTCGCTCGAAGCTTCCTCCTCGCCCACGGACTCCCGCAGGTAGTAGCGGATGGGCGTCCCCCGGGGCGGGTTGGACGCGGAGTACCGCGCTCCGTAGAAGGGCCAGTCGCCGCGCTCGGCCCACATGGTGGCGGTTCGAGCCGGGAAGATCCGGCCAGCCTCGGCCATCATCGGATTGGACAGCTGCTCAAGGGGCGTGATGTCGGCCATGATCCAGACGCTCCGCCCGTGGGTGCCCACGACGAGATCGTTGTCACGGGGATGGATGACCAGGTCGTCCACCGGCACCGTGGGCAAGTTGCCCTTCAGGCGGGTCCAGCTCCCGCCGCGGTCGATGGAGACGAACACCCCGATCTCGTTGCCCGCGAAGAGCAGGTTCTCGGTCCGGTGGTGCTCGGTGATGACGTTCACGGACCAGCCGTGAGGAAGACCGTCGGAGATGGGCTCCCAGCTCTGCCCGTGGTCTTCGCTGACGTACACGTACGCAGAGTAGTCGCCGTTGCGGTGTCCGTCGAACGTGGCGTACACCCGGCCGGGCACGTGGACCGACGGCGTCAGTCGGCTCACGTAGGTACGCTCGGGAAGGTCCGGAATCTCGTCGACGACGTTGTCCCAGGTGCCGCCCCCGTCCAGGGTCACCTGCACGTTACCGTCGTCGGTGCCCACGTAGATGACGTCGGGCGTGAAGTGGGACTCGGCCACCGTGGTGAGGTTGCCGTAGCTGGAGATACCGTCGTTGAGGGACATCTGGGGCTCCGAGCCCGCCGCCCCCATGATGGAGAGCTCCTCCCGGTCGATCTGCTTCGTCAGGTCGATGCCACCCACCTCCTCCCAGGTCATGCCCCGATCCCGGGAGCGCATGAGGTAGTTGTTCCCGATGTAGATGGTGGCCGGGTCGTGGCGGGAGATGAGGAGCGGCGCGAACCAGTTGAAGCGGTAGTCCTTGGCGGTGTCCCCGTTCTCCCGGGGCCCGACAATGGGCCGCATCGCTGTCTTCTCGCCGGTGATCAGGTCGTACCGGTTCATGTTCCCGCCCTGGGACTCCGAGTAAACGATGGTGGAGTCCGAGGGATCCACGATGGTCTCGAAGCCGTCACCGTAGACGGTCTCGTACCAGTCCTGATTGCGGATGCCGTGGAAGGAGCGCGTGTTGGACGGCCCGCACCAGGCGTCGTTGTCCTGAAGCCCGCCGCACACGTAGTAGGGGTCGCGCATGTCGACCCCCACGGCGTAGAACTGGCCCAGGGCGATGTTGTCGAACATGCGCCACGTGGCCGTTCCGTCCCACGACGCGGACACCCCGCCATCGCTGCCGATGATGAGGTGGTCCGGGTCGTCGGGATCGATCCACAGGGCGTGATGGTCCACGTGAATCTGCGTGGCGCCGTCGCCGCGGAAGGTCTTGCCGGCATCGTCCGACACCATGAGCTGGGTGCCCAGCACGTAGATGCGGTCCGGGTTGCTGGGGTCGATGCGCACCTGGGAGTAGTACATGGGGCGGGGGTTGGTGCTGGACATCTTCTCCCACGTGGCGCCCCGGTCCGTGGAGCGGTAGAGCCCGCTCGCCCGGCCACCGCCACCTCCGAAGCCCTGGCCCGGCCTGCGCGGGTCGGCCTCTACCAGCGCGTAGATCACGTTCCCGTTCCGCCGGTGGATGTCGATGCCGATGCGGCCCTTGTCCCCATCGGGCAGCCCCTCGGTGAGCTCCGTCCAGCTCTCGCCGCCGTCCAGCGTGCGGTAGAGTCCGCTGCCCGGGCCGCCACCGTTGAATCCCCATCCGGTGCGTCGGCGCTGGTACATGGCGGCGAAGAGGGTGCCGGGGTCCGAGGGGTCCATGGCCAGGTCGATGGCGCCGGTGTTCTCGTCGATGAAGAGCACGAGCTCCCACGTGTCCCCCCCGTCGGTGGTCTTGTAGACGCCGCGCTCGGGGTTCGGGCGCCACAGGTCACCCACCGCCGCTACGTAGACGATGTCCGGATCGCGGGGGTGGATGACGATGCGTCCGATGTGCTTGGTGGCCTCCAGCCCCATGTGGATCCACGTGTTGCCGGCGTCGGTGGACTTGTAGACGCCGTTGCCCCAGGGGGAGGACTGCCGGTTCTGTGGCTCGCCGGTGCCCACCCACACTAGGTTCGGGTTGGCCTGGTGAACGGTGACGTCGCCGATGGACGCGGTGGGCTGGTCGTCGAAGAGGGGCGTCCACGTCGTGCCGTGGTTCTCCGTCTTCCACACGCCGCCGGTGGCGGCGCCCACGTAGAAGGTCTGCGGCCTGGATTCCACCACCGCCAGGTCGGCGATGCGTCCGCCCATGAGGGCGGGCCCGATCTCCCGGTATTGGAGGTGGGAGAGGGTGGTGGCGAGGTCGGCGGTCTGGGCGTGGGCGGCGGGCGCGGTGGCGATGCCGACGGCTACGGCCAGGAGGGCGCTGCGCTTCATGATGGATCTCCCGAGGGATCGCGTGACGACGGCAGGCAGGGCAGGGGAGGTATAGTGCGGCCGGAGGTGTGGGGCGCAATGGGGCGCCCCTACCTCAGCTCCCCTCCCGTGGCTTCCCGCCACAGGGGGCGCACCTCGTCGTCCGCCCCGGTCATCTCCCACCGGATGAGGGTCAGCGGGATCATCCCCCGGGAGAGGACCTCGTCGTGGAAGGCGCCCAGCTCGAACGCGTCGCCCAGCTCAAGGGAGCGCTCGGACAGCAGCTTCTCCAGCTGGATCTTGCCGATGATGTATCCGCTGCCCGAGCCCGGACGGCGCAGGTACCCCTCCAGGTCGTAGCGCCCCAGGTCCTGCTCCATGTAGGGAACGAAGTCGATCATGTAGCGGTTCGCCTCGTCCAGGCCGAAGGCGCCGGAGTGCATCATGGCTTCGGCGTAGATGCGGCTTGCACGCTTCATGAGGGCCACGTAGAAGAGCTCGTCGGCCCGGGGCACCTCTTCCGTGAGGCCCGCCAGGACGAACATCTCCTCGATGTAGGTGGCCCATCCCTCGGCGCGTGAGCTGTCGCCGTAGCCCCGGCGGACGGGGTTGTCCACGGAACGGGCCACCAGGCCGTCGAAGCGGTGGCCGGGGACGGACGCGTGGATGTGGTTGTTGAGGGCGTTGCGGAACTGGAGCTCTTCCCAGAAGTGCCGGTCGGTGAGGGCGCGGGGGCTCCAGAACGTGTCCGTGTCGAAGCGGTCCGGCATGTCCGGGGGGAAGGTGAGCAACCGCTGCCGCAGGACCAGCTCGCGGATCTGCCGCTCGGCCTCCCGGGTGCGGGCCTCGTGCTGCTCCCGTGTGCGGGTGAGCTCCAGCTCCGGCAGGTGGGCGTTGCGGTTGAGTGTGATCTGGTACGCGGTCCGGTAGCGATGGAACTCCCGCTCGCCCAGAAGCACGATATCCTCCACCCCGTACGGTAGCAGTCGCACGTTGCGGAAGTACCACTCCAGGTTCTCCGTTCCGATGCCCGCCGAGGGAGGCATGTCGGCCCGACGGGCAGCGAGCCACTCCCGGTAGCCGACAACGGCGTCGTGAGCGGCGGCGCAGGCCTCCCCGTCCGTCGGCTGGGCCTCGGCGACCCGCGCACACAGATCGGCGAACCAGCCGACGGTGCCCTCCGGTGGCTCGTCCCGGTAGGGCTGGCCCTGGCCCACACCGTCGAAGTTGTCCAGGTGGAAGATGGCCAGGGCCGCCAGCTCCCCGTTGGGCTCCGTGAGGTTGGCCCGGGCCTGCTCGAGGGTGGCCGGCACCGCAGCCAGGGACTCCCGCCAACGCTCCGCCGCAGCGCCGTCCAGGGGGAGCTCGACGTAGGGCACGCGCCGGACCTGATCGAGATAGTAGATGGGGTCCTTGGCCCAGGGCCGGGTGATGCGGTGCTCGAACTCCAGGGCGTTGGCCTTCGCCCACACCAGCAGGTAGTCGACCTTGCCGGCGCGGCTCCAGCCGGAGGCGTCCATCGCACGGAGGCGGTCCTGAACGTCGGTGATCGCCATGGCCCGCGCGGCCACCGCGTCGGACCCCAGCCGAGGCACGCCGTCCACGCGAACGGGCCCCCGCAGCCGGGTGAGCTCGGCGTCCAGAGCCACGAGGCGGTCCCAGCCTTGGTCGGTCTGGGCAGTGGCGGAGGCCGCTGCCGCGAGGAGGGGGATGGCGGCGAGGGCGGTGAGGAGTGGCGTGCGCGTCATGGGTCGGGTCCTGGACGTGACGGTGGGTGTGCGGCCCAAGGTGACATTCCGTCGCCCCGGCGGTGCAGGCAAGCTCCCGGCCGGAGTCGCCTAGCCCCCGCCTCCGTCCAGATGCCGGTTGAAGAAGTCCACCATCTTGTTGAAGGCGAAGCGCGTCTGGGCCAGCCCTTCGTTGTCCCACCCGTGGCCCGAGCTCGGTAGGGTCACCAGGTCCACGTCCTTGCCCAGCATGATGAGACGCTGCACCAGGGTGATGGTGTCCTTGAACAGCACCACCGGGTCCCGCATGCCGTGGACGATCATGAGGGGATCCTCCAGGCCGTGGGCGTGCATGAACGGTGACGAGTCGAGGTACTCCTCGGGCGAGTCCTCGGGGGCGAGCATCACGGCCATCTGACCGGTGAGGGCGTGCCAGACGCTGGTGGCCGGCGCGCCCGCGATGCCCGCGGCGTAGAGACCGGGCTTCCGGAAGAGGGACATCGCCGTCATGAGGCCGCCGTAGCTGGAGCCCCAGATGCCCACGCGGTCCATGTCCACGTAGCCCAGGGTCTCCAGGTAGCGGACCCCGCTCTCCAGGTCCTCGATGTCCATGCCGCCGTAGTCCAGTCGGATGCCCCGACGGTGCTCCCGCCCCCGCCCCCAGCTTCCGCGCATGTCCACGTTGAGGAGGATGTATCCTTCCTGGGCCAGGTACTGATCGAGGCCCCACGTGGGATGCGCGGTACGGCCGCCCCACTGGTTGCGCACGGTCTCGGTGTAGACGGACCCCAGGATGGCAGGATAGGTGCGATCGGGGTCGAAGTCGGGGGGCAGCGTGAGCCGGCCGTGGAGTGTGGTGCCGTCCACATGGCTGGGGAAGGTGACGTACTGCGGCACCGCCCAGCGGTAGTCGTGGAAATCCGGCAGGGGCGACCAGGTGACCTGGCGCTCGCTACGATCCGGCCCGAGGGAGGTGATGAGAAGATCCGGCGGCGTCTCGTCGCTGGAGAAGGAGACGGCCGCGTAGCGCCCGTCGGGAGAGACGGAGGGCGAGTGGGTGCCGGGTCGTTGACTGAGCCGCTCGGGATCTCCGCCGTCGTCGCTCACCCGGAAGATGTGTCGCTCCTCACCCCGACCGCGGTTGCCCACCACGATGAGCCCGCCCTCCACCGGCGTCATGGAGGCGACGGCCCAGGGGCCCGAGGTGAGCTGAGTCAACTCCGGCGCTTCCGCCGGCCGGCCCGCGGTCGAGGGCCCTGCCTTGCCGGGACTCACAGCCCAGACGTGGTAGTCCTCGTCACGGTCCGAGATGAAGTAGAGAAGGTCCGAGCCGACGGACCACTCGAGGCGCCAGAAGTAGAAGGTCTCGTTCTCCGGATCCTGCTCCCGGACCAGGAGACGCGCGGTGGGAGCGCCGGCGCCCACGTCGACGATGAAGATGCGGCGGTCCTTGGCGATGAGATCGCTGGTGTCGACGGCGAGGCGGGTGCCGTCGGGGGACCACTCGTAGCCGAGGATCATGTCCGGTGCCGGGCCCTCGTCCGGAGAGCCTCCCAACTCGATCCAGTGGACGTCGGGGGCGGGTCGACCCGTCGGTGGGTCGTCCTCGCCGCCCGAGACGTCGGCCCGGACGATGCCGAGGCGCTGGCTGCCGTCCTCCTCGCCGGGGTAGGCCCGGCGGATCTCGTTGAGGCGCGTCTCCTCGGCCAGGTAGTCCGGGACGCCCCGCACAGCGACCTCCGTCAGGTCGCGCTCCATGAAGACGATGCGTGACCCGTCGGGGGACCACCGGTATCCGGTGACACGGACGTCGGGACGGGCCACGTCAGTGAGCCGGACCGCTTCGTCGCCGGCGGTTCCCACGGGAAGTAGCCAGAGGTCGCCGTCGCGGACGAAGGCGATGAGGTCGCCAGCCGGCGAGTAGGAGGGGAGGCTCTCGAACGCACGGGTCCCCGTGAGCCGGGTGGGCGCGGCACCGGGCTCCACCGTCCAGAGGTCCCCGCGGAAGCCGAAGAGGATGGTGCCGTCATCGGGGTGCCAGGTGAATGCGTCCACGCCGCGGTCACGCTCCAGAGCCTCCCTGGCGAGTGCCTCCGCGTAGGGGTCGGGCGGATCGATGGTGGGCCCGCCCCGGCGGGGCATGCTGGTGATGCGCTCGGGCTCCGGGTCGGGAGCCCGGGCTTCCAGGATCCACACATCGTGGAAGTTGCGGCCCTCGTCGTTCCACAGGAACGCGATGTGGCGGCTGTCGGGTGACCACGCCGGTGCCTTCGGACTCGTGCCGGTGAGGTTCGGGAGTGAATAGAGGCGCTCGATGGTGAGGCGGGGGGCGTCGGGGTCCGCATCCGGGGTCCCTTGGGCGAGCACCGCCGCCGGTTGCCCGGTGAACGTCAGCAGGGTGACGGTGACGGCGGCACTGCAGGTACGTGGGCCGGACATGGGCGACCTCCCGAATCCGGGTGGGGTGCTGGGCGGACGCTGGATGGTGCGTGTCGGCGAAGGTGGGGGGCGGGCCCGCGACACGCTATTGTGGCGCCAATGTCGCGGGCCTGACACGAATCGCTGCGGACCCGCAACATCTCCCCGGTGCCGGAGAGCGGATGCGGAGCGGCTCAGGGAGCACAAATAATCTCCTCCCAACGACTTGCGGCGTCTGGACCTGGGGGCGATGACCATGGACCAGGGGGCACGATTGGTGCACCTCCAGGGACAAAGGCCCACGACGCGCTCCACGAGGGAGCCGCGCCGTGGCTGCATCGCGGAGGAGCGCCGCGACCTGGACCTCGAGGGGTCGCCGCTCATACCAAGATCACCGCCTCCGTTGTCACCGGCCTCGTGCGATGGGCGGGTCTCCTTCCCCGAGCGCCTGAGAGGAATGGGTCCCTTGGATCGATACGTGGCCCCGAAGACGAACCGTGTGAGCCGCCGCTCCGCCTGGTGCGCCGTGGCGTTCGCCATGGCCTGCACGCTCCCCGCGTGCAGTGAGGACTCCCCCGTGACGCCGACGGTCCCGGAGACCGCGAGCGGCAGCGCCGGGGAGGCGCAGGAGGCTCCTCGGGTCGTTCCGGGACAATATCTGGTCCTCTTCGATGACGACGTCGCCGACCCTGCCGGGCTCGCCGCAGGGCTCGGACAGGCCCACGGGCTCCGGCTCCGCCACGTCTACCGCCATGCCCTCAAGGGATTCTCGGCCCAGATTCCCGACGCGGCCGTCGAGGCTCTGCGTCGCAACCCACGCGTGCGCTACGTCGAGCCGAACCTCGCCTATCAGTTGGAGAGCGCGGTACAGGTCGCTCCGGACCCCGTAGGCCTTCTGGTGCACCTCGTGGCCAGTGACCTGGCCGGGACGCTCTCCGATGGGGCGGACGTCGCGGTATGGCCGAACCGCGGGTCTGGTCCCGACGCGACCAAGGCCAACGGGAACCGGCTTCCCACCTTCCACGCCGGCGGCAGCGGCCTGTTCGGTGGCCAGCCCCACGTCGGCTTCAATGAGGAGACGGACAACGACGAGCTCCTCGAGATCTCCGGCGTGGCCCCCAAAGGCTCTTTGACGCTCATCGCGGTCTACCAGCAGGACGACGCCACCAGCCACAATTACGCGATCCTCGGGGCATACGGGAGCTCCTCCAGTCGGGCCGCGTTCCAGACCTACCGATCCAGCGGCCGCAAGGTCGCCTACTGGGACTCGTCCAATGGCTGGGCGAACTCCTCGGTGGCCCTGAAAGCCGGCGAGCAGCACTTGGTGGTCTGGCGCGTAGAGGGCTCGGTGGTCACGGAGTTCTTCGTGGATGGCACGCCCAAAGGGTCGAAGGCCATCGGGTCCGATATCCCCCCGTTCGACCGGTACCTCATCGGGGCCGCCGAGCCCAGCACCAGCGCCCGCTTCGACGGTCAGATCGCGGAGCTGCTGGTGTACGACCGGGCGCTCCCCAGGTGCGAGTCCGACGCGATCACGGCTTCTCTCGGCGCCCGCTACGGCATTCCCGTCAGCGTCTCGGGAGGCTCCTGCACGCCCCCGGGCGCGCCAACCGGCCTGTCGGCCACGGCCGTCGATCATCAGCAGATCGATCTGGCGTGGACCGATGCCTCCAGCGACGAGAGCGGCTTCCGCATCGAGCGTCGCCAGGGGCCGGGCGGATCCTGGGCCGACGCGGGTGAAGTTGCCGCGGACGTGGCCACGTACGTCGACACCGGCCTGAGCCCCGAGACGGAGTTCTGCTACCGCGTGGCCGCGTTCAGCGACGGCGGATCCTCGGGGTACAGCAACGAAGCTTGTGCAACCACCGGGTCGGCTCCTCCTCCCCCGCAGGCCGTGACCGTGCCGACCACCGGGCTACAGGTCCGGCTCGTGGCCAGCGACCTGTCGACGATCCTGGGTGACGGGGTAGGCGTGGGATCCTGGCCCAACCGGGGCAGCCAGTCCGACGCGGTCCAGGCCGATGCCGGAAAGTGGCCCACCTACCACCAGGGGGGAGGCGGCTTCAACGGCCAGGCCTTCGTGGGCTTCAACGAGGGAGGGGACAACGACCAGAACCTGGAGATCCCGGACGTCGTGGCGCACGAGTCCGGGACGCTCATCGCGGTCCTGAGGCAGGAGGACGCCACTCGCCACAACTACGTGCTCTTCGCGCCGTACGCCAACTCCACGGATCGCGCGTCCTTTGTCACCTACCGGTCCAGCCGCCCGTACCCCCTCAGCTATTGGGACCGGTCGCACGGGTGGGTCAACGCGACGTCCACGGTCACGGCAGGGCAGGATCACATCGTGATGTGGCGCATCGACGGATCGGGGGCCACGGACTTCCGGCTCGACGGCTCACCGGTCGGCTCCGCGGCGATGGGCTCGGGCATCCACAATCCCTTCGACCGCTACATCATCGGTTCCGCCGAGCCGACGACCAAGAACCGCTTCGACGGCCAGGTCGCCGAGCTGCTGTTCTACGATCGCGCGCTGTCCGATTGTGAGATGGACGCGGTGGTCGCCGACCTCGGTGCGTACTACGGCATCGGGGTATCGAGCTCCGGCGGAGGATGCGCGCCGCCGGACGCGCCCTCGGGGCTCACCGCCACGGCGGATGGGCACCAAGCCGTCGACCTGACGTGGGTCGACGGATCGACGGACGAGGACGGCTTCCGCGTCGAGCGGCGCGAGGGCCAGGCCGGCTCGTGGGCGGAGGTGGTCAGGACCGCGGCCGAAGCCACGAGCTACGCCGACGCGGGCCTGAGCGCCGAGACGGAGTACTGCTACCGGGTCTCCGCCTTCAACGGAGACGGATACTCGGACTTCAGCAACGAGGCCTGCGCCACGACCGGTGCCGCGCCGCCCGCGCCCCCCCCAGTCGACGTCCCCGGTGCCGGCCTGCGCCTGCGCCTGGTGGCCAACGACCTCGGCGGCGTGCTGGCCGACGGTGGCGAGGTGTCGAGCTGGAGCAATCGAGGGAGCGAGGCGGATGCCGTGCAGGCGAACGCCGGGAAGCGGCCTACGTTCTACGCCGGAGACCCCTCGGGCTTCAACGGCCAGGCCTTCGTGGGCTTCAACGAGGGAGGGGACAACGACGAGCTCCTCGAGGTGGCTGGCGTGACCGGGCACGGCTCGGGAACGCTGGTTGCCGTGTTCCGGCAGGAAGACGCCACCAGCCACAACTACGGGATCTTCGCCACGTACGGAAGCTCGTCCACACGCGCAGCGTTCCACACGCGCCGGTCCGCAGGCACGTACCCCATCAGCTACTGGGATCCGAACAACCTGTGGAAGGACGCGGGCACGAGCGTGGCGGCCGGAGCCGAGCACGTCGTGGTGTGGCGTCTGAGCGCTGGGGACACCTTCGACCACCTGGTGGACGGCGCACCCGCGGGAAGCCAGCCGCCGCGGGGATGCCGAGCCCCTTCGACCGGTATCTGGTGGGCGCGGCCGAGCCCGTGACCGACGCCCGCTTCGACGGCCAGGTCGCCGAGCTGCTGTTCTACGATCGCGCGCTGTACGACTGCGAGGTCGGACAGGTCGTCACAGACCTCGGGGGTCGGTACGGTGTTACCGTGTCAGGGACGGGCGCCGCCTGTGATCCTCCGCAGGCCCCCACCGGGCTGACGGCCACCGCCGTGGACTACCGGCAGATCGATCTGATGTGGACGGACACTTCCGGTAACGAGGACGGCTTCCGGCTGGAGCGGCGCCTCGGTACGTCCGGTGGCTGGAGCGTGATCGCCGAGCTGGGGGCCGATGTCACGTCGCGCTCAGACGCACCCCTGGTCCCGGAGACCGAATACTGCTACCGGGTCGTGGCGTTCAACGGCGACGGGGATTCGGGATACACCAACGTGGAATGCGCGTCGACTCAGGCCGCTCCCCCCGGCGTGTGCGTGGACACCGGCAACCACGACGACCTGTCACAGCTGTGGAACATCTCCCGGATCGGGGCCGATCAGAGCGAGGCCTGGAAGGCCAGTCAGGTGCCCGGGTGCGAGATGACGACCTGGTATTTCGGCATCGATTCCGGAGTGGACAGCGACCACCCGGATCTGAACGTGGTGGAGACCCTCGGCTTCGTGGCCGCCGAGCCGTCGCGAGGCGGGGAGGACGCCCACGGCCATGGGACCCATACGGCGGGCACCGCGGCCGCCCGGGACGGGAACGGCGGGGTGGTAGGGGTGGCCCCCGGAGCGCCGGTCTTCGGCTTCCGGGTTTGCACCGACGACGGCCAATGCACCGTGGACGACATCGTCGCGGGCATCGACGAGGTGACGGCCCGGCAGATGGCCGACCCCACTCAGGCGATGGTGGCGAACCTGAGCCTGGCGGGAGACCTGAGCGAGGTTCTCGACGAGGCGGTGCGTCGCTCGGCGAGCCAGGGAGTGTACTACGCCATCGGCGCGGGCAACGGTATCCTGGGTGCCTGTCTGATCCCGGCCGACGCGGCCAACGTGTCCCCGGCGCAGGTGGGCGACGACGACCTGGCGGCGAGCAACAGGAATGACCCGGACACCCTGCGCATCAACGGCGTCATCACGGTCACGTCCAGCGACGCGTCGGATACGGACGCCGGATGCAACTATGGCAACCCGGTGACCGTGGCGGCACCCGGCGTCGGCATCTACTCCGCCCATCTGAATGGCGCATACGGGACGATGTCGGGCACGTCCATGGCCACGCCGCACGTGGCGGGCGCGATCATGCTCTACCTGCAGTCACACCCCGGGGCCACCCCGGCAGAGGTGGAAGCGGCCATCGTCGGCGTCCTCGGCCCCTGGAGCACGCCCCACCAGACCACGGCGCTGGGCCGCCTGAGGGTGTCCGGCTTCTGACCCCGGGGGTCACTCCGTCCCGGTGAAGCCCTCCGTGGGCATGCTCGGGACCAGCCTCAACGCGTTCTCGTAGTAGACCTTCCGGAGCACCTCGTCGGGAAGCCCCATGCCGTACAGCTTCCAGAAGGCGTGGTAGTCCCGGTAGTAGTCGAAGTACTCGTCCTCGGTCTCGAAGACCCGCCAGTAGTACGGATACTCCTCGGGCTGGAAGGAGTCCTTACCGAACAGGATCCGATCCTGGTACTTCTCGAAGAACCTGCGGGCGAACCGGGGCTGACGGCCCAGGTCGTACAGGACCGCTCCCAGCTCCCCGTACACGTTGGGGAATCGATCGAAGAGCTCGCCGAGGCGGGAAAGGTCGTGGGTGTACCAGCTCATGTGAGCGAGGATCCACGTGGTGCCCGGGTGCTTGGCGATCATCCTGTCCCGCTCCGCCATGAGGTCGTCGAAGGTGGGGAAGCGGGAGCGGTCGTTGAGCTGCCGATTGGGGAAGAGGGACATCTCCAGCCAGCGCTCGTTCTCGAGGTCGTGGGGCTCGAAGAACTCCGCGGGATCCCCCGTGTGGATGAACACGGGCACGCCCAGGCGTCCTGCCGTCTCCCACACGATGTCGAGCTCGGGGTCGTCCATGCTCAGGCGCGTGCCGTCGGCCTTCGCGGTGTAGAGCCCGAACCCCTTGCCGATCTCGCCGATCCCCACGGCGCCGGCGGCCACGTCCGCCTCGAGCTGCGCGGCGATGCGGGCACCCGAGCCGGGCGCGATGTCCCTGAGGTCCAGCGTGGTGAAGAAGACGAAGCGGTCCTCATACCCTGCGGCGCGCACCGCTTCGATCTGCCGCGTGAGGCGCTCACCGGAGCTGCCGCGGGCCTGGACGATGACCTGCAGATTGAGATCGTCCATGGCTTCGACCACCTGACGGATGGTCTCGGAGTCGTCCAGCGTGGGAGGGTGGCCGTGGACGTCCACCACCGGGAACCTGGCCCGGGGTACCGGATGCTCCGGCACGACCAGCGTGGAGCGCGGCTTGTAGTCGGTGATCGTTGGCGGGGGAACGGTGGGCTCCCGATCCCTGCGGCGGAACTGTGCGTCGCTCTCGCCCGGGAGGAGCACGAGAGCCAGCAGGACCAGGGTCAGCAAGCGGGGCAGGCGCATCCGGGACTCCGATGAGGTTGGGCCTCAATACTGATTGTCGAACGCGATTCTGTACAGCGGACCCCACCGTTGCGATCCCCCGGAGGTTGGCCCACCGTTGTATGCTCCGTCGACCCTACCACTCCTGGGAGCGCCCATGTCAGCAACGCCTCGCCGTCTCCTGGTGGTCCTCATCGCTGGCTTCGCCAGCGCCTGCTCCCGAGCCGTCGAAGCTCCCACCTCTGAC